>JAZLLO010000069.1:0-19209 GCA_045598185.1 Marvinbryantia sp.
TTTTTTCTGATTCTATCCTGTTCACGTCCCATATATAACTCCTCTGCGATAAAGTTTTTTCTTTTATTTTAACCTATCGCAGAGAAATCTGCTTATATTGCATAACAATTAGTGCGAATTATTTTTACCTTTCACAACTGAAATATCCGTCTCTGTTCAGGAGGGAAGAAAGAGCGCCAAAAAGCGCTCTTTCTTCCCAAACATTTAAATGTTTAATCCTTCCAGGCACTGAATGATATCTTCTTCTGTTTTACCATTTAAGATAAGGCCTTCTGTGATCCTTGCAGCAGTTCCTGCACTTCCTTCCAGTCTTTCTACTGTTCTTCCGAATTCACTTCCACCGGAAGTTGCAAACACAACAATAGTCTTTCCGGTAAGATCGTGTTCTTCCAGGAAAGTGTTGATGATGTGTGGTGCCACATACCACCAGATTGGAAAACACAGATATATCACATCATATCCTAAGAGATCACACTTACTTTCCTCAGAGATTGCAGGACGTGATGACATGTCTACCATCTCAATACTGCTTCTTGATCTTGTATTCGTCCAGTTGAGATCTGCCATAGTATATGGTACCTCCGGCTTGATCTCATGGATATCTGAACCTGTAATCTCAGCAAGTGCATAAGCTGCACCTCTGGTTATTCCTGTTGCTGAAAAGTATGCTACTAATGATTTTTTCATCTATTGTACCTCGCTTCTTCGAATTTCAAGTCGACGCTCACTTAAGAATAGTTATTCTTCCCTGTCCATACGGCTCCTGATATGCTGAGAGCATTTCTTCATCGCAGGATTCAAGATAATTAATTACAACATCATGATCGATCATATCTGTCTCTGAACCTGACAAAACCTTACTGTCCATAAGCATTGTCATACCATCTCCGCCTTTAAGTGCAGTAAATGCATTCGTAACTGCGGTATATGTTTTTGCAGGTATCAGATCTTCTCCGCTTATCTTTACATCCTTAACGCGATAATCACCTGCAACTTCCATAAACGCACCGTCATTGTTCATAACAACGGATGAAGGTATCGTGGAATCAATCGTATAAGTCATACCGGATACCTGGAAGAATCCACCATTTTCTCCTGGACTGTTCTTTGCACCTACTTCTAGTGCATCAAGGATCTGCTGCCCAGTTACTTCAATCTCTACCACTTTTTCATACCATGGCATTACAGTCAGAAGATTCATGAAAGAAATACTGCCCGCTTTTAAGCCTGCACGAATATTGCCGCCAGAGAGAATAGCAATGTCAGAATTAAATTGTGCACGATAAGCATCGGTCAGTAAATCACCAAGATTAGTTTCTTGGCAGCGGATGATACGTTCTCCACTTTTCGGATCACAATCATAGAGTGGATATTGAATCTCTGTTATAGGAACATAAAGATACATAAAGGATTGTTCCATATCTGCTACCTTGTCCTGTACCTGCAGATATGCCTCAGAACTTTTTTCATCTTCTGTCAGGGTATTAACCAGATTGCTGCTCAGGTGAACGATCTCTTCTTCATTTTCATCGAAAGTTATCATTAAAACGCCGATGTTTTCGAGCTTTGTTCCGGTTGATGCAAGAAGTACCGGATTGCCGTTTTTATCTTCAATCCATCTTTCCGGAATTTGACTATGTGAATGTCCGTCAAGAAATACATCCATGCCAACTGTATTCTTAACAACAGTGCAGCTTGACCAGTTCTCTTTGACACCTTCATCACCCATATGTCCGAGACCGATAATCAGATCTGCACCTTCTGCCAGAGCCGCATCGATGGATTCCTGAACAGTGGAATATAAAAGTTCGTCTGTTTCAGCATGAAAATCATAAGCCATTTCTCCATCTGCATTCTGGAAATTAGTTGGCGAAGAGGATGTAACAGTCTCTGGTGTACTCATACCAATATAGCCGATCTTGTAATCTTTTCCGTCTATTTCATACTGAATGATACGGTAATCATCAAATACCCGACCAGTTTCTATATTAAAGAAGTTACAAGCAAGAAAGGTATCACATCTGTCTGCATAATTCAGAAAGTTCTCCATTCCGAAATCAAAATCATGATTGCCCGGAATACGGATATCATAACCAATAACATCCATCAGATCCATGACCACCTGTCCATTGCTTTCCTTGCAAAGCGCCGTTCCCTGAATCGCATCTCCCATATCAATAGTCGTTACATTCTCAGTCCTTGATAAAATATCCGCCTTTACCGCGTTAAGTCCTGCAAATCCAAGACTGTTCTCCGATCCTGAAAAGTCAAAATCACTGCTGATTCCTCCATGAATGTCATTAGTAAATACGATGGCAATATCTTTTGATATAACGTCCATCGTATCCACCGTGACATCTTCAGCATATGCACCTGTCCCTATAACAGCAGCTATCATTGTAGTCAGTATCGGTATTGCTTTTAATAATCTGTTTTTCATAATAATTCTTTCTCCATGTCCTTAATATTCTCGTTGTACAGTATACCCTTTATTTATTACATTTAAAAATCCATATTCTATTATCTATAGTGTATCACACAGATACACAAAATATTGTCATAATTAATAAATTTCTTTTATTTTTTTCATATTTATATGGTATAATGACTACATCACTATCAATATATGACAACATGATTAAAGGAGACGACTATGGCATTTATCACAATTTCAGATGTAACTAAAGATTATCAGGATTTTCTTATTAACACAGATCAGATCTCTGTAGTATCATATGGTCCTGCATTAACAGGCTGGTATGAGATTCTCGTTGGTACGAAAGTCTTTACCGTTGATAGAGATACTATTCAGCGTATTTACAAGGAAATCGGAGCAAGATTAGACTAATAACTGAAAAACAGGGGATGATGCGTAAATTGCATCATCCCCATATTTATATCTTCTATACCCCGAAGTAATTCATGCATCATCCTTAAAAATCTATGAGAATCGAATAACCTGTGCATCAGCATCAACGGTTGCCTCTACTCCAAATGGAATAATACATCTTGGTGTTGCATGTCCTACATTGATATTCATTACGATCGGTATCTCTGGATTATCCACTACTTCTATGATAATCTTGTTATATTCCTCATAGTATTTTTCATCCATAGGTTTTCCGCATATTACACCGGATATAACATCAAAGATTCCTGTCTTTTTTAATGCAGCAAGCATCTCTCTGTACAATTCCGGTTCAGGCTGTTCTTCGCTTGTTTCCAGAAGAAGAATCTTCCCTCTCCAATCATCCAAGGTAGGGAACAGTTCATACTTTTGGCATAAAGACACAGAGTCCTCATATCTTCCATTATCAAAGATGTCATACAATGATTCCAGACATCCACCGAGTATCTCTCCAGAAAAGCATCCTTTGCCCTGAAGAAGCAGAAATCCCTGATTCGAATGTTTTACTCTTTCAGTTCCAACAGCCTCTTGGGACCAGTCTGTTCTTTCTTCATACCAGATATCACTTGGTTTTATCTCAGCTATTTTTCCTGTATTTATCAGTTCTTCAAAATAGCCAACAGTATAAGGCAGCATCTTCTCTTCAAATTCACAAAGATCCGGCAAAAATGCCTGACCATAAAATGTATCAATTCCAACTTTATGAAGCATTAAATGATTCATGGTCGTATCAGAAAAGCCAAGGAATATCTTATCTTTTACGACATTTTTTAATTCATCATGTTCAAACAGATATGGAAGAAGACGATATGTATCATCTCCTCCGATAGCACAAAGAATCATATCAATAGAATCATTCTGAAATGCTTTCAGTAAATCATCTGCTCTTTTCCCCGGATGATTCTGGACATATTCCAGTCCCATCCGTGCATGCGGCATGAATGCAATCTCAATACCATAATTCTCTAATCGGTTTATCCCAAGTTTCATCTCATGTTCAATAAAATCCTCACCCAGAATACCTGATGATAAACTTACAATAGCAATCTTGCGTACCATATCATATCCCTACTCTCATTTATAAAACTTCTCGCATGTTTGACTTGGATATCAAAAATCTGCTAATTCCGTAAAAATCACACCTGTATCAGTTGCAACACCACCATACATCTTATCAGAAAACATTCCCTCAGATATGGTAATGCTGAATCACATATCTTGCTGTATATGGCATCTCAAGTTCACTGATTTCGTTAATATAAAACCATTTTAAGATACCCTCGTTAGAAGCAACCGATATATCCTCGTTAAGATTCGCAAAAAAGTAATAGTTCTGTCTAATCTCTCCTTTTGTATTTCTTAATGTGATGTATTTTAATTCGAGGTTAGATAAATGTTCTTCTGTAATCCCGGTTTCCTCTTTTAATTCACGAAGAACACAGGACCTGGCATCATTCAGTTCATAATCTTCAAAGTGACCACCTGCTGAATCAGTGCATGCCTGATTTACCACACGGCTCCCTTGTCTATATAAGAGTAAAACTTTATCTTCCCGAAACAAATAGATAGAGGTCATATTACGAAGTTTTCCAATCATTTTATCTCCCTCGTTTATTCCCAAGTATATTCAAACCGTTCAATATCTTCCTCCGTTCAGCACCAATTCTTCATTACCCTGAATTACAGTCCAGATTTCTCTTCTATGTTCATGACGCTGATAACTGACATTTTTCCAGCTTCAATCAGGATATGCTTCGTCAACGCTTTTTCTGTTTCCGTAAATTCTGTATAATCAAGAACTGTATATTCTCCCCAGGTTCTTTTCTCATATTTTTACATATATACTTGTCCATCCAGTTATAATTGTTTCTATCTGAGCTAGTGAACATGAAAACCGCTTTCATGCACATCCACCGGAATTGTTTTTCGATCTATCCAGTTAATCGTGATATATGGACTTGCGTTAATCTTTCGCATCATTTCATGTATCTGTTCCAGGGTTCCTTGTGCTTCCAGAGTCACACTTCCGTCCCACTCATTCTTTACCCAGCCTGTAATACCAAGAAACTGAGCAGCATACTTCGCACGATAGCGGAATCCAACTCCCTGCACTGTTCCTGTATAGATTAATCTTTGTCTTATAATCTTCCGTTCTTCATCCATATGTATATCCTTTGCAATCAAAATTTTTATCTGAATAAATGAACCAGATACTCTGTCGTATCTTCCTCATATACTTTTTCATCAGATATGTAAAAACCATGTGATTGATAAAACTTCAAAGCCTTTGTGTTTTTCTCCAAAGCCCATAGATTATCTACGTGAAGTTCTGATATGGAATATTGCAAGAGCTTTGCTCCTATTCCGTTTCCCTGAAAAAAGGAATCTACATATAATTTCTTAATCTCATGATCAATAACACAGATGAATCCCTTGATAGCACAGTCTTCATATACATAACAGTGATCCATGAACTCTTCGTCTTCTAAGAATTCTTTTGCAACATCAATTACGTTATATTCTACAAAAGAGTACTCCATATTCTGAAAAATCGGGTAGTAATTCAATCTGTTATTATATACAATGATTTCTGCAAGTCTTCCTACATCAGAAGGCTTTGCTTTTCGAATAATTGCGCCCATTTGATATCACCTTCTCTTTCTTAAATCAGACTATAGATGTAGACTCCATATTCTTTTCTCAATGCAATTACACAATTCTTTATCTTAGTGAGACCTCTGATTCACGAATATGTTTGAATAACAGCATTTCTCCTCTGAAAAAAGCTTCGATATCATAAGATGGCTCTTCCTTCTGTTCTGAAGTTCCATATGCATCCACTACATAGATTGCACCATTGATTTTCTCCATCTTTCCTTCAATTTCAAATTCAAAAGTTACCAGATCTTCCTGTTTAAACTTTGGTTCTCCTAACATAATATATCCTCCTGATTTATCTCTATACGTTATCTTATGTCTACGAATTGTTCCTTTTATAATTTAATTTGATAATATTGGCTTTGTCTGCCTGCTTTATAATTATCATTCTCAGCTATCAATATTCCGCCATTTTTTATTATGACTTTTGCTGATGCAATGTTATCTTTATAACATCCAAGGATTACTTCTTTCATCCCCTTTTCTTTGCATACAGACAAAGCAAATTTCAGCATTTTAGATGCATAACCTTTTCGTCTTTCAGAAGGTCTGACACCATATCCTATATCGCCATAAATATATCTAAGACCAATAGATAGCTGATACCTTATACTAAGTAAACCAATTAACGTCTCATCCTCAAAGGCTAAGAACAGTAATGATTTACCCCAGTCTTCGTTGCCGATTTGGGCATTTTTCTCTATTTTATCTATCCACTTATCATAATCAGAAACCTGCAAGCCTAGACTGGCATTGATACTGCTTTCTCCGTTATCATGATGTTCTTTTACATATTCTAACAGTAAACTCCTGTCTTGTAATGTCGGCAGTCTATAGATCATATATTTCTCCAATATCAATGACTCTTCCACAAGAAATCCATGAAAAACGGAATCAGTTTCTCCCAATCTTCTTCACAATGTCGTCCACCAAGCTGACAATATAGCTGCGGAATAGCTTCCTTTTCAAGGAATTTATTAGCAACTGCTTTATTCCTTCTGTATGTGTAGCTATGACTATCGATACTAAAATGATCACTCACGCCTCTGGCTTCTCTCGTCCCCCAGGATAAAAAAGCTCGCGTATCCTGACTGATCTGTGAATTCTTCATATCTTTTATCAGCTGAGGCATACAATACCCAATAGCACTTGAAATACACGCTCCTTTTGAAAAACACCAGTTGTATCTAACTAATCCGTACAGTGCCATAATGCCTCCCATGCTCGAACCACCGATACCTGTTGCTTCACGATGACCATAAGTACGATATTCTCTATCAATCAAAGGCTTCACTTCTGATACAATCCAGTTCATCGTTGCATCCCCAAGTGCCGGTAATCTTGAAAACATACCACGATATGTGTGATATGGATTGTATTCCATTAACCGTCCATCTCCATCATGGGAACATTCCGTTCCAACAATAATCATCTTTTTATCATAATGGTCGAGGAAATCTTTTAGGCCCCAGCTTTTACCATATGTGGCATCTGCATCATAGAATAGATTATGACCATCAAAAAAGTACATCACTGGA
Organism: Marvinbryantia sp.; assembly: GCA_045598185.1. Lineage (GTDB taxonomy): Bacteria > Bacillota > Clostridia > Lachnospirales > Lachnospiraceae > Marvinbryantia. The sequence goes on from JAZLLO010000069.1 coordinate 7,105, forward strand.
TACCGTTCATTGGTGTCATAATAATCATCAGGCAGATAAATATGCAACACACGATTCTGCTGTACTGGAGAATACCAAAATTCACGTTTAATAACCATCATTGTATCTCATTTCTTCTAGTGTTGTTCAAAGGAACCAGCGAATTTACTGTTGATATGTTAAAATTATCCTCGGAACGTTTTTGCAACTTTCTTTAATTCTTTTCGAATACTTAAATGTTGTGGACAGGATTGTTCACATTTTCCACATTCGATACAGTCTATTGCTTTTCCTTTTCCATTTGTTACTGTATGGTAATACATGCTTGAGTTCCAGTCAAACATATTCTTTCTGGAATTATAACAGGCAAAAAGTTCCGGAATCGGAATCTGCTTTGGACAGCCTTCCTCACAGTAACGGCATGCAGTACATTTGATGGCATCCTGCTGGGCAAGAATTTCGTTTACTTTATGTACGGCGTTCAACTCTTTTTCATCAAGTGGTTTGAATTCCTTCATGAAAGAGATATTATCCTTCATCTGTTGCAGACTGCTCATACCAGAAAGTACCATTACGATCTGTGGGAAAGATGCTGCAAAACGAATCGCATAACTTGCATTACTTCCGCCGTTCAGTGATTCGAATACCTTTTCAGCCTCTTTTGGAAGGTTCGCAAGGGTACCGCCTTTTACAGGTTCCATAACGATAACCGCCTTATCATACTTTTCACAGACTTCATATACCTTTCTGCTCTCAATACCTGCATCGTCATAGTCTGCATAATTAAACTGAATCTGAACGACTTCGATTTCCGGATGGTCCTGAAGAATCTTATCAAGTACCGTTGCTTTATCATGGAAGGAGATACCAAGATGTCTGATCTTTCCTTCTTCTTTTAATGCCTGACCAATCTCAAAGGCTTTGCAGGCTTCATAATGGCCGATGGTTTCTCCATTTATAGAATGCATCAGATATACATCAAAATAAGAAACACCACAGGCATCCAACTGTTTTTCAAAAAAAGGGCGGATATCTTCTTCTTTTTTGAAGTAGTTTCTGGTAAGTTTATCACACAGCATAAAACTTTCTCTTGGATATCTGGAACTTAAGCAATCTTTTATTGCTTTTTCGCTGAGTCCTGCAAGATATGGATGTGCAGTATCAAAATAGTTGAAACCATTTTCCAGAAATGAATCCACCATTTTACTGAATTCACGTTTGTTCACTCCAAGCCCCATCGGCAGACGCATACAGCCAAAGCCAAGTCTCTTTTTCATTCCCGGTACATTTTTCATGATTGTCGCTCCTTTAGTTGTTCTTCATATTTTTTCGTCATATTCAAATATTGTACTAGACCTTCGGATTTTCAGGAACCATTCTTTCATCTGCATAAAATTGGACTTCTTCATTATCCACTTCAATTGCAAAACCATAAGGCTTTAACTGTTCTTTGAGAGCATCAATATATTCTGAATATTGACTACCATCATATAATTGTTCTCCATCCGAATAATAATTATCCTCTTCCTTCAGATCAGTTACAAGATACAGACCATAACTGGATGTATATCCAGGATTTTCTATCCCAATTTCCTTTTTCAGTTTCCTATCTTCATAAGAAAGTATCATATATCCCCTGCAACCACCTTCAATACCATAGTTGCTTGAAAATCCAATATATGTCTTTCCTTCTTTTCGGGTTGTATAAAGCTGCATATCACAAGGCATGTTCACACATCCGATAAAGACTTCGCTTTTAATATCATCTTCATCATCCAATACTGCAAGATAGCCCATCTCCAATTTACTATTATCTCCAAAATCTCTTGTAAATAAAAGAAGGTTCTCTTCGTATCCATCCCCATCTATATCAGCCTTTGTTTTCAGATAATTACACAATTTCTCCTCTTCTTTTGTCTCTTCCTGAACGATTCCGGATGCTTCTGTGGTATCTGTTTTATCAGCAGCAGAGGCAATGATTGAAACCTGAGATATAGAAATCATCGATAACATTACACAACTGATTGCAAACATATGAACAAATTTCTTTAACATCATCATTGTCCTTCGTCTTACTTAAGTATACTCCCTTTTCACCCAACCTTTAATATGTTCTTTACGTCTCCTCTATTCGGATCGTAATTTCAGTCCCTTCCCCAATCTTGCTGTTAATCAATACTTCTCCGGAACATAGTAGCCGTATTCGTTCTTTTACATTTTTCAGTCCCACATGCGGACGCTCATCGAGAGGTATCTGTTCCGGGTCAAATCCCATACCGTCATCTTTGATTGTAATCAGAATCATCTTTCCATCCCGACGTGTGGAGATGGTGACTGTTCCGCCTTCCATTCGGCTTCGGATTCCGTGGCGAACTGCGTTCTCTACCAGTGGCTGCAAAGTAAGCGGTGGAAGCTTAAAATTTTTTTCCTGAATATCATACTCCACTCTTAATATATCTCCATATCGAATCTGTTCAATCGAAAGATATCCCTGAACATGAGAGAGTTCTTTTTCAAAGGAAATCGGTGCATCGCTCTGGATACTGCCCATATTGGTGCGCAGATATCTTGAAAAGTAACCGATGACCTTTCTTGCCTGCACTGGATCTTCTTCACATAAATAATCGATAACAGCCAATGTGTTATATAAAAAATGTGGCTGAATCTGTGAAAGCATAAGCGTTGTACGTTGCCGTGTCAATGTTTCTTTCTGTTCTGCCATGATGAGTTTCTGCTTTAAAATTAGATTTCCATGCTGCAAATCAATTCCAAGAAAAATGATAAATACAGAAATAGCCTTCGCAATATATCCATAACAGGTATTATGAAGCAAATCCGTCACGATCATAAGAAGCGGAAATAGAAAATAGAAAACCATGAACATAGTTTCTCGTAAACCAAGAACTTTTCTATTCCTCATAGTAATGATTGCATTCGAAAAAGGACATAAAAAAGACGCAAAAAGGATCAGAAGATAACTTTCAGAGGCAGTTATCATTCCATCGGAATGGAACTGATAAAAATACCCCGTCCACAAGGAACTGGCAAAGAGAAGAGTAATCAATATCCCCCATGCAATACGCATATAAAAGTGTTTTTGGGGAAATGTGCGTATATCACCTTTTTCTGCACGCTGATACTCTATGTGATACGTCAAGTAGGAATAAAAGGATACATCCAAAAAATAAAGCAGTGAAAAATCTGAAACTATAAGAAACTTTTTACAGGAAACTAAAAGCGAAGTAATCTCTTTGCTTAAGGTGATCTCCATCTGCCATTGTGCAATCTGGACGATAAGAACAAGAATCATGCAGAAAACCATATGGTTTAACTTCTGTAAAAATGGCTGTTCTTTCTTCTGTATAAGGCAAAAAATAAAAAGAAGCGTCATAAAAACTAAAACAATAGTTTCCATGGCAATATTAAACTGATTTAAGAAAATACCATTCATGTATGTAAAGTACCCCCGAATATTTCTGCTACTCTATTATAATATACGGCATTATGAAGGACAATAAAAGATTAGTTTAATTGTAAAAATGATAATTTGAATCATTGCAATATTGAATGAAAGTAGTAGCAATAGGAATATCTTTATTGCGATAAGTATTCCCTATTTATGATAAGTATTCCTTATTATAGACTTAAGTAATATCAGTTTTACTTTTCACTATAGATGATGTAGACTATAGATAACAAAAAGAGATCTCCTAATTGAATCAAATGAATACAGAATAAGAAAGGAGTAATGGATATGTTAACAATGTTAGGTTCAGTTGCCAGCTATGCAACAACACTCGCCATCACAGGTATGGGTATTATTTTCTTCGGAACTTGGGCTATTGCTATTTTAAGAGACGACATGAGATAAATGGAATACATAATTTCTCCCTACAGATATAAGATAAGAAAACCACTGGAATCCAGTGGTTTTCTTATCTTTCTGCTATTAATAATCTGACAGAATATTGAATGAATATGACATATCCTGATATTCTGAAAGGTGTGGTGGTCTCCATTGTTCCCATACATCTCCAGAATAACTATCGACATAATAATATCCCGTTGCTCCGGTATATGATGTTATAAAATAACAATAATCAGTTGATGCCCCACATGGCGTATCTTCAGGTTCTACCGAACAAAATGACCAGCGTGTCCCACTTCTTTCTGCTGTTGCTCCATATGTCTCATATACATAATCATACATCACCTCATCAGCCACTTCTTTGCTGATTCGTTCATCTTCCTCTGATTGAAATGGATTGCTAAATATTTTATCATTATATTTCAGATAACCACTATGCATCCATCCATCAACATTATAGTCTTCACAAAATACATGAAACCATTCATTCTTATAATCATATACATATACATCAGTTCCAAACGGGAGTCGTGTAATCACTTTTCCATCAGGAGCTTCTCGTATTGCAATTCCTTTTTTGTAGTTGAATGAAACCGTGTACCAACATAGAATACCTGGATCTACAATATCAGTAACATAATCCCTATGAATCCATCCTTCATTGCCATTTACGGTAGTTTTCAACCATTCACCTTTTTCATCATTTACATAAAATTCTGTACCAAATGGAAGTCTCTCGTATAGTTTGGAATCTCCATTAGCTTCTTTTCGAAAAGCTATTCCTTTAGAATAATCACTTGATATATAATACCAACAATTTGTTTTCGCATAACACGTAACGCAACATAGCAGCCATAACATAACTATTATTGTTATATTTGCGGAAAAATACCTTTTCATTTAAAAAGACCTCCAATTAATAATATATTTCTTCGTCTTAACCATAGCTCTACAATTTAAGCTCAACTATTATCTCCGGATTAAACTGATTCACCAATTTTTTGTAATCTTCTCCATCTGTTGTCTTTCCAACGATGCTTCCATAGTGTGTCGGGATAGCCGCCTTTGGACATATGGTACCAGTTAATTCAGCCGCATGCTTCTTATCCATGGTGTAATGGCCACCGATTGGAAGTAAGGCTACGTCACACTTCACTTCTTTGACATCTTTGTTCACATCGGTATCACCTGCAACATAATAGGATACTCCATCCATCGTAACCTTATATCCTACCCACTTGCTTCCCTTTGTATGAAATGGCTTTAACACATTATAGGATGGAATGATATCTACTTGAAGACCCGAGACTTCAATAGATGAAGATGGCGATACAGCTACTATCTGCTCTTCCGAAATTCCTGCTTCCTTTGATGCTTTTTCTCTCATTGTTACCGGAACTACAAGAATTGTTCCATCTTTTTTTATCTTCTGAATGGATTCTGGTTCGAAGTGATCAAAGTGCTCATGTGTTACAAAGATGATATCGGCATCTTTTTTCTCTTCTACAATTCCAAATGGATCAAAGTAGATAACCTTCTCTCCCTGAATTCTGATACTGCTCTGCTGATTCACTGTGATGTTACTTAGATTCATGTCTTGCCCTCCCTTAGTTGAAATATCGATATACCGTTCTTGAAATCAATGGAATCTTACTTGCCGCACTCCATGCATAGCCAGGACATCTACCCATAACTACCAGAATATAGTTTGCTCCTTTTGAATAAACGATTGCAGCATCATGTGTATAATCATCTGTTTCTCCGGTTTTATTAAGAACCTTTACTCCTCCTGGAATTCCAGCCGGAATCTTTGATCTTCTTTGCTGCTGACGTAAAAAGCTGCGCATCTTTTTTGATGCTGACTTGCTGACGCACTTCCCTTTATAGATTCTTTCCAGAAGTTTTCCTACATCTTTTACACTTGTAAGATTCGTTCCGCCTTTCCTGCTGACAGTTCCTGAAAAGTTGCTTGCAGGTCTTGTTCCGTGCCGCTGCTGCGTCTGTGTATAACCATTTTTCTCACACCATTTATCAATCGCTGTCGTACCCAGTCTTTTCACAATCAAATTGAAGCTATCATTATCACTTACGGTAATCATGCTTCTTAAGGTGCCTGATACAGATGATTCCTTAAGTTTTCCTTTTTCAATCTTATCATATGCAGTTCCAAGTGCATAAAGCTTTATAAGGCTTGCTGCATACATCTTTTTATTATTGATAATCAATGATGCACCTGTATCCAGATTCTTGACATAGACTGACCAGGTTCCGGAATAGCCTTTGATCTGTTTTTCCAGACGATTCTCAAGCTTTGTAAGCTTTTTTGAAGCAGCCATAGTGTTCGCGGATAAAGCGAATACTAATATCATAATCAGTACAAGCAGTTTATTCTTTTTCATTATTTTCCTCCTCTATCTTATCAAGAGTATCTTTCAGAATCTCTTCCCGCAGTATCGTAAACCATTCGGAAAACTTTACAATATCCAGGGCATAGTTCTTCTGCAGGTCATATTCATGATCTTCCCAGGTATCGATTGGTGATTCATTGTGCTGGATTACTGCTTCAAGCTTATCGAGTGTTTTATATATCTTACTTTCCAGTGTATCCTGTGCTTGCATCTCCTGATAGAGTTCCTGCATCTCATCTGAGACACCTTCTGGTAATGAATCTACCCATTCTGAGAGGAGCCTTTCTTCTTTCTCGTTATCTTCCTGCGTCTTCTTAAATACAGGAATATCACCGGTAAAGCATTCCCCCAGATCATGAATCAGACACATACGAATCACCTTATCCATATCAGCCTCCGGGAATTCATTACGAAGTAAAAATGCCATAAGCGAGATGCGCCAGCTATGCTCTGCAACACTTTCCGGTCTGCCATGTGATGTTGTACAATGTCTCTTTGTATCCTTCAGCCTTTCAGCCACATGAAGGATATCAAGAAATTCTCTCTGTTTCATAATTTCCTCCTCATCAGTTTTCTCAACTCAGCATAATTGTATCATTTTTACTACCAATACCATAATATTTTTTTCAACTTCTTTATCCACTATGTTATAATAAGTTACTGTACAGGTGCCAAGAATATTTATTATATAAATGAAGGTATTTTATATGGATGAAGAACTACTTAACAAGATAAAGAAACATGGGGCAGATATACTGGAGTCCCAGGGTATGGAATATGGAAAAAGCAATCACCATCATGGTAAACGTTCCGTGTATCAGCATACAATGGAAGTGGTAAAATGGAGTCTGATTCTGGTGAAAAAACTGCATTTGAAAGTAGATGAACGTGCATTGATCCGCGGTGCCTTATTGCATGATTATTACCAGTATGATTGGCATATACCAGCTCCGGTAAAACGTTGGCACGGATTCACACACCCTGGCATAGCATATAAGAATGCAAAGAATGATTTTTCAGTATCAAAACTTGAGGAGAATATCATTCTTCGCCATATGTTTCCGCTTACTCCTCTCCCTCCAACCACAAAAGAAGCCTGGATCGTATGTATAGCAGATAAAATAGCTGCACTTTATGATTATACGGTCGGACGTCATAGATAAAGTGCATGGTAAAAAATTTCCCCGACATATTGTCGGGGAAATTTTTTTATAATCCAAGAAGCGATTGTGCATTCTTATAAAATATCTTTTCTTTTTCTGCCTCTGTAAGAGCGCAGTTCTTCAGAATCTCCACATCTGTCTTCTGATTACTCCATGGACAGTCAGAAGCAAACAGAACCTTGTCAGCACCATGCTTTCTTACCATACGGACAAACTGTTCTTCCTTCATATGATAGATTGAATATGCGGTATCAAAATATACATCTAAGCCGCAAAGCTTTTCTTCTGCTTCATCATAATACATGTTGCTGCCCATATGTGCCAGAACAAGTTTCTCAGGCTTAACTTCATTGACTACTTCCAGAATCATATCAGGAGTACAGAACTCTTCATCCGGTGTATATGGGTCGTAACCTGCATGAGTCAGCAAGAAAAGACCTAATTCAGATGCGCGGTAAAGAATTCTTTTAAAACGTACATCATTGAATAATACACCCTGATAATTCGGATGCACTTTCACGCCTTTAAATCCTTCTCTTGCGATGAGATTCAGCTGCTCCTTCCAGTCTGCTGATTCCGGATGGATACCAGCAAGCGAGATCAGTTCCGGAGTCGTTTCATTAATATAAGCTGCAAAGCGAAGAATCGAATCAAACTGTGCCGGGGCTGTAACAACCGGAAGGATAACACTTTTATCGATCCCCGCATTATTCATGGATTCTATTAATCCCTGTGCACATCCGTTAAATGCAGGCTCCAAGTGAATACAGGATGACAGCTTCTGAACTGCCTTTGCTGCTATCTTCTCCGGAAATATATGTGTATGAAAATCTATGATCATCTTTTTACAACCTGTCTTTTACTTATAAGAATCAGCAAGCTTTTTAAATGCTACAAGTGCTCTCTCAATACGTTCTGTTGGTACACAGTAAGAAATTCTTGTATGTCCCGGACAGCCAAAACCAGTACCAGGAACGATAAGGATATCAAAAGACTTTGCACGTTCACAGAAGGCGATATCATCCTCTTCCAGTGTCTTAGGGAAGATATAGAATGTTCCATCTGGTTTTACAACATCAAAACCAAGTTCTTTTAATCCATTATAAAGAAGGTTACGGTTGGTCTCATAGATAGAGATATCTGCAGTCTCATCAGCGCAAAGAGCACACACTCTCTGGAAGAGACCTGGTGCATTAACATAACCAAGAGAACGACCAGCACCTGCAACTGCAGCATATACAAGGTCATGTTCTTCTACAGAACCTGGTACAAGTACATATCCAAGACGCTCACCTGGAAGTGAAAGGGACTTAGACCATGAATAACATACAAGAGTATTGTCATAATACTTTGGAAGGAATGGTACAACTGTTCCGTCGAATACGATCTCACGATATGGTTCATCAGCGATAAGATAGATTGGAGAACCATACTGTGCAGACTTTTCTTTTAATACTTCTGCGAGTCTTTTTACTGTCTCTTCTGAATATACAACACCACATGGGTTGTTCGGTGAGTTAACGATAACTGCCTTTGTATTCTCATTAATTGCTGCTTCGAATTTCTCGAAATCAATCTGGAATGCCTTTGTATCTGCAGGGATCAGAGTCATCTTAGCGCCAGCGCCTTCGATAAATACTTTATATTCAGGGAAGTATGGAGCAAATACGATAACTTCATCATCTTTGTTGCAAAGACCATTCAGACAGCAGCAAAGTGCAGCTGCAGCACCTACTGATACATAGAAATCATTCGCTGTTACATTAACACCGAATCTCTTATTAACAGAATCTGCCAGCATCTCTCTTACGCCTGCATCACCCTGTGCACTGGTATATCCATGAAGAACTACAGGATCCAGTTCATTGATCAGTTTAATTGCTGTCTCATTCACAACTGCAGGAGATGGAACACTTGGATTACCAATAGAGAAATCATATACATTCTCTGCGCCGATCTCTGCAGCTCTTAATTTACCAAATTCAAATAATTCGCGGATTACGGAACGCTGAGTTCCAAGTCCAACCATTCTTTCATTTAACTTTGCCATTAGTCTATACCTCAATCATTCATTTTATTATTTCGAAAAATAACCTTAACATTTTTATGATAGAAGAAAAGTCTTCTTCTGTCAAGAAAACAGAGACCCCTGGGAGTCTCTGTTTTCTCGATAATATCAATCAATTTTATTCATTACCAGGGAACTTTGGAATTCCTGCAAATCCTACCTCTAAATCTGCATCTGTTGGAATGTAATCTGTCATTTCCCCTGAATGGAACTTCTCATAAGCTACCATATCGAAGTATCCGGTTCCTGTAAGACCAAAGAGAATTGTCTTTTCTTCTCCTGTCTCCTTACACTTAAGTGCTTCGTCTATTGCTGCACGGATTGCATGTGAACTTTCCGGTGCAGGAAGGATACCTTCTGTACGTGCAAACATCTCAGCTGCTTCAAATACTGCTGTCTGTTCTACTGATCTTGCTTCCATATATCCATCATGATACAGCTGTGAAAGTACTGTACTCATACCATGGAATCTTAAACCGCCTGCATGATTTGCAGAAGGAATGAATCCGCTTCCTAATGTGTACATCTTTGCTAATGGACAAATCATACCGGTATCGCAGAAGTCATATGCGAATTTACCACGTGTAAAGCTTGGACAAGAAGCCGGCTCAATCGCAATAAATCTATAATCTGCTTCACCTCTAAGTTTTTCACCCATAAATGGTGCGATCAGACCACCAAGGTTAGATCCGCCTCCTGCACAACCGATGATAATGTCCGGTTTTACATTATATTTATCAAGTGCAGCCTTTGCTTCAAGACCGATTACAGACTGATGAAGTAATACCTGATTCAATACACTTCCTAATACATAGCGATAACCTTCATTCTTAGTTGCTACTTCGACAGCTTCTGAGATAGCACAGCCAAGGCTTCCTGTTGTGCCAGGATGTGCTTCTAAGATCTTACGTCCAACATCTGTTGTTGTTGATGGTGATGGTGTAACATCTGCTCCGTAAGTACGCATAACTTCACGACGGAAAGGCTTCTGTTCGTAGGATACTTTAACCATATATACTTTACAGTCAAGATCAAAGTATGCACATGCCATAGAAAGTGCGGTACCCCACTGACCTGCACCTGTCTCTGTTGTAACACCTTTCAGACCCTGCTTCTTAGCATAATAAGCCTGTGCGATCGCTGAGTTTAACTTATGACTTCCGCTTGTATTATTACCTTCAAACTTATAGTAAATCTTTGCAGGTGTTCCAAGAGCTTTTTCCAGATGGTAAGCACGTGCTGTTGGTGATGGACGATAAGTCTTATAGTAATCCTGAATCTCCTGTGGAATATCAATATATGCTGTATCATTATCTAATTCCTGTTTGATCAGTTCTTCACAGAAGATTGGAGCTAATTCCTCTGCCTTCAGTGGCTGAAGAGTTCCAGGATTAAGAAGTGGTGCCGGCTTTGTCTTCATATCAGCACGTAAGTTATACCACTGCTTTGGAATCTCGTCTTCACTTAAATATATCTTATATGGGATCTTTACTTCACTCATTTCATATTCTCCTCTCAAGTTTCATAACATATGGTTATTATAATCCGTTATATAATATTCGTAAAATAATAAAAAAAGGGATTGTAATAAGTAAAACTTATTTCCAATCCTTTAACCATATTCATTATTAAATTTAAACAAAAAAATAGCAGTAACGATACGTTCTGCAAATAATAATCTTCTTATTAGTATTTATAATGAAGCATCGGGGATTCGAACCCCGGACAACTTGATTAAAAGTCAAGTGCTCTACCGACTGAGCTAATGCTCCATAAATGCCCAGAACCGGAATCGAACCAGTGACACGAGGATTTTCAGTCCTCTGCTCTACCAACTGAGCTATCTGGGCATATAACAGGGATACAAGGATTCGAACCTTGAGATGACGGAGTCAGAGTCCGTTGCCTTACCGTTTGGCGATATCCCTATAAGAGGCGTGAGCCGGATTTGAACCGGCGATGACGGTGTTGCAGACCGGGGCCTTACCACTTGGCTATCACGCCTTAAATGATTCCAAGGGGATTTGAACCCCTGTTACCGCCGTGAAAGGGCGGTGTCTTAACCGCTTGACCATGGAACCAAAATGCGGAAGATGGGACTTGAACCCACACGACCTAACGGTCACAAGATCCTTAGTCTTGCTCGTCTGCCAATTCCGACACTTCCGCATATTACATATATCATGTAATAACTCCCCGAGTTGGGCTCGAACCAACACCCCCTCGGTTAACAGCCGAGTGCTCTACCATTGAGCTATCGAGGAATACTTATGAAAATACTTTTGTACCTTCAAAACTTCACACAGAATTATAATACTTTCATCCAACCTACCCAAACTTACTTTGGTCAAGCCTTCGACCTATTAGTGACAGTCAGCTGCACATATTACTATGCTTCCACCCCTGCCCTATCTACCACGTCTTCTTCATGGGGTCTTATCGCTTTCGCATGGGATATCTCATCTTGAGGGGGGCTTCACGCTTAGATGCCTTCAGCGTTTATCCCTTCCCGACATAGCTACCCGGCCGTGCACTTGGCAGTGCAACCGGTACACTACAGGTCAGTCCATCCCGGTCCTCTCGTACTAAGGACAGCTCCTCTAAAATATGCTACGCCCA
>JAZLLO010000070.1:0-18004 GCA_045598185.1 Marvinbryantia sp.
GCCGTCCATCAGGATGAACCGGACTGTTTTTCAGTGATGGATGGGAACAGAAGATTGGAGGTTTTGAATTCAGAAGCGAATGCTATTTCTGAGCAGACAGTGTACTATGATATTCGATTGAAAGCGATGATACCGGAGAGACCGGAATCATTTCAGTTGATTATCAACCTGGAGATTCAAACGAATGATAATCCGGGATATCCACTGGTAAAAAGAGGATTTTACTATTGTGCACGCATGATTTCAGAGCAATATGGAACGGTTTTTACAAAGGAAGAATACGGAAAGCTTCAAAAGGTATATTCCATCTGGATATGTCCGGATCCAGCAAAGAAGCGAAGGAATGGCATCTTCAGGTATCATACGATGGAAGAGGCTGTACAGGGTACTCCATATGCAGTTCCAGAACAGTATGATCTGACAGAAGTAGTTATCATTAATCTTGGAGATGCAGAGAAGTCATCAGAAGTGGAGATACTGGATTTGTTGAACGTCCTTTTTTCATCCACGATTTCTTCAGACGAAAAGAAGAAAAGACTTTCAAAAGACTATAATATCGCAATGACAGAAGAATTTGAGAGCGAGGTGACAGAGATGTGTAATTTGAGTGATGCAATCTTCGCATTAGGGGAACAACGTGGAGAACAACGTGGCATTCAGATTGGAGAACAACGTGGTATCCAGATAGGAGAAGTGAAAGGAAAGGAAGCAGGACAACATCTTATTCTTATGTTGATGCAGCAGTTATTTACTGCTGGTAGATATGATGATGCACAGAGAGCAACAGTAGATGAGGAATTCTGTGTTGGGTTATTACAGGAATTCAATCTTGTATAGAAAAACAATTTAAATCAGTAAGTTTTGAAAGAATGCACCCTTCAGTTGAATTGAAGGGTGCTGATTTTTTCCCTGTTACTGGAACGGTGTACGTGAACAGTAACACTAACGTAGAGATTTCAAATCATACCGCAAATGTGTCCGTTGCTATGCTGTTCAGCTTATGGTGATATTACATTGTGAAGTAATATTGTGCCGTAGGATTGGAGGTAAAGTATGATTCGTCAGACTTCTATTGCACAGACTTTAGACTTTACAGCAGATAGGGCAAGATATGATCAATGTGCTAAAAAGTTATTGTCGTACACGGCAGTGGTGGCATGGATCCTGAAATCTTGTACGAACGAATTTTCACAATACAGTGTGAAATATATCATGGACAATTGTATTGTGGACCAACCGCAGAATGGCTCAGTTTATTCTTCGTCTACAGCCAGTACAACTACGGATTTTGCCGGCATGTGGATCTTTACAGTCTCACCACATACTTCGTAATCTGTGAATTCTACCGGATGCAGGGTATCCGGATCTTCAAATGTGTTCATCGTGTTCATAGCATCTGCTGTAAGTACGCGTCCCTTTGATGCAATTAACTTGCCAAAGTCTGCGATATGGCAGGTGACTTCTGCCCCTTCATTCGGATCGATATTAACAAGTGTCATGTGGATGGTTCCATTTGCATCCTTGGAAATGGTTGCATTCACCTTGGACAGTTCTTTCCCATCAAAGCGATACTTGTCAGAAACCATAGCGGAATCAAGAAGCTGTGCATCATGGTGTACTGTGTACATCTCATATACATGATAGGTTGGTGTCAGAAGCATCTCAGCACCATCGGTCAAAATTACGGCCTGGAGTACATTGATGGTCTGAGCGATATTGGTCATGCGGACACGATCACTGTGGTTATTAAAGATATTCAGTGCTGACGCAGCTGAAATGGCATCACGAAGAGTATTCTGCTGATATAAAAAGCCGGGATTGGTTCCAGGTTCTACATCAAACCAGGTTCCCCATTCATCAACGATCAGAGCAACACGCTTTTCCGGATCATATTTATCCATGACTGCAGAATGTTTTTCCACCAGTTCTTCCGTGAAGTAGGTTGCCTTCATGATATCAAACCATTCGCTCTCACCAAATTCCGTTGCAGACCCACGGGTTGCACCTTCTTTTCTGACATAACGTTCATTGTCATCCGGTCCTGTGATTACCTGAGTTACATCACGTACTCTGGTATAATAATGAAGAGCGATAGCATCCAGATAAAGTCCTGCTTCCTTCATCATAACCTCTGTCCAGTGATAGTTCTCATTTCTTGGGCCTGCACCAATGCGGTAAAGCTTGTTGTCGCCGTAGTCTCGTGCATAGACATTATAACGGTTTACTTCATCTGCGTAATACTCGGCACGCATTCTGCCACCGCACCCCCAGTTCTCGTTACCGATACCAAAATATTTCAATTTCCAAGGCTGTTCCTGACCATTCTTCTTACGAAGATCTGCCATAGGAGACTTGCCGTCAAATGTCATATATTCGATCCATTCTGACATTTCCTGAACGGTTCCGCTTCCCACATTGCCACAGATATATGGCTCACATCCAATCTGTTCACAAAGTTCAAAGAATTCATGTGTTCCAAAAGAATTATCTTCAACAACGCCTCCCCAATGAGTATTGATCATACTTGGTCTGTCTTCTTTCGGACCGATACCATCCTTCCAGTGATATTCATCCGCAAAGCATCCACCCGGCCAGCGAAGAACCGGAGTCTTGATCTTCTTCATTGCCTCGATGATATCTGTGCGAAGTCCATGAATATTCGGAATCTTAGAGTCTTCACCAACATAGAAACCACCATAGATACATCTGCCAAGATGCTCTGAAAAGTGTCCATAGATATTTTTGTCGATTTTGTTCTTTACTGCTTTAGCGTTCACTACAATCTGATTTGCCATACGAAACCCTCCTGTCAATATATAGTGTAGATAATTTCAGTATATTATAGATGTAGAAAAAAACATATATTTTGATTGTCCATTTACGAAAAAGAGTTTAAACTAGAAATAGCATAATATAAAGAGGAGGGTTTTTATATGTCAGAGATAAAGAAAAAAATAGCATTTGTTGGTTCTGAATGCTATCCATTTGTAAAAACAGGTGGTTTGGGAGATGTTATGTACGCACTTCCAAAGGAACTGATCAAACAGGATTGCGATGTAAAGGTATTTCTTCCATGCTATAGCTGCATCCCTGCAAAATACAGAGATGAGATGACACAGATTGGTTCATTTGACATGGACTTAAGCAGAGATGGAAGAATGTACTATGTAGGCATCAAGGAATATGTTCTTGAAGGTGTTCATTATATCTTTGTTGATAATGAAGAGTTCTTCAGCTGGGGCAAGCCTTATACAGATCTTTTTGAGGATATTCCAAAGTATTGCTTCTTCTCAAAAGCATCTCTTGCAATCATGAATTATCTGGAGTGGATTCCAGATGTTATTCATTGCCACGACTGGCAGGCTGGTCTGGTTCCTGTTTATGCACGTACTCTGTTTGAAAGTACTCCGGTTGGACAGGCAAAAACAATGTTTACAATTCATAACCTGCGTTTCCAGGGTATCTGCAGCAGCGAACATATGGCATTCTGGTCAGGACTTCCAATGGATGTTCTCTACAAGCAGGATGCAGCTGGAGATGGCTATAGCAATGCTAATATGCTTAAGGGTGGACTTTCTTTCACAGATATGATTACAACTGTTAGTGATACTTACGCAGAAGAGATTCAGACTGAGTTCTATGGTGAACATCTGGATGGTCATCTTAGATATCTTTCTTACAAACTTTGCGGTATCGTAAACGGAATTGACTATGATATCTGGAATACAGAGACAGATGCTCGTCTGGCTGTAAACTATAATAGCGATAATGTAACAGAAGCAAAGAAAGAAGCAAAGAAGTATCTTCAGGAAGAACTTGGAATGGAACAGAATACAGATAAGTTTGTAATCGGTCTTATTTCCCGTCTGACCAATCAGAAAGGTCTGGATCTTGTAAATGCCATCATTCCACAGGTTATGGATGACAATACACAGATCGTTGTTCTTGGTACTGGTGATCCTGTATATGAGGATGCATTCCGTTATTATGAAAATGAATATAAGGGAAATGTAAGTGCAAGTATTCTCTATGACGAAAGCCGTGCACACGGTATCTATGCTGGTGCAGATGCATTCCTTGTACCATCACTGTTCGAGCCATGTGGACTTACACAGCTGATCGCAATGCATTATGGTACTGTTCCAATCGTACGTGAAACAGGTGGACTTAAGGATACAGTAGAACCATATAACAAGTATGAGAATACTGGTAATGGATTTACATTTGACCGTTATGAAGCAGATCTTCTCTTAGACGCTGTGAATCGTTCAAAGACACTTTACTTTGAAGAACGCAGTAAATGGGATGAGATGGTAATAAGAGATATGAAGAAAGACTTCTCATGGGGTAACTCTGCTAAACAGTATCTGAAATTATATGAGAATCTGTAGAATCTCTGAGAGTGTGCTATTGGGGATGGTTCCAACTGGTACATAAAAGACTATAAGAAAACATTGGGGCTGATCAGTTTTACTGACCAGCCCCTTAACATCATTTTATATTGTAATATGCTGTCTGTGAAATCTTCTTGGTTTTCTTAGTAGAATATGTATATTTATAATACTGAACAGAATAGTTTTTTGCTCTTTTTCCGTATGCGATGTATTTTGGTCTTACCTTTGTTCCATATCCTTCAGATGTCTGGATCGTGCCGGAAACAGCTTTCTTGTTTTTTAAAGTCGGAGTGCACTTATATACTTTCCCACGATAATTTTTATCTACTGTGATATAGTACACGGTCTTTCCGGATATATGTGCTCCATAACATTTTTTTGAGATTAGTTTTGATTTACCGGTTTTGAAATCAATAACGTAGTAGGATAATGCAAGAGCATAGCCTGTTGGCTGAGATGCAATTGCATAACGTCCCTTGATCTCATTAAGACTGATGTGAGCTCTCTTTTGTACCGTGCTTTTCTCTTTTGTCTTCAGATTGATACGAGAAACGGTAGTATCTTCAAAGTCATAGACAGAAGTGAGATCCATATAGAGATAATCACCGTATGTTGTTATAGGACGAACTGATTTTGTCTTATATGTCGCAAGCTTTACATCGGATGACGACTTCTGCTCATATAAGGTTGATACCATACTGGTTCCGCTTCCGGATACAACAACCTTAAATACTTTCTTTCCTATATTGTAAGTATTGGTGTAGTTGGTGGCTGAGACAAGTGCTGTCCCTGAAAATAAAACACTAAGGGTGAGGGATATCGCAAATAAGAGATGCTTCAATGAATGTTTCATGACTTTACCTTCCTTTCTTATTTTCTGCATAAAATACAGAATATTATATAGTAACATCATACACTTAATATGGAGATAATATCAAGCTTATGTGTTGGAATAGCTGTTATGATAGGGTTATGTTTCTGGTGCATTTATTGTATTTTAGATTATGGAATCGCTCTTCAGACAGAAGTTGATGAGATACTCTAGTACAAAAAGTGAGGTAAAGAATATGGGAAAGATAATACCTCGTCTGGATCGTGTAATGGCCGATCGGAAAATGTCTTTAAATGAACTGTCAGAGAGGGGAGGCGTATCGAATGTCAATCTGTCCAAGTTAAAAACCGGAAAAGTAAGTGCAATTCGCTTCTCAACATTAGAAGCAATCTGTGAAGTGCTCAATTGCCAGCCAGGTGATATTCTTGAGTATAATCCCGATGCAGAGTAGACGAAAAAGAGATAGTAAGATATAGTATAAGAGGGTCGAGAAATCGACCCTCTATGAATGTATGTGTGAACCGTCCCCAATGGCTCAGCATGTAAAAAAGGCTAGAAGGAGAGTACTGGAAATGTCAATTGAATTAATTTTTCAGCAGATATTGATTATCTTTGGATATGTATTTGTAGGAGTTGGAGCTGGAATGGCAGGAATTATTAATCCGGAGCAGAGAAAATATCTTTCAAAGCTTTGTTCCTCACTGTTGTTACCCTTTACCATTCTTTCAGCAGCACGTATGGATGTTGGGAAGGAAGAACTGTTCCGTTTCGGAGTAGCTTTTCTTGTAATGCTGGTCATTATGGGGCTGACTACTTTATTCAGTGTTGTAATCAGTCGAAGACTTGGACAGCCGCCGAAGACGGTAGCGATCTTAAGCAGTCTGATGACTTATCCGAATTGTACGTTTCTTGGAATTCCTTTATGTACAGCGCTTTTCGGACCGATTGCTATCTTGTATAATGCGGCATGTCTTGTGGCTTTTAATACGGTGTTTTTCACGGTGCAGATGTCGCTGTTTACAAAAGAGAAGATCAGAATCCGTTCGGTATTTACCGTTCCAACCATTACAACGTTTGTTTTACTTGTGATGCTTGCAATGGGAATTCATTGGCCAGATCCGGTACAGACTGTCATTGGAAATGTAGGATCCATGATCACACCGATGTCGCTGATCATCATTGGTGTCATGCTGGCAGAAAGTGATCTGAAGTCTATCCTTACAGAAAAACGAGCTTATATTGTGACATTGTTCCGTAACTTTATCATACCAATAGTTGCAATGTTTCTGTTAATGATAACTCCACTTGATTTTGATACAAAGCTTTGCATGCTGGTATATATTGCATGTCCATGTGCAACACTTACGATTATTTATTCCATCCAGACAGATTCCGAACCGGAATTGGGGGCAAGATCTGTGATCTTATCCACATTGATGTTTGCAGTCAGTCTGCCGGTGATTATCTTGTTAGGACAGATGGCTTTTGCATAGTATGATGACGTCACCATACTGTTCAGATATTCCATTTAGTGATATCTGCTTTCCATATTGGAATTTGCAATGTTTAATTAAAAGTGAAATAATTGAATACAGTTAAATTGTTTTTCGATAAGGAGGATATGAAATGAATTACAAGAAATTAACTGGTATTCTTATGGCTGGTATGTTATTTGGCATGATTGGTCAGATGGCATCTGCAGAGGACAATATTTTATATACAACAAAGAGCTTTGCATATGATACCCTGGATGCCCATAATGGTGACGCAAGCTGGATGATCGGTGGCTATGGTGTAACTGAGAACCTGTTTAAATCAGCAGATGATATGTCTGTACAGCCTTGGATTGCAGAAAGTGCAGAAATGGATGGCAGTGTATGGACAATCAAACTGAAAGAAGGCGTTACTTTCTCAAATGGTAATCCTGTAACAGCAGAGGTTGTAGTGAAAAACTTACAGAGAATTCCAGAAGTAAATTCAGGAAAAGCAATTCTTGCAGATTTTACTTATAATGTAGTGGATGACCTTACATTTACAATGGAATCTGAAGAGCCATATCCAACACTGATCAATACATTAGCTGGTCCTGGATGCAGCATTATCGATGTGGATAATATTTCAGATTTTGATACAGAGATTATCGCAACCGGTCCATTTGTTATGGAAGAGTTCAATCCAACAGGTGATGTAACTGTTAAGAAGAATGAGAATTACTGGGGCGGAGATGTAAAGCTTGATGGCGCTGTTATCTACTATATGCCAGACCCTGATTCAAAACTTATGGCTATGCAGAACGGAGAACTTGATTGCTATGATAGCGTAACATCAGATGCGAAGGAAATCTTCGAGATGGAACCAGATACTTATGATCTGGTAACTATCCCTGCAACACGTGTTCAGTTCTATCTGTTAAATGAAAATAATCTGGATGCCAAAGTAAGACGTGCGATTAACCTGGTAGTTGATTCGGAAGAAATCGCCGGATTCTTAGGCGGAGCTGTTACACCAACAGTAGGTCCATTCAATGAAGCAGCAGCTTATGGTAAGGCAGAAAAGCCTGCAGTAGATCCTGAAGCAGCAAAAGCACTTCTGGAAGAAGATGGTTACGCATTAAATGCTGATGGCATGTATGAAAAGGATGGAGAAGTCCTTACATTAAAGATTTGTTACTACAATGCACGTATGCTTGGTGAGATTGCTGTTATCATGCAGGATGAACTCTCTAAGATCGGTGTAGCAGCAGAACTTGTAGTTGAAGAGGATCCAGATGCTACATATATGGTAACAGGTGATTTTGATATCGCTCTTTACTGCTGTATCGCAGATATGAGCGGTGACCCTGAATATTTCCTGAACAGTACAGTTCGTGATGGCGCATTCTACAGCATCGGTGGATTTGACAATGCAGAATGTAAAGAACTTCTTGAACAGCTTAAAGTAGAAGCAGATCCAGCAGTTCGTGCAGATCTTGGAAGCCAGATCGTACAGAAGATTCTGGATGAAGATGCAATTGGTTTTATTGCATTATTTAATAAGACAACTGTTCTGAAAAAAGGTGTTTCCGGATATGCAGAATACAGCCCATTCGACTTCTATGGTATTGATGCAAACACAGAAAAAGTGGTTGAATAATTGTAGATTTGAGTTAAATATCTCTGGGACACGGATTGATTCCGTGTCCCTTTTACCATTTTGTGTGATGAATAATCAAAAAAGGTGATAATGATGAAATCTTATATAGTGAAGCGTTTACTTCAGATGATTCCAATCCTGCTTGGAATCACCATACTGACATTTTTATTGATGTATATCTCTCCGGGAGATCCGGCAGAAAAGCGACTTGCATCCAGAAATGAAGCCATTTCCGTGGAAGTGCTGGAAGCTATGCGAGAAGAGATGGGGCTAAATAAGCCATTTGTGGTCCAGTACAAGGACTGGTTTGTAGGGATCCTCCATGGAGATTTTGGAATCAGTTATCGTGACAATATGCCGGTAGGAGACAAGCTGTGGCGTGGACTTAAGAATACATTGCTGTTGTCTGTGATCAGTCTTACACTTGCAATTCTTGTATCCTTCCCACTTGGTATCTACACAGCGATACGAAAGAACAGGATGGCGGATTATGTAATACGTTTCCTGAGTTTTATCGGAAACAGTATTCCGAATTTCCTGATCTGTATTCTTCTGATGTATTTTTTCTGTATTAAGCTGCATCTGTTTCCGGTTAAGGCAAAGAATGATTTTAACGGAATGTTTCTTCCGGTAATTGCCCTTGCGATTCCGCGTATCAGCAGATTTGTTCGTCAGATCAGAGCGGAGATACTGGAACAGCTTGGAAAAGAATACGTTCACGGTCTTCGTTCCCGTGGAGTAAAGGAATGGATCGTGCTTACGAAAAATGTTCTGCATAATGCTATGATCGCGATCATCACGATTCTTGGTCTTTCCATCGGTGAGATGATGGCTGGCAGCGTTGTAATTGAGACGATATTCAGCTGGAATGGAATCGGAAAACTTGTGATGGATTCTATTACAGGACGAGATTACCCGGTAGTACAGGGATTCGTTCTTATCATGGCAATCATTTACGTAAGTGTGAATCTTCTTACCGATGTCAGTTACCACTTGTTTGATCCAAGAGTAGAGAGGGGATAAATGATGAAGAATAAAGCAAAAAGAAATCTGTTTATTTTCCTTGTATTGTCCGCTATTCTGGTAGTGCTGGCAATTCTTGCTCCATATCTGACGATCAATGATCCTTATGCAACGAACTCGGCAGCTATGAAGCTGGGACCATGCAAAGAGTTTCCGTTTGGTACAGATAAGCTGGGAAGATGCATTTTCAGCAGAGTTATGATGGGCGCAAGAACCAGTATCTTCTGTTCTCTTCTTCTGGTAGCCATTATGTTCGTGTCAGGCACGATTCTTGGTGTGATCTGCGGTTATTACGGAGGAATTCTTGATACCCTGATCATGCGCTTGGCAGATATCTTACTTGCATTCCCACAGATGATCCTGGCCATTGCAGTTGCCGGAATCTTAGGAGGAAGCATGGTAAATGCGATGGTAGCGCTTGGTATCTCCGGATGGACCATTTATGCCAGAATGGCAAAAAGCCAGGTATTAATGTTAAAAGAAGAAGAATATATCAAAGCAGCCAGAATCGGAGGCTGCAGTGATCTTCATATCATGATCTTCCATATCCTTCCGAATATCGGAGGACCACTTATGGTAAATGCAGCGATGCAGATCGGATCCACGATGATGGGATTTGCCGGGCTTTCTTTCCTTGGACTTGGCGTTCAGCTTCCAAAGGCAGAGTGGGGCAGCATGATCTCTGAGGCGAGAGGATATCTTCAGCTTGCGCCATGGGCGGTACTGTTTCCAGGTCTTGCAGTCATCATTTCTGTAATGATCTTCAATTATCTCGGAGACGCTGTCCGCGATTATCTTGATGTGGAGGGACAGAGAAATGAATAAAAAGGTTTTGGAAGTTAAAAATCTGTCTGCCGGATATAAAGGAAAAACAATTGTAAAAGATATCTCCTTTGACCTGTATGAAGGAGAGGTGCTTGGTATCGTAGGCGAAAGTGGCTGCGGAAAAAGTACTTTATTAAAAAGTCTGTTAAACCCAAAGGAATATGGTGTTCTGGTAGAAAAAGGAGAAGCTATCTTTCAGGGAAAAAACCTGCTGAAGCTTTCAGAGAAAGAAAGACGTCAGTTATATGGCGATAAGATCACGATGATCTTTCAGAACTCTGCATCTTCCTTTAATCCGATCCGTAAGTATCGGAAACAGTTTGAAGAGGCACTGAAAAGCCATAATCTCTGGAAAGGAGAAGAGTCTGTGAAAGAGATCATGGAAGCATTTGCAAGGATCCATCTCATGGATGGAGAACGTATTCTGGATAGCTGCCCTTATGAACTTAGCGGTGGTATGAATCAGAGAGTTGGAATCACCATGGCTACTATGCTGCGTCCGGATTTCCTGCTTGCAGATGAACCAACCAGTGCGTTGGATGTAACTGTTCAGGCAGAGGTTGTAAAGGAACTGATTGAACTTCATGAAAGTATGAATTCTACCATGATCCTTGTTACCCACAACATGGGTGTGGCAGCAAAGATGTGTGACAGAATTGCTGTTATGTACGGCGGAGAATTCCTGGAGATTCGAGATACGAAAGATCTCCTGTCATCACCGGAACAGGAATATACCAGAAGATTGTTAAAGGCAGTTCCAACATTAAAATATGGCAGGAGGAATCAGGATGAGTCATAATGAACAGACATTACTTCGGCTGGAAAATGTATCACGTACTTATGAAAAAAAAGGACAGATCATAAAAGCCTTAAAACCATTAAGCTTTGATCTGACAGAAGGTGAGATTCTTGGAATTGTCGGTGAAAGTGGAAGCGGTAAGACGACATTATTAAAGCAGGTAATCGGAATTGAAAAACCGGATACAGGCAGAATCATTTTAAATGGAAATGAGATTGACCCGACCAGAAGACAGGATCAGAAGGAACTGTATAAGAGTATGCAGATGATCTTTCAGAATGCAGTGATGTCTTTTAATCCAAGAAGAAAGATCTGTGCTTCAATGGATGAGAATCTGAAATTCCTGGGAGGAGTATCCGGAAAGGGAAAACGAAGAGAGATCATGGCACAGTATATGGAAATGGTAGAACTGGATCCTTCTCTCCTTGACCGTTATCCGGGTGAGTTAAGCGGCGGACAGTGCCAGAGAGCGGCGATAGCAAGAGCGCTGATGATAAAGCCAAAGATTCTTTTGTGCGATGAGGTTACCAGTGCTCTGGACGTAATCGTTCAGGATAAGATCATAGAACTTCTTACCAGACTGTCCAGAGAATTAAGTGTTTCCATGATCTTTATCTGTCATGATCTGGCACTGGTTTCCGGTTTCTGCGATCGTGTACTGGTTATGAAACAGGGAGAATGTGTGGAGCAGGGAAACTGCGAGATGGTATTAAGTGACCCGCAGAACCCTTATACGAAGCAGTTACTTGCTTCAGTACTATCGATATAGAACAAATGAGCTGTGCCATTGGGGTGTTGTGCCATGGCACAACACCCCAATGGCTTTTTCTACAGTGTCTTTATGATGCCTGGAAGTTCTGTAACAGAACCTGCGATATAGCTAGCGACAGACAGTTCTTCTTCGCTTCCAAAGCCGTAGGAACATCCGATGGATGGGAACTTGTGCATCCTGGAAACAGCAAGATCGGAATCTCTGTCTCCGATGACAACATATGGTCCAGGGAAAGTTTCCTGAATTGTCGGGAAGATATTCTCCTTTGGAATAAATCCATAATCTTCACTGCAGTAAAATCCCTCGAACCACTGGTCAAGATTCCAGTGATTGCGATGAGTTTCCAGATAGATATGACGGCAGTTTGATAAAATGACCATATGATAGCCGGCTTCTTTTAACTGATTCAGAGTTTCGACAACACCTGGATAGAGTTTTCCGTGGACAGGGATTGCTTTGGACATTTCCTGTCCGACTCGGATACTTGACTGTGTACGAAGCTCTTCCGAAAGCTGCGGCATAAAGGTCTTCCACATGACAGGACCTGGCATACCAAGGAAAGGTGCCATGTCATCATCGGAGTAGTAATGCTCAGGGGCGTACCCCTTGTCAACGAGTTCCTGATAGACGACTCGGAGAGCACATCCATAGAGATGCTTTGTATCATGGAGTGTGCCATCCCAGTCAAAGATAATTGTTTTGATCATCGGTTTTATAAATCTCCCATAAGATTGACCATTTCGATTGCAGATAAAGCGCAGTCATAACCCTTATTTCCTGCTTTTGAACCAGCACGTTCAATTGCCTGTTCGATGTTTTCTGTCGTAACGACACCAAAAAGAACAGGTTTTCCAGTCTGCATGCTTACAGCAGCAATTCCTTTTGATACTTCATTACATACATAATCATAATGGCTTGTTGAACCGCGGATAACAGCGCCTACACAGATAACAGCATCATAGTCTTCACTGCATGCCATTTTCTGTGCAACAACAGGGATCTCAAAGGCTCCCGGAACCCAGCAGGCTGTAATATTCTCTTCCTCAACACCGTGACGAACAAGACCGTCAACAGCACCATCCAACAATTTCTCAACGATAAAACTGTTAAAACGGGAAGCAATAATGCCAACCTTCATCCCTTTTTTTGCTACAACTTTTCCTTCAATTACTCGAATGCTCATGATTTTTCCTCCAGATTATAATATTTTTAGTATATATGAATTATTTTTTTTGCTTAATATTATTCGAAGCGGATCTGCTTGAATATGTGTCCCATACGTTCCTGTTTTGTTTTCATGTAGAATCGGTCATATTTTCCAGGTGTGATCTCGATTGGAACACGCTCTGTAATGGTAAAATTATATCCTTCCAGACCATAGATCTTGCTAGGATTGTTCGTCAGAAGACGGATAGAATGAACGTTCAGATCCTGAAGGATCTGTGCACCGCTCCAGTACTCACGAAGATCAGCTGCGAATCCAAGCTCAAGATTAGCATCTACAGTATCACGTCCCTGTTCCTGAAGTTCGTATGCTTTTAACTTGTTGATCAGACCGATGCCGCGTCCTTCCTGGCGCATGTAGAGAATGACACCTCTTCCTTCTTTCTGGATCATCTCCATGGCAGTCTGAAGCTGTGCACCGCAGTCGCATCTTGAAGAACCAAAGACGTCACCGGTAAGACATTCCGAGTGAACCCGGCAAAGAACTTCTTCTCCATCGCTGATATCCCCACAGACAAGAGCCACATGATGTTCCTGTGTAATATCATTCACATAGCCATAGATCTGAAAATCGCCATGCATGGTTGGCATCTTGGCACAGGCTTCACGAACCATGTGACATTCATAGCGGCGGAGATAATCCTGAAGATCCTTGATGGTAATAAAGCAAAGGTCAAACTTATGTGCAAGCTCCTTTAATTCTTCGGTACGCATCATGGTTCCATCTTCACGCATGATCTCACAGCAAAGACCACATTCGGTAAGTCCTGCAAGACGACAAAGATCTACGGTTGCTTCGGTATGACCGTTACGTGCAAGCACACCTCCATATCGGGATACCAGAGGGAAGACGTGACCAGGACGGCGGAAGTCTTCCGGACGGGAAGAAGGATCTGCAATCGCGCGGCAGGTAATGCCTCGCTCCACAGCAGAGATCCCGGTAGTTGTATCTGCATGATCAACAGATACTGTAAATGCGGTACAGTGGTTGTCTGTATTGACAGCTACCATTGGAGTAAGCTGTAAACGATCTGCAATCTCCTGTGACATAGGAGTACAGATCAGACCTTTTCCGTGGGTTGCCATGAAGTTGATATTCTCTGTGGTGGCAAATTCTGCGGCACAGATAAAATCTCCTTCATTTTCACGATCAGGATCATCTGTACATAAGATGACTTTCCCGGCCTTTAAGGCTTCCAAGGCTTCGGGAATTGTATTGTATTGAAAACTCATATTTTATAATGCCTCCTTTTTCAGTAGATGAGTTTTAAAAACCGTGTTCAGCCAGGAATTCCAAAGTAATCCTGCTTTCTTTTTTTGACGTTTCTTTTGCCGGCTGTAAAAGACGCTGGACATATTTACCGACAATGTCATTTTCCAGATTCACGATATCCCCTGGATGTTTTTTAAGCAGGATAGTTTCGCTTCCGGTATGAGGGATGATCGATACAGAGAAATCTGTATTCCCAAGTGCTGCAACGGTAAGAGAGATACCGTCAATGGTAATAGATCCCTTTTCTACGATCAGATTCAGGATTTCTGCTTCAGCAGAGATTCTGACCCATACAGCATTTCCTTCCGGATGCATATCAAGGATCTTTCCGGTTCCATCTATATGACCGGACACGATGTGGCCTCCGAAGCGTCCGTCTGCAGCCATGGCTCTTTCCAGATCCACCGGGTCACCGCTTCTTAAGGAACCGAGATTAGTACGGCGTAAGGTTTCCGGCATAACATCTGCAGTAAAACCATCGCTCTGAAGTGAGGTAACCGTAAGACAGCATCCATTTACTGCGATAGAATCTCCAATTTTTGTGCCTTCCAGCACCTTCTTTGCACGGATGACGATCTCACCGGAGATAGAACCGGAAGAGATATTGCGAAGATATCCGACTTCTTCAATGATTCCAGTAAACATGATTCATTCCCCTTTCCAGATCCGCTTCAACAAGCAGATCTTCTCCAAGTGGTGTATAAGATAAATGCGACAGCAAAGCCCCAAGATCAGGAGAGGCTGCGCCCAGCCCTTCTACCGGTGTCTTAGCATCCTTTCCACCAAGGAGCTTTGGGGCAACATATGCACAGACGTGATTCACGATACCGCTTTTCAGTGCGGCTTCATGAATCTGTCCACCGCCTTCGATGAGAACACTGTCGAACTTTTGCTGACCAAGATAAGTCATCAGTGCACGTAGATCCACCTGATTCTTTTCATCTGGCAGACAGACGGTAGTTATGCTGAGTTCTTTTAATGCATCAATCTTCTCAGGACTTCCGTTGGCGTAAGCGATAAGGGTTGGATATTCCTTAGAACTCTGACAAATCTGAGAATCAATCGGGATGCGAAGACTCGAATCTACGATGACGCGAAGCGGCTGGTGCGCACCTTCCATACGGCAATTTAACATTGGATCATCTGCAAGGACAGTTCCGATTCCTGCAAGAATTGCACTGTAGGTGCCACGAAGCTTGTGTACGTGGCGACGCGCGGTCTCGCCGGTGATCCATTTGGATGCACCTGTATAACTTGCGATCTTTCCATCAAGTGTCATGGCATACTTCATCACCACATATGGAAGATGTGTGGTGATATAGTGGAAAAAGACAGGATTTAAGGCATCACATTCCTCACGAAGAAAGTCTTCCTCCACAAGAAGACCATGTTCCCGAAGAAGAGCTGCCCCTTTTCCTGCAACCAATGGGTTCGGATCTTTGGAACCTATGACAACTCTTGAGATGCCATGCTCGAGAATTGCTTCTGTACATGGGGGTGTCTTTCCATAATGACAACAAGGTTCCAGTGTGACATAGATAGTTGCACCTTCAGCGGAACTGGTCAATGAAGCAAAGGCATTGCGTTCTGCGTGAAGTTCGCCGCATCTTTGGTGATATCCTTCGCCTATGATCTTCCCATCTTTTACAATTACCGCGCCAACCATTGGATTCGGGTTCGTCCACCCATAACCTTGGGATGCAAGTTCGATGGCACGACGCATAAAGTAGGTATCATTCATAGTATTTCCTCATTTCTATTATTACAGGACAAAAAAACAGGCCCTGTTTAATCAGGGCCTGTAAAAACTACAGAAAAAAGAAAAACTCCGGAAACAACTGTTCCAGAGTAGTGGTCACGTCAAATGCTGTTACCATCTTCTTTCATCCAGACTATACTGTCGGCTCCGGAATCTCACCGGATCATGCAATCCAAAACTGCTCGCGGGCTATAACCGCCGGTGGGGACTTACACCCCGCCCTGAAGATTTTATGTTCGTAAGTTATTATACTTTAATACGCTGAATTTGTAAAGAGGGAGATTCAGTGGCACCTGATGTGTGCTGTGAGAAATCAACGCACCCTTTACGTTATCTTTATTTCCGTGTAAAATAGCGTTACAGAATAAAACGGCTTTGACATAGAAAGGAATGACAAGATGAAAGTATTATTATTAAATGGAAGTCCAAAAGTGAATGGGAATACAGCTCTTGCGTTAAATGAGATGGTGAAGGTTTTTGAAGCAGAAGGTGTGGAAGCGGAAGTAATCCAGGTTGGGAATAAGCCGGTTAGAGGCTGTGTTGCCTGTGGAAAGTGCGGCGAACTAGGAAAATGTGTATTCGATGATGTGGTTAATGAAATTGCTGCGAAACTGGAAACAGCAGATGGTCTTGTTGTAGGATCGCCTGTATACTATGCATCAGCAAATGCAACACTTATCGCTGTACTTGACCGTCTGTTTTACAGCTCATCCTGTGATAAGACAATGAAGGTTGGAGCGAGCGTTGTATGTGCAAGAAGAGGCGGATGTTCTGCAACATTTGATGAACTGAATAAGTATTTTACGATTTCCAATATGCCGATTGCATCCAGCCAGTACTGGAATTCCATTCACGGAAGAACACCGGGAGAAGCTGATATGGATGCAGAAGGAAAGCAGACTATGCGTGTACTTGCCCGCAATATGGCATTCCTTATGAAATCTATCGCCCTTGGCAAGGAAAAGTTCGGTCTTCCGGCAAAAGAAGATCATGAATGGACTCACTTTATCTAGGAAAAAGAGGTTACTATGAAGATATTACTTACCGGAGCGAATGGATTTGTTGGTGCAAAATTGCGAAAGAAATATCCGGATGCTTATATTGCACCATCTCTTCGAAATGCAACACAGGAGCAGGTGCAAAGGCTGGTACAGGAAAGTGAAGCGGATGTGATCATCCATACGGCTGCAATCTCAGATATTGGAATCTGTGAGAAGGATCCGGATGCTTCTTATCAGGCCAATGTCCGTCTTCCAATGTATCTGGCAAAGGCAACAGAAGGCAGAAAACTCATCGCCTTCAGTTCTGACCAGGTTTATAGTGGAAGTAAAGAAGAAGGTCCATATACAGAAGATATGGCTGAACCGGGAAATGTGTATGCTAAACACAAGCTTGAGATGGAGAAGCGTGTTCTTGATCTGAAACCGGACAGTATTCATCTGCGTGCCGAGTGGATGTATGATTATGTGTCATTTAAGGGGAATTATTATCTGAATGTGATACAGGCGTCAGATACGATTGCATTTAGCAGGACACAGTACCGTGGAGTTACTTATCTGCAGGAAGTTGCTGATGCCATGGATCAGGTGATGCTTCTGCCAGGCGGAGTCTACAACTTTGGAAGTGAAACGACAAAATCAATCTATGAAATTACGGAAGAATTTCTTGCTTATTTAGGAAAAAACACGCAGGTCGTTGAAGGACCTGCGCGTCATAATCTCTGGATGGATTGCTCAAAGGCAAAGAAAGGAAATGTTATCTTTTCTGAGGTTCTGGACGGATTAAAAAAATGCACGAATGATCATAATACATAGTTTGAGCCATTGGGAAAATGATCAGCCCCTTGTCAAGTAGACAAGGCAAATATCTAAAAAAAGTGTATAAATATCCGCTATGTCGAGAGATGTGGCGGATGTTTTTGGTTATGAAGCATTTATTCCACGATCCACTTGACAACGAGCCTCTGAAGAT
>JAZLLO010000071.1:0-75568 GCA_045598185.1 Marvinbryantia sp.
TAAAGAGCAATAAATCTTATGAAGATATCATTCTGATGATTACCGGATCAGAGAGTGAGGAAAACTAAGAAAAACGCCTCTTTTGTGCATCTTACACAAAACGGCGTTTTTAAGGTGCAAAATTCGCGGAAGCTAACAATAGCAGGGAAGCCATCACTGACCTCTCTGCTACTCTTCCTCTCTTTGCGAAAAGAAAGCATATGTACTGTACAGACTGCATATCTGTACGTTGTTATTATAACACCTAGGAAAATGAAGAAATGTCCAAGATTGTCCAAAATCTTCCCAGATGTACCTCATATGAATTAGGCTTTTTCAATTTAGATATTGAAATCTTATTACAGCTTTGTTTGTAACCTTTCAATTTCATCTCCAAATTTCAGAACTTTTCCTCTTATATCTTTCCATTGCTTCAACGAATACTTATTCGCGTCATCATGTTCCTCACATGTGTCGGGACATTTTCTGTCCTTAAACTGCTTCATCGTATCTGCATACAAAACATATTCCTGTTTCCGACACACATCTAGTTTTTTATGAGCAAGGGTATTTCTTGCCTTAATAATCTCTTCAGTATATGTTCCAATGGTAACATCTGTAAATTCATTATCGTCTAAATACTCAACCATTTTTTGAAATATCTGATATTTCAGATCAATAGGAAACAAATCACCCATAAGTCCCATAGTTTTATTGATATTCGTAATTCCATTTTCGGCCAATAAATTTAACTGCTTTTCTGATTCAGCCGCAACCTTCTTACTTTTCTCTTCAATAAAATTTCGCAACATCTGTGATATCTCTACTTTTTGATCGATAGATAAGGCATCAAAATACTTAAGAATATATGACTTCATCGTGAAATCATTCTCTGATGTCTGATCCATTAGAAATCCACGTATGTTTGTTAACGAAGTAAGACGCCTGGCATTTTTTTTAATCAAATAACAAGCCTTTTCATTAAAATTAATTCTATTCGCAACGTAGACGCCTTCAAAAGATCCTAAGTTTTCTTTTATTATATCTCGTATATCCGCTTCATGTTCAGATGAATAAAACAGAATATCCGTATCCATATCCTTGTTTCTAAGATTTCTGATTACAGAACTACCAACTATGTCTGCTGAAAGCGTGTAATCAATAAAGAATATATCAAACAACTTAAAGCCAATAGCATCCATCTGCATTCGCTTGGCAAATTGTTCAACGTCTTGCACATATTCAAAATGCAATTT
Source organism: Marvinbryantia sp. (assembly GCA_045598185.1). Taxonomy (GTDB): domain Bacteria; phylum Bacillota; class Clostridia; order Lachnospirales; family Lachnospiraceae; genus Marvinbryantia. Next base: position 1,236 of record JAZLLO010000071.1, read on the forward strand.
TATTCCCTCATCCTCAGCAAACATTTCCAAAATGTCCTTTGCATCTTCATAAAACGTTGCTGTATCTTCTATCCATAGTATCCTCAAATCATATCTCATCTTAAATCCTCACTTGCAAAGTAAACCCTTTTCCAGGTTGTGATTCGATACTAACCTTTCCCTTCATATTTTGCGTCACTATTTCTTTAATATGATATAAGCCAACACCAGTACCAGCTAATGTATAGCCTTTCCCAAAATCAAATAATTCATTGACATCTTTTACAGATACAGGCACTCCTATTCCATCATCAATAAAGTCAATGCATGCAACACCATCAACATATTTCATTTCAATCATTAATGTCTTAGCACTATGCTTAATTGAATTACTTAAAACATTGTCTATTATTACAACAATATCTTGTGGGGCAAATCGTGTTATAAATCCAGTTTTTCCAGATATATTCGGAATAATCGATATCTCTTGATGACGATCAAGTACTTTAACACAGTATTCTTCGATAAATCCAAATAAATCACCTTCTGCAAATTCAGCTTTAGTATTAAATTTAGCTACCGCACCATAAGATAATACTGCTTGTATTCTCTTATTTTGATATGATATTTTTTTCAATACTTCCCATGCATCCTGCTCACAAAATTTTCCTCTTTTAAGTCTCATCAGATATTTTGTTACTGTCTGTTCCATCACTGCCGAATTAATTTTTAACATATGAAGACGCTTAGCAAAATCAATCTGATTCTCATCCAATGAATCAAACAAAAAATCTGATCTTTTTCTCTCACTATTCAAATTATCATTTAAAGCATCCGCACGTTCTTTTTCTAATTTCTTTTGATGCTCCGCTTCGATTCTTTTTTGTTCTTCTTCTTTACGCTTTAATTCCTCTTGCTTCTTTGCTAATTCAGCCTCTTTTCTCTTCTCAACCTCAGCCTTTTTAGCTTGCTCAGCTTCTTTTCTGCGATTTTCTTCTCTAAGTCTTTCTATTTCCGCCTGTCTCTTCGCTAATTCAGCTGCTTTTCGCTTTTGAGCTTCCTCTTGTTTTTTTATTTCTGCTTCTTTTCTTAATTTTTCTTCTTGTTGCCGTTTTAACTCACTTTCTCTTTCTGCAAGCTCAGCCCTTTTTCTTAGTTCTTCTTCTTCATTCCGTCGCAGTTCGGCTTCTCTTCGCAATTGCCTCTCACGTCGCTGTTTCTCTTCTGCTTCAAGTTTTTCTTTTTCCAACTTTGCTTTTTGTATTTCTCTAAAGTCTTCTTCTTCTTTTCTAATAGCAGAACCTACACTAACTCTACTACGTATCAGTTTTGTGATAATTGGTTTTAACAACTCAATCAGTAGAATAACCCTTTCATCATCCTCGACGAACCCCTGTCGATTTGAAGTTGCAATATCACCCAAGTCATTATCATCCAAAATATCAAAACTGATCTCACCTTCTATATAATTACTAAAAGCTTGCGTATTCTTTATATAATCAAGAAAGTTTTCGACTGCTAGCTTCTTACGAACATATAATCTCAGTTGATTTGGTCGATAAACTTTATTCTTTAAATATTCTCTATCATTTCGAATTGCTTCCTCTTTATTAATTGATGTATGAATCCCAATCCAGCCAACTAGCGAATACTCAAATTCTTTCTCAGACATATCGCCATTTTTTAAACGAAACCTTCGTTTACCACAAACCGCAAAGTCATCTGGTCCAAATGTTATAACTTTACGCTTCTTCTCCATTATTTCAGGTATATCAGAAGAAATTGTGACGGCATCAGATAATCTATCAGTAAAATCTACATCTGTATTATTGTAAAACGCATAAAAATTTTTATATGCAACAGATTTTGAAGCTTTTTCAAATTTTATGTTCTGCCCCACCTTATCTATTACACATATTTCAATTCCTCCACGTAAAGCATCTGTTAAGAAAAAATCCGCTAATCGTGCTTCAAGAGCAGCAAGCGTTCGTTCTCCAAAATTCGATAAATCTACATCCGTTAACTTGATTAATGTTCCTTGAGATAATTTTTCCCATTCATCCGAGCACTCTATGCCAATATCAGATACATTGCATCTGTCCAAATGCGGAATATCTGAATCATTTACGGCAGAAGCATCTAAGCACCATGCCGTAGTTTTTTCACCATTCTTCTTTGAAATCAAAAAGTATTTCTTAGAAAGATAAAGGGCCGCAAGTTTTCCTATACCTTTCCTGCCCATTAATTCTTTTTTTATATCTTCACTTACTTCCTGATCCTCACGTTTATCTTTTCCAAGTAATACATATTTCTCAGATAAGTCATGATAATTCATTCCAATACCATTATCAAAAATTTCAATCGTGGAATGATGTTTGTCAATCATATTAAAAAAAATCTTTACAGATGTCGCTTGTGCATCTAAACCATTAGCAACTAATTCAGCAATAGCTGTCCAATGGTTTGAATACAATCCCTTTCCCAGTAAACGAAGTGCAAAATATGAAAAATTAAAGTATATTGTTTTCTCTGTATTTTGAACCAAATTAACATCACCTCAATACTATTTCTAATTGTTCTGCCAACTTCATTGCCAATAACGGCGGAACTGCATTACCAATTTGCGATTTAATGCTTGTTTTTACACCATAAAATTGAAACCAGTCTGGAAATGATTGAATACGTGCACCTTCCCTAGGCGTTAATGCTCTATTCTGTCTATAATGAATACATCTTAAACCAGATGGTGTTGACATATTATTCGTTATTGTTGTGCATGGTCTATCATGCCATAACCGACCATAAGTGTTTTTGTATCCTGATGTAAGTCTATATTCCTCAGGTAATACGCCATTATCTACAAGATTATTAATATATGCACGCCCTTCTCCCTCAGGCACATTGTTTATAACTGTCTGGATCTTATCTCCATATACAGCACAAAAATGAGCCGTAATCGTCTGATTGTTCCCCCTCATAAGTCTTTGGAAATCATTAACTGGCTGCATATAATTATCGTATTGCTGAATATCTTCCCCTGGATTAACATCTGGCAAATCAGATATTGCGTCTTGAATCGTCAAGACATAATTCTCCCTAACCAAATCATCAAAATCCCACCTTATATTCAAATCATCTCTAATCCCAATAATAAATACTCTCTCCCTATGCTGTGGAACTCCAAAATCTACCGCATCTAATGTCTGATATGTAATATTATACCCTAGATGGTCATTGATTCTAGCAAACATTGCTTCTATATTGTCAATAACTAAATTATCTTCCTCATCTTTCATCGATAAAATACCTGTCACATTTTCAAAGAGAAACATTCGAGGTTGTATTATAGAAAGAACTCTATAATATTCATTATATAACTTGGCCTTATCATCGTACTTTCTTTTTCCCACATAGCTATATGACTGACAAGGAGGCCCTCCAATAATTAGATCTATTTCTTCATCACCGATTAATTCATGTATCTGTTCTGAGGTTAACTTATGAATATCTTCATTAATCATATTAATTGTCGGATAATTCAAAGAAAATGCATGCGCCGCAGCAGAATCATATTCGTTTGCAAAAATAATATCCCAATTATTGTTACGAACGAACCCCCCATTCTCTTGCCTATACCAAAAGCCAAATGTCAATCCACCTGCTCCTGAAAACAAATCTACAACACGCATAAAAACACCCCTGAACATATAATAAATCTATCTTATCATTATATGTCCAGAGGTAATTAGTTGTCAAGTTTTCTCCTTGCATATGCAATACTACCTATGATATAATACAAATTTATATTTTTACCAAGTCACCTATTTTTCTGTTATTACATCGCTATCTCAATAAACTCATTTTTACTAAGCAGTATTCCACTATTTACCAATCGGTCTGCTCTTTTTTCATAAATCTGACACATCATTCTTCGTCTTTCATCTTGCATTCCATAATGAATTTTTCTATGACATAGTGGACATAAGCAAATAATATTGGCATATACATCCAAACTATTATGAAAGGTGCCTTGTAATCTCATTGGAACAGCATGATGTCCTTCCATATACGGCTTATGATTACTTTCAGCTAAAAATGTTTCATGAGCGATATCCATTTCACACTTGTATCCAGCGAGCTCGATTGCCTGTGTTCGTAATATGCCAGATCTCTTCCATACTTCTTGACTTACTACAACTGCTTCAGCTGGAGACACTGGTATATCCAATACAACTATTTTTTCTTTTGCGATTTCAAAACCTTCACCACTAGCAAATCTATAATAATTATTTAAGCCTACACTATACATTCGATTGCCCCGATTATTCAACTCTTTAAAATCAGGATCAGCATACAATATTTCTTTAACCATAGACAATCGTTCTAAGTCCGCAATCTCATAAATACTGTTCTCAACCAGGTTCATAGCCTTCAATCGACGCGATATATTATTTAAAGCATCAAAATAGTGATCTACAGATCGTTGTTTTAACCCACGCACATTCAGAAGATATCTTGCATAATACTCTTTCAGTACAGACTCATTATTACCACTTTTTCTTTCTGTATCAATCAATAATTGATCCATCTACTCATCTCCCATATCATCGAATACCTGTATGATCATGCTATCAAATATTGCCTCTTCTATAACTTTCATACACATTTCAGTGTTTTTCAAAATATCTCTCCCCCAAAAACGAATCACCGTCCATCCAAGGTACATTAGTTTCTGATTTACTTCTTCATCTCGAGTCATATTTCGAGATATTTTGTTAATCCAGAAATCTGCATTTTTTCCTCGTTCGAGCTGTGGTTTTAAAACTTCCCAATCTTTTCCGTGAAAAAATTCACTATCACAAAAAATAGCGATTTTGTATTTTGTCAGCACAATATCCGGTTTTCCTGGTAGTTCTTTAAAATTCTTCCGATATCGGTACCCTTTAGCCCAAAGTTTTTTTCTTAAAAGAACTTCTATTTTGGTATCTTTATTTCTAATATTGGACATATTCCTATGCCGTTGCTCTTTATTTAGCTTATCCACAAAAACACCTTCCTCTATACAATGTCGAGTAGTAGAAGCTATTTACATTACTGTCAAACAAGCTCGATCGATATGTGTAATATGATTTAGAAATGCAGCAATCGTTTCTTTTTCATCTTCTTTTTTCATAAATTCAAGAATAGTCTGTAACTCTTCTAACAAAAATGATACTTCTACTGAATCCTCAAAGATTTTCAACAAGAATCGTTTCAACTGCATTAAATACATGTCAACTTTTTCCCGAATTTCCTTGTTGTTTATGTAACTGATTAATGTCATTAAAAAACCATAATAAAAAGCAAAGATTTCTGTTGGACTGTTCTCAACACTAATCTCAGAAGTACTCATCTCCAATTCTCTCAATAACTTTTCGACTGGTTCTTGCATCACATTAATCATAATATATCTAATGCATAGCTGTTCCATGGAAGCTATTAATTGCCAGTATTCATGTGCTTCATCTTTACTGAGCATATAGACACATACACCTTTACTAGGATAAGAACTCATATATTTTTCATGAATCAGGCTTGCAATCGCCTCACGAATCGGTGAACGCGAAATCCCCATTTCAGTTGCAAGCTGACGCTCAAAGTAAAATTCTCCAACCTTCATTTCTCCAGAAATGATTTTTCTTTTTAACTGTTCGTAAGCACTTTCTTTCAAATTTTTCATTATGAACAATCCTTTCAAAAGAATAACTATTACGCATTAAAATATATCAAGTAAATCGAATTTGTAGATTTAATTTAATCATTGTTTTTGTTCCTTCTGAATATATTCGTGCATATTTATGTCGATCAGTAGAACCTCTTTCAAACTTTGTATGTTCAAACAGATACTGTTCAAATAGATTTCTGTTATACAAATGATAAACTACCGTATCACCTGCATCTGTAACTATAATGTATCCACCGGTTGCATCATCCTGTCCATTCCACTCTCGCGATGGCACCATTCCCAACGCTATAGATGACAAAAATTTTTTAAACTTATATTCATAGAAACCTCTTTTAGGATAATTCATCGGATTATCATCTTCGAGTTGATATATAATGTTCTGACACGATGCCTCACCCGTTTTATAGTGCTTCAAGACAACATGACCAAGTAGTTCTTCCATTCTGCTATCTATCAACATCATATTATTTGCAAAAGTATGATTCGTAGCTTTTGAAAAAGAAATTGCTGCATTTTCAATAATCATCTGCATCCGATCCATAATTTTGTTCCTGGTTTCTATATTATTAATTACCGTAACCATTCTTTCGTTAAGGCCAATAATCTCATATTCAAAATTTGTTGCAAAAGAAGCATTCAATAGTGTAGGAGGATTACCCAATTCTGATTTTATGCTAAATCCTCTATTAAGTCTGAATCCTGTATAAGTATCTTGAATTTGCAATTGAATGTCTGACTTATCTGATGATGGGGCTGCAAGCCTTTCACATTCCAGTTGTCGGATTACACTCGCCATTTCTGGTATCTCAAACGCTCTATTACTACCTTCTCTTATCTTCCGATGAAGCAACTCGGAATAATGAAGAAGATGCTGACTTGGAATCTCGCGTATCATTTGATTATCGATATATACTTCAATCTGCGAATCGGTGCTTAAACGGTATTCCACTCTCCTATTATCTGATAATGTTCTCATAACTTTGATAACAGGTATGTAATTATTTTCAAAGTCCTGTATTTCATCATTCGCAGCAAACAATTTTTTATATGCCAAGATTCGAATCAATACATATAATTCACTCCACTCGCCTTTATTTCCCTTCAATGCCATTTAGATACCCCTTAATCTGATTTGCAATTGCTTCAATTACTGGAACTGTCACACTATTTCCAAACTGCTTATACATGTGTGTATCCGCCAAGTTCCATACAAAATCATCTGGAAAACCTTGTAATCTCGCCCATTCTCGCGGTGTCATTTTACGCACATTTTCCTCATTAATCTTACCTTTTATATGTGTAACTGGTATCATACTATGTGGTCTATTATCAACTATAAGATTTCTCTCTCTTCCCATACCACCACATACAATTGTACCTGCAATTCCATCTAAAGGTCTGATCTCATAACCAAATCCATGACCAGCTGCTTCGTGTCTCGCACGATGATTTCTTAATGTTTCCATATAAACATCACTCAAATAATATTTGGGTGAAATCGGAGCATCTTCCATAATATTATAAATTCTTTTTGTATTGTCTGTTCCTTCTGGGAAAATAAAACCAGATGGTGGTAATTTCTCTGCTATATCATTTCTCAAACAAACAAGATAAATACGTTCTCTGTTCTGCGGCACACCAAAGTCCTTGCTATTTAGTATTTTATCGTATACAACATACCCAATTTCTTCAAATGCACCTTTAATGATTTTAAACGTCTTTCCACGATCATGGATTGTTAATCCTTTGACGTTCTCACAAAAGATAACCTTAGGCTTATGATATTCACAAATTCTAACAACATCTTGAAATAGTGTTCCTCTACACTTCCCTTTGTAGTCATCATTAAATCCGCCATGCTTTCCTGCCATAGAAAAGGCCTGACACGGGAAGCCAGCAAGACATATATCAAACTCTGGAATATCTTTTTCTTCGATTTGTGTAATATCACCCGCAATTTCAAACGGATCCTCATAATTTAACTTATAGGTCTGTTGAGCTGGTTTATCCCACTCAGACACAAAAACAGTTTCTATTCCTTCTCCAAATGCATTGTCAAATCCTTTTCTAATACCACCAATACCTGCAAATAAATCAATAGATCTGTACTTCATTTATCAATACCTCAATTATCAAAATATATTATCATGCTTCAATCATTAACGATTTCCACAATGTCATCCAACGAACAATCCAAAAAAACGCATATCCTACCCAATGCCTCTAACCTAACATCTTCGTTTTTTCCGAGGCGTGCCATGGTATTGCTGGTTATTTTTGCTTCACGAATTAGATCGGTTTTTTTCATGTTTCTCTCATCCAAAATAGTCCATAACTTATCATATTTAAAAATCATATCGCACCTCATAATAAAATGAATACGTTAATATTGTACCAAATCACTCATATCATTTCAATCAAATTCCGGAATCTAGATTCTAAACCATATACTGGATTTCATACCTTGGAAAGATATCCCCATTGCGGATCCAAGACGCACAAATGCCTCACTACTGTTTTCGCCAGCGGTGAGGCACTACTAATCAGAATGAAATACCCTTTTTTATACATTCCCTTTGATACTTTGTTAATATGGAATGTTCGACATACATATAGTTATCATGTAAACGCTCAGTTGTAATACTGCGGAATCTACCATCAGGAATAACAATCTGAGCGGTATTCATATCTAACTTCCCATTAAGAAAACTGCAGCTTATAAATCGATTATCTCCATCCCCTGTCACAAGAAGCTGATCAATCAACAACTTTCCAGAACTTTTTATCATTTCCGGTGAAGCTTCAATTTCTGAAAGATAATTAACTATACTTTCAAAGGTCAGGCACAAGAGAAATCTATTGTAACCACCAAAGTCAATCTTTTCAATTAAACAAGAATTCATAGCCCAACCTCCCTTCAAAATCATCTTTGAGTATTAATTAATTCGATACATTTTAGGATAACTTCATCAGCCTCCTGTTTCGTAGCCATAAATCTCGTCGTATCTGTTATTCCAATTAAATCACCAAAATGGACAGATGTATCTCTTTGCGATTTATAATAATTGTAACAAGTTTCTATGCAACTTTTCTTACTGGTATCCAATAAAGGTGCTGAGAAATAATAAGAATCAGCAGATGCTGTTTTATTGAAACAAGAAAATTGACGTCCCACTGGACCACCAGCAACACTTATCAAGTACTTAATATGCCCCTCCAGTGCACGAAGCGCTGGAAACGCATACTGTGAGTAATCCTCGCTCTGTATATAGTAATTCAAATTAATTGCCGCCTGTTTTAATAACCGTTTTATTCCATCTGGATAATTGCTCGGCAAACCAGCTTCAACAGGTTTATAAGTTTTTTCAACTAAATCATTTTTAATACTAATTCGATATGCATTTCCAAGTATACGCTCAACCTTACAATCATCATCCAACTCAACAATAGTCGTTGCGATAACTTGGAATAAATATGTGTTTTTCCCTTGAACAAGAAGTGAGCGTTTTCCTGATTTAAACAATGTAACTGTTACAGAATCTTCATTAAGACTGAATCTATAGATAGATTTATCTGGATATTCTGTTACATTACAAGTAATGTTTCCATCGGACTCTTTTACAATTTCAGTAAATGCCTCAAAATCATCCTTTGAAAAATAAGGAATCGAATACCAATGATCGCCCTCTACAGGTACTCTTTTTTTATCAATCAACGCTGATTTTGCTAATTGGTCGGCCTTTTCATTGAACACTACATTGCTATGTTTTGGCACTTTTACAAAGTCTACAGAAAGGACGCCATCAAACTTTTCCTTAAAAATACTAACAAACATTTGGCTCGCTTTGACGTTTGCTTTCCACTCGCCAGAACTCCATTTTGATAGTCCCTCATGGTCATGATATATTTTTACTTTCTCAAATCCATTGGAAACAGCCCAATCTAAAGCATTTATAACGCCAAATATCTCACCTATAATATTATTACTATCCAAATAAAGTTCATTGTTACCAAATCCACATACAGATTCTTCGGTTCCGTCTGGTCTTACCAATACGACACCATAAGAATAACGATTAAGTTCCTTATCAAAACTACCATCCGTGAATGCCACAAGATATCCTTCTCTATTATCTGCAGCAATGCGCTCTGTCCATATATCTCGATTTTCTAAATATGCTTCTGCTTCTTCTTTACTCTCAAACTTCATAATATCTGGATTAGAAAATCCGGAAGTTGCTGCCTGAGCTTCAGGCCAATTATCAAAAACACCAATTTTATGCCCTTTTCTAACCGTGTAGTACATCTGCATTCCCCCCTCAGTGAGTATAAATGCTACACCTTCTCTCCATTCTGTGTCAATATGCAATAGACACCTTTTCACATATATAAAACATACACTGTGCCCTGTACTTCCCCCAGCTTCTTTTTGGTCGACATTATTTACCGCACAGATAAAGCATCGTGTACTTTATGTGTATAAATGAATCACATATGCTGACTTTGCAATCTATTGAATAATATCATGTATAAATTTTGCAAGTGGTCGCTGACCATACTTTTTATCTTGAAGAGGCACACCATATAACATTTCCTTTAGATCATCAATGCCCAGTCCTAAATCGGCAAACTCTGCAACAAGTGCATTTAAATAGTCATCATTAAATATCTGTTTTTTCAAAAGAATTTCCGTAACCAGATCATCATGATGTGCATATAAATCTCTTAAGTGTAGTGTTTTTATCTGCTCCTCATATTCATCCCAAAGAGCTTCCACAGATACTTTTGCATGATCAACAGTAATTGGCTCTATTTCAAATCGAATAAGTTCATCTGTACTTCTCTGCTGTCTATGTGGATATACTTTAAGTATATCATCCTTCTTTTTCCCATTACATGTAGGACAACTTGGGATAAGATTATAAAAAGAAACAGCAAAAATAGGATATAGCGATTTCGGAAAAAAATGATCCAATTCACATGTTCGTACATCTTTTCCTGAAAAAATATAATTACGATTACAATACGGACACACTCTCACCTTTAACGAGTCAATCAAATGATTTTTGGCTACAGAAGGCATATCTTCAAATAAAGTATCTTTAACATAGCAGCGTTTTTTACCTTTATTAGTGATATGTGTTAATGGGGCATTTAATTGGTCATATCCTATACGCTTTGCTTGTAAATCTATTTTCTTTTTCATTGCTTCCAATAACGCAGGATCAGCACAGACTACCGTTTTGAATGTGTAAGATTTATCTAAATAAGACTGGCACCAATTATCTAATATAGATAATCTGTAATGAGTTCTCTTTGCAACAACCAACTCATAAAAATCATCTACAATAATGCTTCTATCTTTTTCTGGTAATTCAGTGAATTTCAACTTAATCATAGTCCACCATAAGTTCCTCTAATTGTGCATTGATTCGATTTCGTTCCTCCAGCAGTGCATTAATCCGCATTTCCTTTTTAGACATAGTCTTCTTATAAAACAGTTGTTGTATCTTTTGTTTTAAAATCAGATTACCTATTAAATTTATTTCTTTCTGTATCAATTCAATATCTTGCTCTGCAGTGTCTGAAGAAATTGAATTCACTTTTGAAATAACTCGATTTATATAATCATGTGCAAATGTACCCATAGTTCCACTTTTTAGAAAAAAAGCATCTTGTAATATAGAAAATAATTCCATACCAAACGTTTGCGGATGATTCTCGCGTGAATCAACTATGCAATGACCTCTTTCATCTTTACCAGCTAAAAATATAATATTCTCCTTCGGTATATCCGATAAGCATAGCGGCGAATGTGTTGCTAATATTAACTGAACATTATGATTAGCGAAAATAACCTCTATACCTTTCAGGAGTTCAGATAACAATGCCTTTTGCCAATCAGGATGCAGATACAAATCACATTCATCTATCATAAACAAAAGATTCTTCCTTAATAGTTGTCCTTTATTTTCATAGTATTTATGATAAAAAGAAGTAAATAGCGGCCACGCAAACATATTATTATATGTTTGCTCTCCAGATGATAATTCAGAAAAAGTAATATTGATATATCTAAAGAAAAAAAACATTTTATGCTCTAAAAAGAACATAAGCATTCCAAGCAACTCTTTTGTCAGAGTTGATACCAATGTCAGATACTGTTCATTCCGAATATACATACCTTGTGCACAGCCTGAACGATTAATGCAAGCAACCACGTTCTTTATGTGCATAATGATATCGTCTTTATCTTCTTCTATCACTTGGGCAATAAAAACATCGATATTCTTAGATTTATTTATATATTCACTACTCTCACTATTTGGCAAAGCCAAAAACTCTTCAACTGCATATAAAAAAATTAAGTGATTCTCAAATCGCTCACGAGAATATGGATTATCGCTGTATTTTATATGTCTCCATAAATCAGTTTCTTTGAATGCATCAAACATCTCAATCAAGAAGTCCTGATTTTCAGGCGAAGTAGAGTATGAACTATGTCTCTGAAGTCTTATAGAATCAAATGAAACAGGGATATCCAAAAATAGATGTTTAGGTAACATGCTTAAATAATTATTATATTCATGTTTTAAAACCCAATTATATAAAACAATGTCAGCAATAGATTGTATATGTTTTGTTCTCCCTCTCCTACTGAAATGAGACAGCCATCCCTTTAAATTGGCTATATCCCCGTCATTATCTTCTAAAAATACAGATTTATAAAAGCCTTGTCCTATTAAATCTATTCTGTCAGGCGATAATTCAATGCACATACTTTCATCATGGTGATATCCATTTGTCATTTTTCTAGTAAAAAAACTGTTAGTTAAATAGATACTACTTATATCACTCCCCACGCATACTTTTTCAAAAATATCTTCCTGAGATAAATCTATTATCATCCTAATCTTACTTCTTAATGGCTCAGATACTGTTACTTTATATTTATAGGTGGGATTCAAATATACATATAAACCATCCTCTCGCTTTATAACTGTAATATCAGGACGAAATGGATTCCGTAAGGTACATAATAATTCTGTTTTTCCAGCACCATTTTTTCCAACAACGGCTGACACATTGACTATATTTGAAATATGAAAAACATTGATATTATTCTTGAAGCATTCATCCTCTGACAGAAAATATCCTTCTTCCTTTTTTTCGAAACAAAAATTATATTGGGGCGAAAAATTAAAACCTTGTTCACTAATAATCCCATATTCAGAATTACATATCCATGCAAATAATAACTCCATTATGTTCCCCCTGTTATAGTCAGCTATGTTGACTTCTCATATGCATTAGTCTTACGATAAAAAGCTCCATATCAATTTATCTTTACTAAATGTAATAAAATTCCAATACTACCATCAAAAAATCCTTGCCAATATCTCTTTAATTGTATTTATTATACCAAACTTTCTAATTCTCCACCAGTTTAAGTGTATATTCGTCATATAAATATACCTGTCCAAAAAGTGCAGGCATTACTATATTCACGCCATCAAACAGATTAACGATACCTGCCTCTGTACTCGCCATTAATATCCTAAGCCTTTCCCATACCAGCATCAACTATATCCTTGTAGTCATCAAATGATACTTTTTCCCAATTGGCTTCGCCATTCCTCGCTCCTTCCCTTTCTTATACGGCTGTATGTAGACAACCTTTCCATTCTTATAATGTCTCTGGTGACCACGCACACCCCAGCATGTACATTTGCGGTGCAGCACTTCTCTTCTTTTTGTTTTTGTGGTTGTTCCAACCCGAATCACAACATCCCCTACATAGATAACGCTCTTATCCTTCTTCTTTTCTTTCTCGTGCACGATCTTGACATGGTGAACATCCTTCATTTTTACTTCACCATCAACTTCCGCAAGAGCTTTTTTCTTTTCTGTTTCAATATCAATGCAGTGATTCATATAGATTGTCAGCATCCTGAAAGTGAATATCCATTCCTTTACATCGTTGGCCAATTCTTCTTGGAGGTTTTCGTTATGCAGCAACGACTGTGTGATACCAAACATCTCATCGAAATAATCATGATAGTCGTATGTATAATCATTAAATCGTCTCACCTCAGGTGTCATACCACCTTCATCATAGAGTCCCATCAATTCATTGTACATGTTGTACCAGGTATTCACATTCATTAAACCTATATCCGTTGCACAGTTTGAAAAGATCACTTCCGTCTTCAGCCAGAATCCGCCTCTGATGGAGTACACAAGCATGCGAAAATCCTCCGTTTCATTTCTCGCCTCTACGACAAATCGAAAAAGCTCTCCCCTTCGAGTAACATACTTATAAGTAACTCTTGAAAGAACAGGCGTACATAGCCTTTTTAATTCAGCTTCGTTCTCTTCCACCGATGCTTCGAGCAACAGTTCTCCGCCTATCGTACATACCTTGTTCCAATCATCCGGAACAATGGTATCGTAATATTCCTTTATTTCATCTCTTCCTGGTGTCTTTTTATGTTCTACCAAGAAATCGGTCAATTGAATCTTTGCAGGCATAGTTACATCAATCTTCTGCTCCCGTCCAACTGGTTCCAGATATTTTTGCATGCTTCCAACATTATAACGAAGCTTATAAGCAGGGCTATCCTCTTTATTCATAATATCTGAAACGTATAACCCATCAAAAGTTCCCTGGTTAATCTCTTGCATTATTGTATTATTCATCAGCATTTACCATACCTCCTATTCCACGGTTGACAATTTCTGTTTAATGGAAAGTATGAGATCCAGATTCTCTTCCGAGATTTTCGAATCCGTTATCTTTTTCAGTTCTTCCAGCGAATATCCCTTTTCATACAGAAATCTGATTACCATTTTGAATTTCTCGGAATAATCATCGGAAAGTAAAACGTCTATGCAGAACCCTTCTCTTGGATCCATTTGGTCCTGTCTTTCTGCATCACAACGCTTCTTTTTCCTGCCGAATATACTTGTCTTTTTCAGTGTGGCTTTATCTTCTAAAGAAATAGGCATCTCTGGTAGCGGCTTTGTCATACCAACTGGAACTACCGTTTCTCCGCTTTCTTTTTTCACTGTTGTTGCTGGTTCCTCCATGATATTAGCAACATATTCCAGATGTTGATTCTTCTCACATGCATGCTGCTTCATTTCGTCTTTCGTTTTCTCATATTCACGCAAAAGATAAGTATAATCTCGCTCCTTTTCCTGTAGCCTGCTTTGTAATTCGTGAACTTCTTCTCTGTGATCTATCTTCTGACTCAGTAATTCATTATCAATCAGCATCCGGACGATCGGGCTATCCAGTAACTTCTGAATATCATTTCCCACAGCTATCACCGCAGGTACCGCAACTTCCTGAGAAGCGGTTGCTGTTACATTTGCTGTCTCCACATCACCTGCAGTTTTCTGTTTCTGATTCTGTTCCATTCCTTTTAAGATCGGTTTCATCATCTCTGTCATCTTCTTAATCTCATCCGGAAGTCCTGCCTGCACATCCAGGTTCTTCTGAAGCATATCCGCTGCTTCATGAAGCTTTTCCATCATCTCTGAATTCTTTCCTTTTCCAAGCAGGATCTCTTCCTGCTCATGCAGTAGCTTATGGACATCGCTAATGGTATGAAGCGACTTGGAGTTATAAAATTCTGTGATTTCTTCTGTTCCATACAGCTTGATCAGAAACATGTAAAATGCCAGATCCACAAATGTAAGGTCCGGTTTCTTCTTGAATAGGAAATCAATCTGAGTACGATCCAGTCCCATACACTCACCGATATATATAAGGCTTGTCCAGATATACGGTTCATCCTCTGAGGTATCATTGACCTGATATTCCTTATGTGCTTCAAGATATTCCTTCATTGTCCATTCTGCCGGTCTGTTCTGCCAGCAGATTGATTTTCTTCTGTTCATAGATTATTCATTCCTCCATAGGTAAAATTCCCGGATCAGAAAGCTATCTGTCCGGGAATCTTTTCTTCTTCTGTTGTTTTATATATTCATCGCAGTAACGATTTCTGCCATCAGCAGAAATCATTGCTTCCATCTGATGTTCCGGCTGTAGCTGCAGTGCTTCTATATCCATGCATGTCTGAATCTCTTTCTTCAGATCAGATCTCGCTGACTGCAATATCCGGATTTCTGATTTTAAAAGTTCTCTTTCATCCACAGCTGCAGTGAACGGCTTGACTGCTTCGATTTCTTGATACAGCTTATTCCGCTTCTCTTCATCTGCTGGATCGGTATTCTCATATTCACGAAGCAGCTGATTGATTCGCCCCTGATATAATCTGGTACGTTTGCTCTTAAGCTCTGCCTGAACTGTAGCAAGCTGTTCTTTCAATTCTGCTTTTCTGACATTCACATCCTCATTTGTCCTAAGATCATACTTCGTCATTTCCACAATGCACCGGGACAGCTTCTTCACCTGCAGGATGTCTTTTTTATATCGCCAGCTCTGGTCATAATAATATGGCCTCCGGATATGATAGATACGAAACAGACGGCTGTAGTACTTCTTCTGCATCCTGGACAGCTTCCATCCTGGCTGCTTTTTCACACGCATGTAAATTGCCTCCCTGGCTTCCTTCATATCTCCGTAGTGCCTGTAATGGTCAAGGACTGACAACTCATGCTCTTTCATAAAGATACGTTTCTGAATATCTTCTTTCCCATACCCGCTTCCAAGGCGACTGGTACGGATGGCCCGTTCCCGGAATTCTGGCTTTAGGGAAAGATATTTGCTGTCTCTTGTAATCGTGTACTTCATTTCCTGCAGTTTTTTCAGGAACGCAGCATAAGTATCGGATCTTGCAATGGCTTCATCGATATCATCTCGGATGATGTCATACGGAGAATACTGCTCTGACCTCTCACCATCACCCTTTGCATTTTCCCACTCCTTATAATTCTTCCCTTTCCTGTCTCCGTCTTTTTCATACTCCAGAGTAGACAGATGATATTTCTGGCATAAGGAATCCAGGATTGGCTGAATACGTTTTTCCCAGTCCCCTTTTGGAGAATGGAACTTATATCCATCCTCTTTTGAAACGGAATCAAAGATCAGATGCGCATGGAGATGCTTCTTATCATTGTGAACTGCAGTCACGTAATAAAAACGATCTTTTAAAAGTTCATCGGCAAATTCCTGAGCGATTCGATCCACCAATTCTTCATTCACCGGATCGTCCGATGAAAATGAAAGGATGTAATGAAAGCCCTGCCGATCTCCAGGTTTATTCCAGTACTCTTTATTCATACAGATGGTCTGCAGTACTGTCTCTGGTGTACTCCCACTGTTGCCTCCGATAAAGCGACCTCCCTCTGTCTTCTCTGGATTACAGATATAAAAAATGCTGTTCTTCAGATGTGAGTGTACGTCACCATGCTTTTTATCTTCGTTGATTTTAAGCAGCTTAGAAATCGCCATCACTCATACACCTTCTTAAAAAATTCCATCATCTTAGAATCCCATTCCTCCAGCTTTCGCAGCTCCTGCAGCAATTCCTGGTAGTCGAAAACCGATACATCGTTTTTGCCGTTGCAGATATGAGTAATCTGATTGATGTTGGTTCCAATCTTACGATCCAGCTTCACGAGTTCATGCAGCTTATCGCGGATCTCAGATGGAACAGCTGTCTGCTTCTGGTTCAGTAAAATCCCTCTTGCATATTCGGAGAAAGTCATATTATTTTTCCTTGCTTCTTCTACCAGCATCTGTGCTTCCTCCGGATAGAAACGGATCCCTTTTTCCACTGTCATCTTTCTCACGTGCATATCGTTAACCCTCCCTGATATTCTTTAAAAGCTCTGATTTCGTAATATCCGGCATACATCCGCACATCTTTTTATCCCTTTGATGTGCAGAGATATGCCAAAGTCTGATATGGAATCGTATGCCTTGACACTCATCTCCCTACTTTGCTGTCTTTCTGCACATCTCTTCATCGCTTTGATAAGAGAATGAATACAGGATTCCACGACCATATAGATGCAATCCTGGTACTTTCCATGCTAAGTTGATATCCGCTGTCACATCATTTCCTGCCTTATATGTGTACTTGTATGCATGAAAGCTCCTGCCATGACTGTTACCATGATTCATGTCAGAGGTGGCAACGATACGCACATGATAATCATGCACCGTTGTTAGGGAAGACCCTAAGACCCTGGACAGACATTGGCTATATGCCAAAAAAGGGGTGCTCAAGGCACCCGCATAATAAAATCCACGATTACTATTGTTATCTCTTTCTACCATTCCACATTCCCTCTGTGATTCATGAGGATATTCACTGCTTCTTTTTCTTCTTCCGTGATCATACTCATATCAATATTGATGGTCATGTGATGCCCGGACTCCAGCTTTTCTACTGCAGCTGCAAAATAGTCCGTCATGCTTTTGTATTTACTGTCATTGCGTTTGTTGCATCTTCGGATCAGTCGCTGATGCTCCAGGCAGCCTCTTTTGAAATTGATGGTAGTATGTGTTGCATCTTCACTTAATTTCCTCATTTTCGAATCCTCCAAAATCGTTTCTTCGGCTGCTCATATCCGGACAGCAGCCGTTCATAGACCTCCTGCATCGACAGCAGTTCCTTCTTTTTGAATTTTACAAACCGCCGGATATGGTAGTAGCCGTCATTGTTTGTGATGATCAGTTTTCTCATATCCTGCGTCTGTATGAGCAGTATCCCGGAAGGGGAATACTTTACTGCTTTTCTGATATCGTCCTCAGATTCCGGGACAGCAAAACAGTGACGCAGCTTATACCCCTTGACCGACAGCCCTGATCTTTCCGACAGGTAAAGAATCCTCATCTGATACAGTGCATCCGGGATACTGTCTTGTGTTACGACTCCTGTCTTTTCCTCTCCTGCATAACATACGATCTGCATCTATGAAAATGAATACGATCCTGAATTCAGATAATACGTTCCGGTCACGGTAACATTATTATCCAGAAGAATCGTAAAGGATGCCTGTCGTACATCACCGTCAATGGAATAGTCCGTGACGGATGCACTTCTGACATCCTTATATCCTTTCTGATAGATGTTGTTATACAAGCTGTACTGCAGGGCTTTGGTATTTCCCACATAATTTGCCAGCTCTTTTGGAATGGATACGGACAGACGCTCCGCATCGTATACATGCTCCTGTGTCTGTCTGATCACTCTCGGTTCTTCCTGTACCAGCTGGGTCGATGGTGCTTGGATCTGCTCTGGTACATTACCATCGGCTTCAGGAGTGCGGTTATCTGTTCCATGATTTTTCACAACAATACGTTCCGCCTTATCAGAAAGCAGGAAGATATATTCTCCTGGGAAATCAGGATAGATGATCACTTCCAGCATTTTATCATCCACTCCAGCCATGGATGCCTGATAGCTGACTGCCTGATCAGAAGAGGATTTTATCCTTTCCTCAAAACAGATCAGATCTGTTGCGATCCCTTCATTTGTCAGGAATGCGGATGCATCCTTTTTCAGTACCGTTTCTTCCACGCCAAGTTTTTTCATGGTCACATCACTCAGCCCGTAGATCTCAAGCTCTGGATAGACATCCGGGATGTCACTGTTTCCAAAGATCACATTCTTCCAGGAGTCATTTTGAGTCTCGATAGTTTCCGCATAGAGATCTTGCAGTGCTTCTGTCTCGTACACGGTTTCCTGCCCCTCTGCGCTTCTGTATCTTTCCAGTTCCTGATTTGCGTTATTCAAAACAGGGATCATGAGATACAGGACTGCCGCCATGAGAAAACACAGCACTACCAGCAAAGACCATCCACGGTTTTTCTTACGAAGAAGTTCACGAAGTCTTATGATCTCTGTGTTCATTTCCGATAATGCTGATTCGCGTGCAGCCATCATTTCATCTTCCAGTGCAGCATTTCTCTCCATGGCATCTGCAATTCTTTCAGCCTCCAGGCGTTCCTCTTCCTGCTCCTCGGCAAAAGCAAGATCATCAGGGAGATTTTCCAGCATATATCGGTCAACATATTTCTGGTTCTTCTCATCTGCCCTTCTCTTATCCGCCTTCTCTTTTTTATTCACATATCTGAAATAGTCCTGGCCCATAGGCGTTCCTCCTATAATCCTGAAAAGCTGTATGTGTTATCTGCCTTCTTATATGTTCCCTTGATGGTACCGCCCGTATTTAAAGAGACTTCAAAAGAGACGGTGGTGTTTTCCGGATCGATCTTGTAGGAAACAAAGGTACCGACAAGCTTGCCTGTCATCTTTTTGGTATCTGCAACATAGCGAAAGATCTCATCGTAGAAGGTGCTCTTCTTTTCCCCACCGGTATAATCCATGAACACAGTGGAAACTGTCATGATGTCAAGGCTTACTTCTGAGACAACGGTTGTTCCTCCGCTGCTTCCTGCTGTTCCGGATGTTGAGGTAGTGCTTCCCGGCGTATACGATCCAGTACCAGTATTACCACCTCCGTTAGGATTGCCGCCGGTAATCCCACTTTGATTATCCTCTTCTCTGACTGCAGGCTTTGAAAAAACATAAGACTTATCCTTCAGGAAATAGGTTGAGAGAAGTTTTCTGTCCTGGTCTTCGTTAAAGTAGATATAGTGATATACCTTATCTGCATCCGTGCCATCTTCATATCCTTCAGTTGAGAACCACACATCCGTCACATCATGATACTCGCTTCGAGCACTGTCGATATGAAGCGCATCTCCTAGCTGCTGTAAAAAATCGCGGTCATCAAACTGACCATTGTAGGATGTGATCACATCTGCAGTCACACCGTGGAGGGTAAGTCCGTATGGGCTGGCCTCTTCTGTCATCTCTTCTGTTTCTGTCTCCTCAGCCCATCCGGCACTGATCTCGGCATCCGCGAATTCCATAGAAAGGACGATGTCTCTTTCCGGCATGGTGAAATCCATGTTGTATTTTCCGCCGTCTCTCTTATTGATCACATTGCCGACCTGTGTGTTGACACTGCCCGCTTCATAGAGATTCACTTTGTTCAGGTATTTTCCTTCCATAGGTTCAATGGTCAGGGAAACAAGTGTGAGATCCGGAACGATCAGGATCGTATCATCTTCTTTTTCTTCTTTGAAAAATTCTGCATCGAATGTGACCTTTGCTGCGTTGCTCTTGTGGATCAAAAGCTCATGACTGCTCTGTTCGGTCTCTGTCTCCTTCACAGGCTCCGGTTCCGGCTCTGGCTTTCTGGTAAGGTAACCTGCCCCGATGATCCCGATCAGCAGCAAGAATGCTGCAACGATAGTTGCGATCAGTGGAATACGGCTTTTTTTCTTATACATAATAGTTCCTCCTTAGATTACGGGAAGTAATAAAATCCCTCATTTTTATAATAGATACAGACCACCTGGTCTGCTGTTTCGCTCTCCGGATGGCTGGTGTGAAGAAATTCCACCATAGCCTGCAGGATCGGCCTGCCCTCATCATCCGTATAGGAAATGATACTGTCGAATCGCAGGGCACGGATTGTCCTCTGTGTTCCCCATGCATTGTAGGCAAAGGAAGCTGCCACCTCATAGAACTGATCCGAATCATGATTTAAAAAAGAATCCACTTCCTTTTTTGCCAGTTTCACATCGTGCATCACTTCCCTTGAAAACTCACGGACATAACTGCTGTAGGTTTTCACCATGGCATCGTACTTCTCATAGGACTTCTGCATCTCCGGATCCATAAGCTTAGGACTGTCCTGATATTCCTCCGGATTGCCAATGGTATAGCTGCCAGTTTTCTCTGACTGTGTCTCTTCCTCTGTTTCTGCTTCGGATTCCTCACTGGAAATGATCCTTGAAACGAACAGACCTGATACATGGGATATGACTGACGGCACGGTCACGGAAAGTGCCATCAGCACCAGCATTAAAAATACATATCTTGCAATAACCTTCTTCTCCATTCTGCCGCCTACTTTCCAAAGTACCAGTTGCCGCCGATTTGGATTGCTTCGTTTCCTGTGGTCTTACCCTTGGTACTTCGAAAAGAAGTAAAGCCATGGTTACGGATTCCTTTGTTCAGGCAGTCATTTACAGCCTGCTTCACGTAATCTGGTACATTTCCGCCTAGCCTGCTTCTCCAGTAATCATCCAGGGAATAGCAGTACTGTCCGTTTGCCGTAAGCTGTGCAAGTGCATTGCTTCCGTTGTATCCCCAGACCGATGATTCCGCTCTGTTCATGGCAGATGTGATCACTGCAAGTGCGCCTTCATAGGAACCGTTATCCTCCTGGGCTACGATCGCCCAGATCAGTTCCAGCTGCTTCTGACTGTAACCGGAAAGGTCAAGTCTGTTCCCGGAATCCCCTGTATGTCTGTCCTCTTCGATCAGAAAACGACGGATGGATGTTATCGGCATATATCCTGCTTGTGACAGGGTAGGTCCCTTACCAGGATTGGATAATGTATTATAAGAATCGCCGGAGCACTGTACTACCATTCCATTTCCGACATAGATCCCCACATGTGGTCCGCTGGCATAATAAACAACATCTCCCGGCTGTGCCATGGACAGATCTGCGATATCCATTCCACTGCATCCCTGTTCTTCTGCGATACGAGGAAGGTTGATGCCATAGCCTGCAAATATGGACTGGACAAATCCGGAGCAGTCTGCACCGCTTTCAAGGCTTGTCCCTCCCCATACATAGGAAAGCTTCCCGATATAGCTCATCGCAGTCTCTGCGATATCCGTACCCAGGGTGCTTCCGGCAACCTTAACGGATTTCAAGGTATAATACAGATTCTCATTTTCTTCCGGCGCGATCAGTTCCTCTACAAGCGGCTCCTCTGCTTCTTCCAGTGTTACAAATGTCTCTGCCGCATCCCCTCTTACAAGAAGTGCCGGATCCACAAATCCACGTACATCACCGGACTCCACAAAGTACCATCCGCTGTCACTGACTTCCAGGATATAGACTACATTCCCAGATGAGGCTTTCCCCACTGCTCTTGCCGTGTTATCCGGATATTCCTTGATATCACAGCTGTAAAGCATGACTCCGTACTGTTTCTCAGCTACAACTGACTTTGTAGTAGTTCTTGTGTAAGTAAAAGCATGGTTATTCATCGGTAGGACATCCGTCGCGCCGTAGCAGAGAGCATATTCGCCAAGCTCTGATACCAATGCATCGGCATATTCGCCTGTCACAAGATCCTCTGACTTAACGAATCCTCTGACATCACCACTTTCGATGTAACTGAATTCATCGCCTTCCTCCAGGACATATGCAAGACCAAAGTATGGGATACTGCCGACTACGGCACCTTCTTCTGATTTCAAATCATAAACGACAAGTTCGGCTCCTTCCGGCTCTGCGATAGCACTCTGCTTCTCAACCTGGGTGAAACGGAAATCCGCTGGAAAGTACCAGCTTGCATCATAGGACATACCGCTACTGCCATACTGGTCTGGTACATAAACAGATAACTCTTCCTCATCAGAAGCTTCTCTCTCAGATTCAGATTCCGACTCGGTTCCCCTCTCTGTCTGAATCTCCGTCTCCTTTTCAGGTACACGTTCCGTTTCTGTTTCGGTTACATGTACAGGCTCTTTTTCCGTTTCTATTTCCGTCTCTTCGACAGGTTTCTCTATAGCACCTTCTGTAGATACTTCCGTAATTTCCTCTATGACTGCTTCTGTTACAGATTCATTCCTGCTGTCTGATATATCTGACACTTCACTATCTGCTTGCCCACCGGTCGTCTCAGTTGAGATTTCCGTCTCTGGTTCTGATGAAAGAACCTCTTCCTGTACAGGTACCTCTGTTTCTGGTTCCTTTTCAGGTACCAGAACGACTTCCGGAGGGGATTCTGACCTTTGCTCAGTGGATGGCTCCTCTTCTTCCACAGTCTCTTCTGTCTCATCCTCGGATGAATCATCCACAGTTTCAGATACTGTTTCCTCTGATTCTTCCTCCAAAGATCCCTCCGGCAGGATCTCTGTCATCTCTTCTTCCATGTCAAATGCGAATCCTGGACCGCTATTCTGATGACTATCTGCCTTTTCAGAGACCGGGATCTTTTGATGGTGGTCCTCCTCTGTTTCTTTTTCTTCTGAGACCTCAGCCGCCATTACTGCTGACGCAGGGATCACAGGTGTATTACCTGCAACAAGGATTGCACAGCCTAGAAATGCTGCCACTTGTCTTAATTTCATGATGTTGCTCCTTTCCAAATGTTTGTTGTTTGCCTATACGGCAAAAGAGCACCTCGTCTGAGATGCTCTTCTACGGATAAGTTCCTCGATTGTTATAAACTGAGTTTGCGATTGCAAGTCTCTTTGATGTACATGCAAAGTTTTGTTCAAATTCTGCTGACAGGAAGGTGCCATAGCTGATATAGCTACAGTATTCCACGGAATAGAAAAAGACGTGTGCACTGCCTCCTTCTCCGGCAACACTGGTTAACGCCTTGTATTTCTGCCATCCTCCCGGATAGTAACTGCCAATCAGGTTTCCTTCCACAATCTCATGCTTAAAAAATGCCAGCTGAAGTGCAAGGTCAGACCAGTTTTTATTATTCCAGCTGGCAAAGTTCTGAAGACCGTTGGCTCCATACCATCTGTCCCAGCTCCACTGGATAATACCATGACCGACACCGTTTGACTGGACGGCTGCCGGATTGAATTCACATTCTGCATAGATATTCCCCATGACTCCTGCAGCCGCAGCTCTGGAACAGCCAAGAGTACGCCTGAGATAATTCCAAATCTTTGTGGCATTATCTTTTCCGGTCAGGATCGATGCTCCGTCAAAGGTTGGCAGATATCTTGCCGCGCCAAGACAGTCTGACCGGTAATTCCAGTTGGAGATACGGCAGCCTGTAGACGGGTCGCTTTCTTCTACTACCTTCCCGTTTCCGATATAGATCGCGATATGCTCTCCTGTACCGCCTTCCGTCTGGACACTTCCCGTAGTACTGTAGTACACGATATCACCAGGCTGCCAGTTATCTGGATTCTTCCCTACTTTTTTACCGGAAGCATACTGATTTCCTGCAGTACGGGGAAGCGAATACCCAAAGTGGGCGAATACCGATTGGACGAATCCGGAACAGTCAGCGCCTGTCCTGAGACTGGTACCTCCATATACATATGGAAGCTTTCCAACAAAGCTCTTGGCATATTCTGCTAGATCTGCACCGATACCTCCATATAGGGTCATATCGCCATAATACCGCATGACATATTTCCAGCCCTTGTTGGAATAGTTCTCGATACAGATTTCTTTCCCTGTCTGGTCACCTACCTGCCCGTGCTTCTGATTCCCATTCTCATCACAGATGGCACTTACCATCTTTCCCTTACCGCAGTAGATGGCGATCCGTCCGGTACCGCCAAGCTGGATCAACAGGTCGCCGGTCTTTAGATCCTTCTGGCTCTTTACCTCTTCTGTCACATCCCAGAAACCGTCCAGGATACAGGCCTCATACAGCTTGTTTGCCTGAGTAGCACCATCCTTTTTCAGATGAAGTCCTGCCTGGTCAAATGCCGTGACCACAAAGGTGACATTGCTGTAATCATCCGGTCCCCATCTGGAGAAAAAACCATCATTATACCCATGCTTATCATTACCTGCTATATACTCTGCCCACTGGACAGCCGTATTCGTTACATAAGTCGGGTCCGGCATCCCGTCTGTCGCAGGATCCCAGGTTGCTGCAGTCGTACCGATAAAGCCGGCAATAAATGCCAAAAGTCCGGCTACTGCCGCGATCACTGCAATAAATGGAAATACCGCACTCACAACACTGGATATCGCACCGGCAAGTGCTGCCATTACCTGCAGCATCACCTGATGGACTTTCCATCTGCCATAAGCTGCGATTGGCGCAGTCGCTTCCTGAATGGAGAAAGCCAGACTGTTCTTCTGCATCTCGGCAAAAGTACGCTGCTTTTGCATCTCCTTTTTGGACTTTTCTTTTTCTCCTGCCTGTTTTGACATCAGATTCAGATAACGGGTAAATTCATGCTTAAATTCCGTCTGCTGTTTTCTGGAAAGACGTTTCATCTCCAATCCAAATGCTTTCGTATAGGAAGCTTCTGTCTCGAAGGACGAAAAATACCGATATCTTCCCAGCTTCTTTCCCTCCCTCTGTTTCTTTTCCAGGAAACGCTGCTTTGCCAGATCTGAAGCTTCCTTCTTTCGATCTTTTGTATCGCGTACCGCAGTTGGATCTGCTCCAGGCTTCTTCCCGGAACTGGAAACGGATGACTTTCCCGCAAACTGCAGGTTCTTTCTTATGATCTCAGTATTCTGTTTTGTTTTCACCGCAGGATATACGGCTGTACCGTTCTTGTCTCTGCCAGTGACAACAGCGGATTTTGCGATTGTCTGCTTGATATAGCGACCACGAACTGTATTCTGAATCTTTCCTGTAGAATTCACTGGATTATACTTTACCGCAGCTCCCATGGAACTCTTTTCCAGCTTCTTCTGAACCTTTTTTTCGACATTCTGCAGAAGCTTCTCCTTTTCCTTTACGGAGAGTCTGTCCCACTGCTTCTTCTGCTTTCTTGTCATGGAGGAAAGAATCTGACTTTCCACCTCTCTGGTACCGGACATTAGAAATGTCTTCCTATGAAAGACTCCCTTCTGCTTCATCTTCTGCAGGCGGGGATCCGCTCTTTTCCCAGCATTTCTCCTGCCCTGCTTACGATTCCCTTTGATGGAACGGACACTGCGCTTTCTGGTTCTGCCACCGGTCAGTTTTCTTAATTCCTTTTTATTACGACTCTCACGCATAAGAATACCTCTAGGATCTGCCACCGATGATCAGATCAGGATATTCACAGTAATACATTTCCTTTTCAAGAGGATGCCCCCTGATTTCCTGGAGGACCAGCTGCGGAAGCTGTTCCATCTCTTTTCTAAGAGATTTAAGACGTTTTTTCATCTTTCTTCGTTCACGCATCCGTGTAATGGGATTCTTCATACTGATTCTCACCTTTTCCTTTCATTCTCTGGATCTCATGGAAATTGGTATTAAACAGCTGATACATCAGGCAGTCCTTCGGCAGTCTGTTATCCTTTGGGATATACTTGGTTCCGAACTTTAGAAGACCACAGCCTGATGGTGAATTACAGACATATTCCAGGAGATTATTCGAGATACCAAGCACCTCTGCGATCAGATCCATCTCACGCGGCTTCTGACTTAGGAGATTCACAAATTCACTGTTCATCAGCATGGTCTCTACAGTTTTGGATTCCAGGAGATCGGCTATGTTCTGAGTGATGGCCGTACAGAGACCGCCCAGCTTACGTACCTCCTTCCAGATCTTTTCCAAGAACATGGCACTGTACTCGTTATTTGCAAGGTTATGGAATTCGTCGATCATCAGCCAGGTAGCCCGTCCGCGCCTTGCATTCATGGCAATCCTTGAACGGATATGCTCCAGCATGACGATCATACCGATCGCTGCCTGCTCTTTACCAAGGTTATTGATTCCAAATACTACAAACCGGTTATGTACATCCACGTTGGTTGGTTTGGAGAACATATCCAGGGAGCTTTTGATAAAGCGTTCCAGGATCAGAGCCAGATCTCCTGCCCTGCTTTCCGGCTGGGTGCGGAGTGCCTCATAGAAATCCATCAGGGTAGGTGCTGATACTTTTTTCAGATTCTCTCTTGGCTCCGGCAGATCTTTATAGATCTGGGTCACGCTTCGAAGGATCAGTGACTTATCCTGCGGGGCAATCCCGTCATTGGATATGTTGGAAAAAATGCTCAGCATCATCTCGGACTTATCCTGCTCGAATGCCTTTTTACTTCCCATATATAGAAGGTTCGCGGTATCAAGCGGATTGATATACTGCTCTGCCTCCGCACCAAAATCGATATACTGGCCTCTAAGATAGTTACACAGACCCTGGTACTCATTCTGCGGATCGATCACGATGATGTCATCCTCTGGGTAACGAAGGAATACCTGGACCAGTTCATTTTTCGTTTCAAAGCCCTTCCCGGCTCCAGTGGAGCCAAGGATAAAGCCATTGCCGTTCATAAGTCCATGTTTTCGATTGCCAACCAGCACGTTCTTACTGACCTGATTAATGCCGTAGAATACACCGTTCTTTTCACACAGTTCATGAACAATGAATGGAGTCAGTGCAGATAAAGGCTGAGTGAACAATGGATACATATTTGTGACATACCTGCAGCCTACCGGAAGCGCGGTATTGATGGTCTCGATCTGTTCCCAGACCGCATCCTCAAACTTGAAGCCTTCCCCATCCGCTACAGACAGGAATGCCACCACTGCACTTTCAAGTTCCACCCTTGTATCTGCAGAGATCACCACATAAAAGCCGGTATAGAACATCTTCTCATCATTTTCTGATAAGGTATCCAGATATTCCACCAGCTCCTCCTGTTCCTTCTGCTTGTCATAAGAAATGGAGGATGACCACTGCATCGCTTTATTTCGTGCTTCCTGCTGTTTTTCGATGGCACGTCCATTCTGCATATACAGATCCATCAGACGTTTCCTTGTCACATCCGCAGGGATCGGTACGATATCCTGGGTGATGATGATATGATAGTCACTCTCTGTAAGACGGTTTAATACTTCCGTATTGATGCCGTTTGGCATCCCTCTGGCATAGAGTGCTCTTACAAAACGGTTGTTGACCTGCAAGGTGTTTCCTTCCAAATCCCCGTATTCATCCAGACAATACCGGACGATTCTCGGAGCGATCACATCTCGCCAGTCTTTTGCACGTTTCGCTGACTTTTCAAAATCAAACTGAAAGTCTGTCTCTTCTCCAAGACAGTAGAATGCATGTAAAAAACGCAGTCTCTCTGTCGCATCCAGCGGAATCAGACCGCTCTCCATACGTTTAAAGTTCACGACAAGACCTGCTTCGATAGAATGGAAATAATCCCTTGCCTGAGATACATTCTCTCTTCTGCAGGTGATAACAAAGATACGGATCTGCTCGATCCCGGCATGCCCCTTCTGGAGGGACTGGGCGATATGGTCATTGATGGCACTAACCAGTTCGCTGTATCTTCCATCGCTGTTCGCGCAGAAGATATCCTCACGGATCTTTTCCATGTTTGTATTGTTATTCATGACAATGATCTTAAAATCCACGCCCAGGCTGTTCAGTGTCCTGCAGTACATCTTCAGGAAATCCTCCTGCTCCATGTCATCCATGGTCGCAAAGTTGGTATCCAGGAACAGGTACGCTTTATCAAAGAGCACCTTTCCAGGTGCATCCTCCAGCTGGAAGATACCGTCCTCTGCAATACGGAAGATTGGGATCAGCTCCTGCACGCTCTTCGGCGTATCATATATCTTTCTCGTTTTTTCTTTATAATCCTTCATTGTGCGTTTTTTATCCGCCATAGGATCTGCCACCTTCTCTCTTAACTAACGCTGTATACTGCCTGTCACGCAAAAAGGATTCCTCCTCCGTCACAAGCAGGACCTTCTCAGGACTGCGTTTTTCCTGCAGTTCGGGATCCTTCTGTTGCTTTTTCACAGCTTCCTGCAGATATTCCGGATTTCTGACAAATACCGGATGCGTCTGTACTGCTCTTTTCTTTTTCATATATACATACGGGCTAATTCCATGGATCTTTAAAAAACCAGCAGCTGCAAATGGCAGGGAAAAAGGAAGAGCTGCATAGATACTAATGCTCATGGGTAGCCCCAGCACCATATAAAACACCGCAAAGCTTCCGCCTGCAGAAATAAGGACCGCCACCGCAGCAACCGTCTGTTGAAGTGTCAGTCCTTTAAAAAAATCATCTTTGTAATCGTCTATGTTTTTATTTGTTTCGATCTGCATTCGTTCTCTCCTTAGATTCCCATACAGTGGCGGACGATATTCTCCGCCCCGGAAGCACAGGTATTCGCAGCAATCATCGGAAGTACACAATCCACAATGCTTAATGTTGCCACTGTGATGTAATGGATCGCATCATGATTCCCATTTGGTATCTTGGATACGATACTGATATTCCCGAACATGGACATGCTGATCTGGATTGCAATTGCGATCACCACTGCTTCAAAAGCATACCCGATAAAG
Organism: Marvinbryantia sp.; assembly: GCA_045598185.1. Classification (GTDB taxonomy): domain Bacteria; phylum Bacillota; class Clostridia; order Lachnospirales; family Lachnospiraceae; genus Marvinbryantia. Next base: position 30,973 of record JAZLLO010000071.1, read on the forward strand.
GTCTTGATCCATGCTTCCCCGGTCTGTTTGAATTCATTCCCGCCTGCAAAGCCTGCCAGGGCGACCGGTCCGATGGGGACTGCAATCAGGAGCTTGAACACCCTCTGCATGACCGTTATGATCAGCTTCACTCCGTTGATCACGATGATGACTGCACCAAACAGTGATAACAACAGACAGATCAGCCCACAGATCACAATCATCCAGCCGTCTTCATCGCCTTCATCCTCAAGCGCTGTTTTGACACTCGCAAATACATCCCCGGTCTGCTTCATGGAATCGGCATTGATCGTAGACACCTGGGATACCATCGCAACGGAACAGTCAACAATTCCCTTCGATAAACTTAAGGAAGAAGAAATCAGTGTCGCCGCGATCGCGAAACGAACAAAAAAGCGAAACATATTTTCCAAAGTAAAATTCGTCCGGATATCAATGGATTCATTCAGCCAGCCAAGTACGAAATACAGCACAAGAAGCGATGCTCCCACGGTTGACATGGCCGCATAGATTCCGGAGGAAGGACCGACAACGCTCCAGGCGCTGCCGGACATTGGGTTATCCGTGAGGATCTGGTTTGTGATCGCAACGCATCCCTTCCATCCACTGTATCCGACATTCATCATCTTCCCTGCCAGGTTTAAGAGCATGGTTCCTGCACTTTCAAGTAACCCCATATACTTCCCCCGTCATTTACTGCAGAAGCCCGACAACAGTTCCGGCACCTACCATAAGCAGTCCGGATACGATCTTTTTCAGGCTTTCTGTCTGCTGTGTGGTATCCCTGCTCTGGTATGCACTTGCAAACTCAAACACTCCCCACAGGAGCACGATGGCTCCTGCAGACTGGATGATACCGAGTACCAGGTTCTTCAGGTTGTCGATCTTTCCCGTGATCGCAGCCGAAGCAGATACCGGAATACTGTAACAAAGAAGCAGCGCTCCGACATAGAGCGCTGCCATTAGGATCTTCTTTCTTCTGTTATATTTGTTCTCGTTCAATCAAATCACTCCTTCTTCTTTCTCTTACCATTTGAAATGTTGAGAACCGTTACTGCACATCCGCCGATCACAATCAGGATGATACCTGCAAGGAATCGGTTACAATCCCCGGTCTGTACCGGTGGTGATGTTACGGTTGTTCCCGGAGTTCCAGGATTGCCTCCTGTTCTGATCTCTCGTTTCTTTCCGGTAAGGTTGATATATGTCTCCTTTGGTGAGTCATACATCTGTACATGCTGTACTTCCATGGAGTCTGTCACTTCAAATGTGATGGTTTCAGCGACTTCATATCCTTCCGGTGCCGTAATCTCAGTTAAGGTATAGGTGCCGGTTTTCAGATTGATCAAATGCTCTTCCTCTGTAGAAACCCATGTCTCAATCACATTTCCTTTATCATCCTTTACTTCAAGCTTTGCACCAGGAAGTTCTTTATCATCCGTGATATCACGTTTTGAGATGGATACTTCGATCAGTTTATCCTTCATCTCTACTGCCTGGATCTCTCCGGTATCCTCCACAGTGAATTCGATGGATTCTGCTCTGGAATAATAATCAGGAGCAGCAACTTCTGTCAGGGTATAGGTTCCGATCGGAAGCTTTTCAATATAGTGTGGGTCCTCTGTAGATACCCATTCCTCAACGACGCTTCCTTCCGCATCCGTGATCGTAAGTTTCGCACCAGGGAGTTCTTCTCCTGTGGTAATGTCCGTTTTGGAGATGGTAACCTTTGTAATATCATCCTTCATTTCAACGTGTGATACTTCAAAGTCCTCTGCTGTTGTCTGGATCACTTCAAATGCTACTTCTTCTGCAGTCACATAACCAGGTGCCGGATTCTCTTCCACAAGAGAATAGGTTCCGGAGTGAAGCTCTGTCATATGTGGTTCTTCTTCGGATACCCATGTATCCACTACTTCGCCCTCGGCATCTTTAATCGTAAGTGTACAGCCAGGAATCTCTTCCTCTCCGGTGATATCCTTCTTGGAGATCTCTACTTTTCTGAATGGAGAATCGAACATCTCAACATGTGAGATCTCGAAATCTTCTGCAGATGTCTGGATTACTTCGAATGTCACTTCTTCTGCTTCTTCATATTTTTCTGCTGGTCTTTCCTCGATCAGAGTATAAGTACCGGAATGGAGTTCCACCATATGTGGTTCTTCTTCAGAAATCCATGTTTCAACAACTTCGCCTTCAGAATCTTTGATCGTAAGAGTACATCCAGGTACCTCTGCTTCATTTGTAATATCCTGCTTTGATACAGTTACTTTTCTGAATGGACTGTCTTTCATGACGACCTTCTGTACTTCCAGTGTATCAGTGATCGTAAATGTCACTTCTTCTGCCTCTTCATATTTTTCAGGAGAAGCAATCTCAGTCAGGACATATTCACCTGCAGCCATGCCATAGATGATATGTGGTTCCTCTCCGGAAATCCATTCATCGATCACATTGCCGTCTTTATCTGTTACTTTTAAGGAAGCACCAGGAAGTTCTTCACTGTTGGTGATATCCTGTTTGGAAACTTCTGTAACGTTAGGCTGATTTTCTACTGTCATGCTGTATTCGAAATTGTCTTCGATCAGACCACTTTCATCTACTGCAACCGTAAATACGTCGGTATTCAGGTTATAACCAGGAATCGTCTCTACCTCTGTGATCACATAGGTACGGGATTTCTTCAGATATTTTGCAGTGAATTCACCGTTTTCATCTGTCACATACAGCTGGTCATCACTGTCTTCGGCGCCTTCTTCCTTTACACGGAATGTGATGCCTGCCAGAGTTTTGCCATCTACTGCATCAACCTTTTTCAGATGAAGCTGTGTCGGTTTATCCTTGATGTCATCCATTTCAACAACAAGTGTCTGTTTCTCAGTTGCAATAAGGTTTCCTTCTCCATCCTTTTCATCGGTAAGCTCTACCGGATACTTTGTATCATTGATAGAATAACCGCTCTCCGGTACTTCTGTTTCCTGCACCAGATATTTACCGATCAAAAGCTCTGGTGACACAGCAATACCGTTTTCATCTGTTGTCATGATTCCTGCAATATCTCCTTCATGGAATCCATCGTAAACATTGCCGTCACCATCACAGATATCTTCCGCCACGTAGATCGTAAATACAAATCCAGCTCCACATCTGTTACCGGTTTCTTCGTCGATCTTTGTTACCTGGATCTGTTTCTTAAATGGTTCATCTTTTACTGTGTATTCCACAGTTTTGATCGTTCCATTTGGTTTTACATCAATCGTATAAACATTCGTATTTAATTCATAACGTGCTATTCTGACAACTTCCTTTAAAGAATAAGTACCTGCATAGAGGTCTTTACTTACCGCTGTGGATGTTTCATCTGTCGTCAGTGTATCAATCAGTTTGCCCTTTTCATATCCAGCACGTACTTTTCCGCTTCCATCTGCTACATTCTCAGCATAAAGCTCAAATACGAATCCAGCTCCGGCAAGACTTCCGCTCTTCGCATCCTTCTTGGTGACTTTCAGTGGAATCAGATCCGGTTCATCCATAAATGTAAATGTGGTATCTCCTTCAAGCACGTTCACTTCACATGTCCAGTCGCCAGTTTCAGACTGAGGTGCCTTTTCGGTAACTTCAAAATGGATTACATCCGTGCTGTTCAACTTATATCCAGGAACTGCCTTTGTTTCTTTGATCACATAATTACCTGGATAAAGAGACTTTGTAAAGGACGCTTTACCGTCAGTCCCTGTTACAGATTTTTCAATGAGTTTTCCCTTTTCATATCCTGCATACGGAGTATTTGATCCATCCAGGATATCATTTTCAGCGTAGATGCCAAATTCAAATCCGGCTCCCGCAATATTACCGCTGTCTGCATCTTTCTTTGTTACAGTAATTCCAGTATAGAAAGCACGTTCATCTTTCATTTCAACAGTGACAGCTTTATCATTTGGCACTTCAAATGGAACATCACTGCCTTTCTTATATCCTGCTGGTGCTGCAAGTTCCTTTAAGGTGTACTTTCCTGCCGGAATCTTTTCAGCAAATGTCACCTTTCCATCTGCACCGGTTACAAATGTATCTGTAGCAGAGGAAGCACCTTTTACCTTTAAGGAAACCTTGTTTCCAACTTCATCTATGATCTGGAACTTGGCTCCGGCACGTTTTACTACATTGCCAGTTCCTGCTTCCTTTTTCACAAGCGTAATATCTGCCATGTAACGTACATTTTCGATCTCAGCTTCCATAAGGGACATATCATCGATCGTAATGATCTCCGGTTCGATTGCCACATGATATTTTGGAGGAGTCAGTTCTTCAATCTTCCATTCTCCAAGGAAAAGACCTGTTACGGTTGCATATCCGCTTGCATCTGTTTTCACGGTTCTTGTGATGGAAGTATCTTTCGTATAAGTGAGCTTAAATGTAACACCTGAAAGGTCACGTTTTTTCCAGATGGCACTGCTCTCATTTTCATCTGAGATCTTATGGATCTTCAACTTGCCATGTTCTGCTTCATCTGTCGCCTGCGCCTTATATGGTGCTGTTGCTGTGTTCGCAACTGTCAGCTTCACTGTGATGACATCTTTATTTAAGGTATAACCCTTCGGTGCGGTTGTCTCCTTTACGGTATAGGTACCGGTAGGAAGTGCAATCGTGTTTGTAGTCCCATCCTCTTTTGTTGTCAGTGTGCCGACTACTTTGGATGCAGAATCATATACAGTATAAACTGCACCTGCCAGAGAGTAGAATTCCTTGTTTGGAACCTTGCTGCCGAGCTCGCTGTCCTTCTTGATCAGGGTTAAGTAGCCTTCATCTTTCTGGTTCTTCTTAGCGATTGGTGTACAGGTAAGTCTTGCGACTTTGCCCTCTGTTCCATCAGCAGTCTTTGAAACTCCTACGGTATGTTCTGTGGAGTCGAGTAAATAGCCTGCAGGTGCCTGAACTTCCTGTACGGTTAATGTAACACTGTTTGGCAGAGCTGCCCCAATCGTATCATTCATCATGATCAGGGCATTGCTGTTATGACCATTCCATGATGCCAGATAATGAGCTGCATCATATGCAACATTTCCGCTCGCATCCGATTTAAAATACCAGGTACCGATAGTTACATCTTTTCTTACACCGGTAACTTTAAATACTGCACCTGCAAGTGGTGCGCCTGTAGCGGAATCCTTCTTTTCAAGGAAGATGCCATTGAAATAATATGGTTCATTCTCTACCGTAAGATTTGTGTTCTGACCATTCCCGATCACAACCTTATATTTCTTTGTATTGCAGATATGTCCTACCATTCTGTGAGTTTCCACGATCCAGTAGGTACCTTCATCCAGTTCTACTACTGCAGAAACTGAAGTACCTGAATCTGATTTCGGGTCAATATCAATATCCGCAACCTCATGGGTACATGCTTCATTATCATAGATCATGAAGGTTGTATCGATCTTAATGTCCGTAAATGTTTTGATAAAGTTATCAGATGTACTCTTTTTGATCAGGGTCAGTGTTCCTCCGCCCTCTGATACCGGAATACGTACTGTACCGGAAAATGACTGGAATCCTGATGCTCCGGTACATTTCAGATACAGTTTTACTTTTGTTGCCTCTCCGGCTGAATTTCTTTCGATGGATGCTGTAAGGCTTACGCCGGAACAGCACTGGGAAAGAGCCCCTGATGAGTACCATCCCCAAAGTCCTGGTGAACAGCATTTCACATCGATCATGGTAGGGATCTTACCTTCCAGGTCAAGTCCCTGTGTATCCACGATCCATGATTTGATGGATGTGATCAGCGAATCCTTTAAATACACATGCGCTTTTGATTTTGCCCCGACTTCGGAGTAACCGGAATCAGCGCCATATGTCTGAAGTGACTTTACGATAGTGGACTTACCAGTCCATTTCTTAGAATCGTCTGCCGCTTCTACATGCATCACGAAAGGATCTGCCGCAAGAAGATTACCGAAAAATGCACCGATGCCACTCTCTTTTTCGACTGGTGTTTCTTCATCATCCGGATTCACCCAGTCATCTGATCTTTTATCGATCTTTCCATAAGGATCTGAAATTGGATTATCAAGGATCAGTTCATAGGCCGCATCCTGATCACTGTTATCAATGGAAAGAATCAGCGAATCGCCTTTTTCTTCCAGCTTTGTAATAAGCATCTCGGATGCTACTGCTTCTCCATCCTTCATGACTGTGATCTCAGGAGCGATATCATGTCCATAAGTTGATGCAACAACTACTTTTTTAATCTGTTCTGAAACAACGGCATCACAGCCATAGGAAGCTTCGTAGGTCTTTCCGCTTCTTGTTGTTACTGTAGCGGTAAGTTCACCTGACTGGATATGGATAACGGTATTGCCTGCTTTTTCTTCTCTTTCCATAACAGTTACGTCACTGGAAATATAAAATACCTGTGACAGATCTTCCCAGGCAAACATCTCATATACAACCGGATAAGTTCCGCAGGTATTGCTGTCAAAGCCACCGTCATTTGCAATATCAAGTCCCCATACATCCCAGTCATAGTCGAAGTCTGCTTCAAGAAGATTGAAATCCTCACCGCTGATCACAGTAAGATCTTTCCCTTTTACTGTATCACAGATATGCTTTGGAACTTCACCCTTTTTACCAGAATCTCCATAATTTCTCAGATACATAAGAGAATCATATTCATCGGAATAGAAATCTGCTTCATACTTATCTGCCACTACTTCAAATGGTGCAATGATCTTCCAGGAATAATCCGGATTCTCATCTAAAACAGCTCTGTAAACAAGTTCATAGCTGCCGATTTTTTCGACATTTACAGAACCTTTTTCAAGCATAACCGATGCCTTCTCTATAGTAGATGTCATAGGAATATAGTCGCTGAGATCAAGCGTAGTATCACCATTCCAGATCGTTCTCTTCTTTAAAACTTCTGTCTCTCCTTCCTGTGGAAGTGACAGATAGTACATCTCTTCTTCCGGCACCTCTTCCAGAATCAGATCTGCTGGAAGCTGCTCATCGCCGGTATCTTCTTCCATCAGCTCATAATCCACTTCTGAAGAAATATCTACTGCTTCCGACTCTTCCTCTGTTACAACAGAAATATCTGTTGCTTCTGTCTCTTCTTCTGTTACAACAACAGCTTCTGTCACGGATTCTGATTCAGGTGCGGTTTCACTTTCCGCTTCTGTGATATCTTCAGTGAGTAATTCGAACGCTTCTGTTTTCTCCTCTTCAACCACTTCTGTGGCAGCTTCACTTGCTTCTTCCGTCACCAGTTCTTGCACTTCTCTGGGGTCAGGGTCAGCATCCTCTGACGCTGCTTCTTCCTTCTCATCATCAGAAGCAACTGTCTCCGAAACAGCGTCTTCACTTTCATCTGTTTCTGATACTACCGCCTGATCAGAGACACGAACCGGACGAAGGGCATACCACATACGCTCCGTTGTTCTCTGCTGAACACGATAGATGGAACTGTAAGTTCCAGCATTTACAAAATCAACATCATCGGAAATATAGGTAATATCATACGCATTCTGATCATAGTTGATATTCGTAAAGTTTGTCTTCGGATCAAATTCCCAGCTATCAAAAGGGATTGTGACCGTATCAACCTGAACGATACTTCCCTGGCTAGGGAGACCATCTGCTTCGATCACCATCTCATAATCCTGGGCTGGTTTGGATTCCGATTCATCCGCAGTTTCCTGTACAGGCTGCTCCACTTCGACAGAAACTGCTTCTTCCGGCTGTGATTCTGTTACTTGTGATTCTGTCGCCTGTTCATCAGAATAATGAACTTCTGTATCCTGTTCCTCCTGGAGTATCATATTAGAATCATCCTCCACAGACGCTTCATAAACAATGGTATCTGCACCGGTATCTTCCACTGCTTCTGCAGCAAAGACGTCCTCCACAGGTATCTCTGGAAGTTCTTCTAACACAGGAAGCTCCGAACCATCGAATACGTCAGTGTCGTCAAATACATCTGGTTCCCCGAATACTACCGTTTCGTCGGATACCATCTGATCAAGTGCCATGTTTAAATGCAGATTTGTCTCAGGCATGAAAAATGCCAGTTTCCCAGACTCTGCATTCCAGGAGTATGCTGGCTCATGATTGCTACTGTCATACAGATGGAAATCCGTAATATAGTATGGCTCCGCAACATTTACTCCGATTTTGACTTCATCATCCGCATGATAATCAAGGATGATCTCTTTATCTGACTTCTTCTCCAGATGCTCTTTATCAAAAGAATAAGAACAGCCTTCATACGCAGGAAGCTTGATCTCATAGATCGGTTCCTCAACAGAAACATCTTCCTGTACCGCCTCTTCCTCCTGAGAAACTACCTCTGGTTCCACGTCAGCCGCCAGTACACCCACAGTGCCATAAATGTTTGAAACCGTCATCAATGCTGCAAGAAACATCGATAACGGTCTCTGATAATTTAACCTTCTGGTTTTCATTCTGAAAATCTCCTTCAATATTAAATCGATTAATACGGACCACTGAAATTCCCGCCGCCGTCATGGTATGTTCCCCCTTCCCAGGCATGGAGAAAGGCAGAAAAAAAGAGCCTTTTGCAAGACTCTTCTTCCCTGCCCGTTGTTCCAGGTAATCTATATCACTCTCAGTATAACACCAAAGGAATGGGGGAAATGTCCAAGATTGTCCAAAATCTTCCTGAATGTTCCTATAACAATGCATTAATAACAAATAGAACTGGCATCATTTGTTTCATATTGTTATGGTAATATTTACCTTCAACATATTATAAATCAATATTAAGAGAATTTCTGTTTTGACATCATCGAAGTAAAATTACTTGCATTAACCTCAAGTTTTCCTTTTTTCAAACATCCAATAAATGTTTGAACCGTTCCTTTTTCAAAAAGTCTTTTAATTTGAGGGTTCTTACCAATCATAGACAGTAGCTCTTGATGCCTCCCCTGTGAGATTATAATAAACGAATAGTAGTGATACTCTTTCCCATAACGAGTATAATAATCTTTAATTTCATAAATATTCTTTATTGCATGTAATACATTCGAGTGATTAAATCTTTCAAGTCTATTCACCAGAATAATAGCTGATCTCTGATTTGAAGAAACTGCCGAATACGCATGTGTTTTACCGAATATACGCCACTCAGATGTATCGCTAACATTACCTATTATTCTCAAGTCAATATTATCTACAAACCATTTGTCTAAGATATTACATAATAATTGTCCATCACTCTCAATAATATCTGAGTGAATCATCCTACCAACAGAAGAAAATGTATCATTATGATATTCTTTTCCTTGACGAATAGCAATAGCTGTATTACCTACTATTTGCCCCAGCAACGTAGGGGTTTGACTCTTAAAGTTCTTTTCTGCCCAAGCAGTAACATTCTCACACACAGTCATCTTAATTTCTTCAATTAGAATTGGCTGTTCTAAAGCAGTTTTTTTTATTGCTTCACAAAAAAATATGTAAAAACTCCTTGTTGTTCTTCATAGAAAGGATTGCTCTCTTCATTTTCAGAGCATGAAGCAAGCGTGATACATCCTGTATCCGAAAGCGTATTTGTTATGTCCATACTAAGCACCGATCTCGCATCTATTCCTGAATGACATGCATCTAAAACCAAAAAACAATTAAGTTTTGATTCTTTTAATAAATCATTTATCCTTTTAAGATCAAGTGCGGTATTTTGTAAATCACTCAGTTTTGAATCAGCAAGCAAAAGATATCCCTTGTCACCAACTTTTATTCCATGTCCTGCGTAATAAAAAAGAAAAGTGTCCCCATTACAAGCATTTTCTATTAGTGTAGTCATTTTTTCATATATATGCTCTGGAGTATCATCACACCCTGCATATTGTTGACACCATTCGACATTTTGCCTTTGATAATCACAATACTCCGTCAAAGTTTCAAAAATTAGAGCGGCGTCAGACTCACAAAAAGAAATTGAACTAAAATCACCATATTTTTCGCATGAAACTAAAAATGCATATCTTTTCATCGCATCTCCCTGTTATCTTCTAGACCGAAATCAAAAGAGCCATTATAATAGTGTTCTGTTTTATAAACATCCTCCCAGTGTCAATACCACTATTGTATGCTTATATCCTTTATTTTTAGAACTACACTCCATAAGGATATAATAATCAATTAAATCCTCATCTAACACCACAATACCTTGCGAATAGGCCGTTCTCCAAAGTGGCTTCACCCCATAATAAGGCGCAACAAATTCATTTGTTGGATTTGGCATATCTGTATTGAATCCATTTTCAAATAACCACGCATGATAGTTTTTCAGAGCCGGTGGTGGTCCAAAAATATTAAATGCTCCCAATATCGCCATTTGCCCCTCTAATTCTTCTGCTATATTAACTACATATTTTTCACTTGCATCAAGTCGATATCCTGTATTAGATTTCTGCTCAGCTGTAAACTGATTAATGTTTATCTTCTTCATATCTCATCTTCCTATTGATATTAATTCTCCGCTGGACGTGCATCTTTATATGGTCGAATATGTGACACATAAGAATCGACAGTTAAAAAGGCTCTTCCCAACTCATTTAAGCTAAGCACAAGCATGTACTCAGCAACTTCACCTGCATAATCAATACTGCGTATTGGATTTAGCTTTTTTCGAAATTGTTCAAATGAATCCCCAACTTCTATCCATGCATCCTCTTCTTTATCATAATAACAATGGTACTCACGCCATTTCTCATAATCATCTGTTACATAAAATTCCTCATCTGCACTAAAATCAGCCCATGGAAACAAATGAGAGAATACAGTCGTATATGGTGTGAACGGAAACCAATAAGGATATATATATTCTACTTTTTCTCCACCATCTTCTACTATGAGTTTAGTGTCTCCTCTACCACTACTTTTATTAACCCATTCTCTAGAATGAAGCTTTACTACTCCCCCCTCTTGCACTATCTGCATAAATTTTCTTTGTGACAATAAAAAATTATAATTTGCAATATGCTCCGGTAAATTTGTAAACGAAAGCAGCTTTTTATTTGATAGATCGTCTAAAAATATTTGATCCATCGGTACTTTAACCAAAAAACCTTTTCCCTTTCCCCCTTTTGTTCTTTCAATAGTATCAGTTGTCAATTTTTGCCAGATGCACATCTGATCTTTTGGATTATATAAAACCACAATACATGGCAAAGAATTTGTGGTCCAATAATTATATTGTCGTTCATTAATATCACGAAAAATGATGTTATCATCTTTTCTTTCACTAAACCAACTTTCACCTGTTTTTATCTGTAAAGCAAGAAGCTGTTTAGCATTTCCAGATGAGTCTGTTAATTCCATGTGTGCATCAATTCCAACATCATCAACTGGTTGTTCTCTAAACATCCACTTCCAAGATTCAGCGATTTCTCCACAATGATAAACTCCTATTCTTCCAGTTGAATTCGCCATAATCAGCCTCCCTCTTCGTATTGTTTAATATCATTTTGAAATCTATTAATTGACCAATCCTCGTTATCATGCTATTCTTCCACGCATGCATCATCATACAATTTATAATAATATTAACATACAAATGGTAAATAACGTAATGAAGTTTTGAATCTCAGAATATACATGTGGTATAATGTGGTAGATAACTTCTTATATTAAGTTACTGATTAGCATATTCAAATAAAAAGAATAATGCTAACTAATATAATAGTAGTATTGAGGTTGGGGTGAGTCAATGAATTATTCATTTGATAAATTGGGTGCAGATGTATTTGAAAACATGGTGCAAAGTTTAATCCAGAAACAACTCGGGATAAATACTCAGATATTTGGTGATGGCCCAGATGGTCAACGTGAAGCTTGTATTGAAAATGGACAAATAACTCTTGGTGGAAACGCTTATACTGGAAAGATGTTTTTTCAGATGAAATTCAAGGAGCCTGACGGAAATGTCAAAGATTGGGATTGGTTAAGAGCACAGTTAAAAAAAGAGCTCGATAGCTTCCGAGACAAAAAAGAAGAAGATCCTGATTATTTACCGGAAGTATGGATTTTTTTCACAAATGTATCACTAACTCCTGTAAAAGATATTGGTCTACGCGATAAAGCTAATAAATTTGTAAAAGATTATCTTGATGTAATACCGCAAATTGTATTATGTGGTCCAGATGAAATAAAATCATTGTTAGACAATAATAGAGAGGTTGCGACAGCATATGCGAGTTTCATCTTACCTGGAGATATCTTATTAAGAATATATGATATCGTATCAGAATCTGAAAAGAAACCACATGAAGCATTGATCAATTATGCAAAGAGTATGCTCCGTGAAAATCGATATGCACGCTTAACGCAAGCTGGAGATCGCATCGATACACGAATCGACTTATCTGATATATATGTTGATATGAATATCTCTATGGATCGTATATCGGAGAATAGCTTACATATCACAGAAGCATTTATAAATATCGGAAACGAAGATTTAAGACACTTACAAAATTCATCATATCCACGGATTATCTATGCTAATAGATATGCTTCAGTTTTTGATGAATATAATTCGAGGAATAAATCCAACATAATAAATAAACGTAATAAATATATAGTTATCGCAGACGCCGGACAAGGGAAATCAACATTTTGCCAATATCTATGCCAAATGTATCGTGCATCATTTATTAGTTCCAATCATGCTTCCTTTATAGAAGCAATGCCATATCTGTCTGTTTCGGATCTTCCAGAAGTATCTTGCAGGAGATATCCATTTCATATTGAATTAAGAAAATATGCTGGGTGGATAAAAGAACAGGATGGGGATATAAGTGTATTAGCTTACTTAACCAGTCAAATGAATCGGTATGGTACAGGAATAACTAAAAATAACCTTGAAAAGTTGCTAGAATCATATTCTTGGCTTTTTATTTTTGATGGCTTAGATGAAGTTCCAGTAACTGCAAATAGAGATACTGTTTTAGAACAAGTAAATCAATTCACAGATTTTGAAATAGTTAATCGCAAATGTGATGCACTGATTATCTGTACTTCCAGACCGCAGGGTTATTCTAATGATTTTAGCGAGTCAGAATACACTCGTATTAAAATTTCACACATGTCAAATACTACTGCAAGACAATATCTTGAGAAACTCTTAGAATATTTAGACACAAATATCGATGAACGTGAGGAACATAAAAAGATACTAACAAATTGTATGAATGATAAAATCAAATCCAAATTGATGGAAACACCTCTTCAAATTACAATTATGGCTATCATAGTTAAAACTGGTGGAACACCTCCAAATAACCGATATTTATTATTCAGTGAATATGTTGAAACTATTATTAAAAGAGAAAAACAGAGGGGATTACTCCCCAAAGTATGTGGTGAAGTAAGATGGATACGTTCACTTCATGGAAAAATTGCATTTAAATTACAATGGGAGTCTGCAAAAGTACAGAATATATCTGCATTATGGACTTATTCTGCATTCAAGGAATATATAATTGGATATTTGGAAAATGAATCGGATGAAGACGACATTATTGAATTAGCAGATGAAATATATAATGCAATTATGATTCGCCTTGCTTTTATGGCAGAAATTGAAGATTCAAAAGCTGGATTTTTAATTCGTTCAATACAAGAATACTTTGCAGCTGAGTACATTTTCGATGAATTTAGTGAAGAACGCATTGTTCAATTTCTAACCGAAATTGCCTCACTGCGTTATTGGTGTAATATTTTTCTATTTGCGGCAGGCTACATAGCCGAACGGCGCAAAGCTTTACTAAGTGTACTAGAACAAATCTGTCATGAGTTAAATGGAAGTGAAAATTTACCAGGTGAATATTCCATTTCAAGCATAATAAAACAAGGATCATATCTAGCTATAGAAATATTGTCAGATTGCATTTTTGTAAACAAGAAAATGCAAACAAAATATTTGAACATAATTGCCGAATTACTGGATAGTAATGTTCCGATACTGATTAATTATTTTACTGACAATGACTTATCTGACAAATTAAACAATATTATTCTAGAAAAGTATGTTGATAAAGCATTTTCCATTAGATCAAATATATCGGATCTGTGGCCAATTGTAACTAATCATGCCATAAAGGGTAATACCATAGCACAGAATATATTTATCAAACATCAAAATGAATGGAGTTCTCTTCCTAAAAGATTTACGTTTTATTCTCATAGGCAGCCTATATCTAATTTAGTTCCAGAACCAGTTCTTGGTGTTATAGATATTTATGTAAGAAATCGCTATGAAGAGATTGAGATACAGACTTTCGCGGAATATTACATGACTAGATTTTGTGATACCCCAAACGAAATAGTTCCTTATATGTTTTATGTGCTTTTTACATATCCATCATATAAACACAGTTGCCCAGAGTTTTTTACTAATATCTGGCGAATATTATTCAATTCAATATGGCATGATGAACTGTTTGAAAAGGTAAAAATTCAAGAAATATTGCAGCATCTAGGAATCGAAGAGTATATTTATCTCCTAGAATATGTGCATCAAGAAGAAACTTTCTCTTCATTTATGAATATAGTAAAAATCTATAGTAAAATAGTTGATCCAATAAAAAGAAAATATGCTTTTTTATCTTTGGCACAAATTGTACCAATACATAAATCACTCTCAATAGAGTACCATACAGAAGCTGCTTTGTATGATTACTACATAAATGGACTGACTGAAGCTGAGTTTAACTTATTCATTAAAATTAAACAAATATACAGATTCGGAGACGCAACACTCCGTTTAGAAAATCAAGCAAAACCTGTGCTAATAAATTATTGGTTTTCAGTTATGGATGAAGTTGATGCATGTGTAAAGGTTTCACGAATTATGAATACTATTATACAAAATCCGTCCATTGTTACTCCGTCGATTATTCGTTTTATGAATGAAGTAATATCAAACACTCATTTTGATATATCAGAAGAATTAATAGCTTTCTATTTACAAAATATAAATCTAGTATTCTCACAAAAATACGGTCCAGGAGCTATTGCTCACGTAATCTCTCTCGCCCCAGCTAGGAGTTTGATGAATGCTTCCATAATAGGAATGCTTGAATATGACATTAGTTCAATTAATAATGTAATGGACGGTCTCTCGCCATCCTTTAGTGCTGGAAATTTAATGAAAATCTTAAAGGTAGTAGATTTTTCTGGTGGGTGTAGTAGCTTGTTACAGTTAATCCCACTTCACAATTTACGCCATATCCCAAAAGATGCTTGGAAATCACTTCGAAATGCCAGAATACATGTTGATTATAAAAAAGCGTCAAATAGATTAGAAGAAGTGATATGTCTCTTCTACTACATTATAACCTCCGACGATTCGACGAATATTGATGAAGAACTGGAAAGATTGAAACAAATCATCATCACAACACAAGATTCACCAGGAATATACTATGTACTTAGTCGTTTCCTTGAAATGAGATTTGATGATGCACAGATTATTAGACTTATTACACATATGGCAAGTTATCTAGATGAAACAATCAGTGTTGATCCAAATTATCTCGAATTAAGAAGCAGTTACATATATGCATTAAATACAATCCAGCTCCCATTATCAAATGATATTACGCATTATATCGAGAATCAAATATTATGGCAATCATAAATAAATCGCAGCCACTGGTATAACCCAGTGGCTGCATCTATATAAAAGGAGGAGCTGAAAAGCGTATTTGCTCAGATATGATGCTGTCGAACTCAGTATCGGACAATTCAGGCATCAAACCTGATATGTTATCTATCGAAAAATTTATAGAAATCTATGTTCAAGGCATCCGCTATCTTCTGAAGGTTCATGTATTTCGGTGTGATCAATCCTGTCTCATATTTCTTAATGGTGGATACATGAATCCCTGATCTTGCAGCCAGTTCATCCTGAGTCAGTGACTGCTTTTTCCGATATGTGCGTATATGTTCACCGATATTGTGGTTTATCTTATTCTGATCATTCATTGATTGTGGCTCCATCGCTGTTTCCTTTTTTTCTTTGCTTCCTTTTCCGCTTGCTTCCGAAGCTTTTCTTCCTTTTTCTGGCGCCTGTGTTCTTCATATTCCATAAGTGCCTGAAGCTGTTCTCTATCTTCTGATTCCCAGTTACGATACCGTGAACCGCCATACAGAAAAGCCCAAAAAGAAAAAGATATTAACAAAAGTAACATACACAGTACTGCTATTAAGAATCTATACACTCTTTATCTCCATTTTTCGATAATCACCCTGTTCTGTCGGATATAACAGAAAGATCAATATCCTGTCACCATTCTCATTTCTGATCTCAATGGCTGTTAGTCCTGCAATCCGTTTATATTTACCATTTATTGAAGTTTCCTCAAATTGCAGTTTTTCACCAGTTATCAGAGCGGATGGCATCTTCATTACATTGTTGATTTTATGGCTCTCTCTTCCGGCAAACATACTCTTTGCCATCACAGTACATGGCAATGACAGGCCAAGTAAAAACATAATTCCAAGAATCATTTCTTTCATGTTCAAAAACTCCTTCCTTCGCAGATTGCCTCTCTTCTGAAAAATCCAATCGGATATCCTATGCTGATTACAACCGCGCCAATTACTGTAATAATCGCTATCGCTCCTCCGACTATTCCTGCAATAAGGATATCAAACAGGAAGACACTGACAAAATCAGAGAAATCTCCCTTAAGCAGCAATACCCAATGCCTGTTTCTCGCAATACCAAACGGAATACCTTCACACATCCATAATCGGATAAAATCAACCTTGCCATCCATGTAATAGATATCTTTACATGCAATCAGAATCATAACAAATGCAAACACCGGGATTATCCCTTTCACTAACCATATTTTCATATCTTTTCCAGTCTTCATAATGCACTCTCCCTGTTCAATAAATGTTTTCTTAATTCTGTTACCGTACCATCTTCGATCGTTGCCAATAGCACACCCTGCACAACCTGCTTTTCACTGGAATCACCGGTGCAGGTAGAAAGTGTCACTATCTGATCTATGATGTCTGGTTCTATATGTAATTCAACAGCTGATGATAACTTCATATCCTTCAGCCACTTTTTAAACTGCTCTGCATCCTGGAAGCGCAGCTGATAAGTACTGGTTCCATTTCCTGCACGGTGAACTGACATGATCTTGTATATAAAGCATCCCCTCGGTGTGTAGATGCAAAAGTAAGGACATATCATAATCGTATTCAGATCCATGAAATCCCTGAGTCTCCCAAACATACTCCTGTCATTCATGTTGTGACCATAGATGATGGTGTTCATATTGGAAAGCTCTGGATCATTGAACTGATCCATAAATATGCTTCCGGCAAAAAGATAATCTCCTTCAAGTCCTTTGTGCAGATAGGTCGAATTATCCTCTGCCTGCATTACAGGATACGATATCCCCACTGCCGGGATATCGATCCATGCAACAACATCGTCATTGATTTCATGCAGACCATCAAAATCTATGTTAAGTAGCTCTGGCGCATCGTCCGGCAACTCAAGAGTTTCCGTTTTTGTCAACTCAGCTTCACTTATACGTTCGTCTTGTATCTCGATTTTAGCATCTATTGTGACAAATCGATCTTGTGCTTTCTGATACTCCTGTCGTCCTTTCCGATATCCCAACTCAGTTTTTACGATCCAGCCAAATCCCGTCAGTATGAACAAGACTGCCAGTATTGTCAAACATCTTCTCACGTTCTTTCATCCACCTGTCATGTAATTCTTTTCTGCTGTTGTTAAAGGATACCAGCAACAGTTCCAGTGCCCGGTCTCTCACCCAGTAGAATCTGCTGTGACCGAATGTTCTTTCAACGCAAAACTCCTTGATTGAATGATGCTGTACAAATACAGACATGATGAGGGACTGCTCCTCCTCCGGCAACTGATCAATGCATCTCTGCAGACTTTCCAGTTCAAACTGCTCGTAATAGACCTTCATCAGACTTTCATGCAGAAGGTCCATTCTCTCCGCCTGCTTCTGATATGCCTGCTCCCATATGCGATGCACCTTATCCTTATCTACTTTATGACCTGACCCAGGCATTTCATTTTGCAGAGGACTTGCCAAAGAAAGACGGCGAATCTTTTCATCAATAGTCTCTTCCTCCTGATCCAATGTCAGTTCCTGTATCTGCTGTTTTAAGGATTCCTCCCTCTCCAGCAAGTGCTTTCTCTGTGCTGAAGATTTCTTGATATACTCCAGAAGTTCTTCCTTGGTCAGATTCTTATAGTCCACATTTATCTGATGCCGCCATTTTTGCTGTACAAATTGCATACTGAATATACCTTTCATCCGACTTGTTACCAAGTTGGTAACATGTGATGCCAGGGTTCAAAAGTCTTATTCTGCTTGTGCTTGCACAAAAGCAGGATAAAGAACTTGAAAACTGTAAGGCATCTTCTATCTTTTCTCACTTGTTACCAAGTTGGTAACATGTTATATCATCCTCACTTGTTACCAAGTTGGTAACATGTTATACCATCCCCACTTGTTACCAAGTTGGTAACATGTTTATTCTTCGAGCCCTCCATAGAAGGTTCTGTGAAAGAAGCTCCGGAAATCCAGTTCATAGGAATCAAAATTATTCCAGATCATGGTTTTCACATAACTGTCTGTGTTCCGTATCTTCTGGGCTTTCTGAATTGCAACAAATCTGTCCATCGTACATTCGATGAACCAGTACAGGGAACTGTTCCAGCTTCCCTGTTTTTTGCAGGCAATATTAAGCTGATCCAGCACGTCTTCCGCTGTAACCAGCATCTTGCCGATCTTCATCCCATGATTTGTGGTTGCCATCTCTGCGATTGCCTTTACGATTTTCAGATATGCCTGGTGCTGCAGTTCATCGCTGTACGGATATTCGGAATAATCATTCCACCCTGCGATGTACTGAATGGTTCTTACCATCTTGCGGTGTGTGACCTCTTCATGCGATGGTATCTCACCAAGCTCCTGCAGCATCCCCTCGATCTCACCGGTTTCCTTACCGGACAACTTTTTCCTTGGATCCATGATCACTGGCAGATCCATCACTCCATCTGTCCCAGCTTCCAGTCTTGTAGATAGATTGATAGATGGAGTATTATTTCCAGTATTACCCAAAGAGTTTTGATCCATAGTATTAGAAGTAGTCTTAGCATTATAGTATTGGATATTGTCGGTACCATTTCGGAGGTCTCCGTCTCCACATACACCGTATCCGCTACTACCGTCAGGGATGCTTCCCTTTGCGGTGCTACCGTTACCGTATGTACCGTCTCCGTTACTGCCGTTTCCGTTACCCCCGTTTCCGTTACCCCCGTTTCGGGGTACTGGGATTCGGCTACCCCGGTTACCGCTACCTCCGTTTCCACTATCTCCGTTTCCGTCACCGCCCAAACCGCCATCTCCGCTGATTTCTTCCATATATCGGGCCACACCCTCTGCAAATCCATCGAATGGACCAAGATTTGTCCTTGTTATGATGCCTTTTGAATTGTAGTAGAAGGTATTCATCTCAGGCTTTTCACTTTTCGTCTCCCGCAGATCATACTTCACAATCCATGTTTTTCCGGTTGTATGAAGGTGAACAGTAAGATATCCTTTATTCTTCAGTTCCTTCCATGCACTGTCGAATGCTTTCTCGCCTTCCAGAACCTTATCCAGAAAATCACTCTTTTTCCATGTGCTGCCCGGAATCGTAATGTATGACTGAATGACCAGGTACAGTCCTTTTGCTTTCATGGATAATGTCTTATCTCTGGCCACAGCATTCTGTATCATGGTAAAATTAATCTTCTTGCTTATAAATGTTCCATCAGCCATGACGCACCTCACTCCAGTTCTTTAACAGATTCAGAATCACTTCTTCCATATGTTCCTCAGTCACATCTTCCGGGAAATACTTCTGAAGCTTATCCATCTTTATTGCTAATTTCTTCTTGGGTTTTGATGCGGTCAGTGGATTGCAGATCTCCAGCACATGGCATTCACTTACCAGTTCCCCATTCTGAGATGCTGCTTTCAGCTCTTCTGACTGTTTCAGACTGATGCTCTTGTGATACTCTTCCATATACCGCAGTGTCCACTCCTGTTCCTGGGCTGAAAGATAAGAAAGGTTCACTCCCTGGGTAAATCCGATCCTCTCTGCATCCACCATATCAAGGAGCCTCGGAACCAGTTCATTTAATCTGATATAACGGTGGATCGTCATCTGACTCTCCCCGGATGCTTCCATCATCTTCTTTAAGGCACGGCCACTGTTTTTCTGTCCCTGGTGTTTTAATGCGTCATATTCCATCTTGTAGGAATGTGCCTTCTCGCTTGGGAGGACATGCTCTCGCTGCACATTCGTATTTACCATCTCGACCACTGCTTCCTCATAGGAAAGCTCACGGATGATCGCCGGAAGTTTATCAAGTCCAGCAAGATGAGCCGCCCTGGTACGTCTGTGACCTGAGATGATCTCATAGACATGGTCTGATTTTCTTCTAACAAGAAGCGGGGTAAGGATACCATGATCCTTTATACTCAGAACCAGTTCATCCATCTGCTCATCATCGACTACCCTAAATGGATGGTCTGTAAAGGACACAAGCTCCTCGATTGCAATGTCAACGATCATATCTTCTGCTTCCGGCATCATAGATTGATTTTTTCCGATCAGATCCTCGAAGCTTCTGATCTGTATGGATGCGCCTGCACTTTTCTTACTCATAGCCCAGTACCTCCCTGATCAGATTATCATACGCCTGGGCTGCTTTGCTCTTTCTTGCAAACGCATAGATACTGATGCCATCATCCGTTGCATCTGACACAGCGGCTGCATCCGGAATGTTCTCCTTGAAGATGCGGATATTGGTGCCATATGCATTTCTGACCAGTTCCTCAATCATGTTCTCCTTTTTTCTGCGGCAGTGGAACATATTGATGAGGATCCCTTCAAAGGAAAGCTTCGGGTTCTGCTGTCTTCTGACGATACCGATGGTACTGATCAGCTCCTGCAGTCCTTCGATGGATAATCCTTCCGCTTTCACAGGAATCAGGACACTATCTGCAGCTACCAGGGCACTGATCGTCATCTTCCCAAGATTTGAATTGCAGTCCAGGATACAGAAGTCATACTGATCCTTCACCGTACCAAGATAGTCCGATAACAAATGCTCGCTCCCCTTTAACTGGAACATCTCTGGCTCCAGTACTGCGATCATAGAGCTTGCCGGTAACAGATCCACGCCCTCCTCATGATGCAGGATCCCTTCACCCGGTCTGATCTCCTGGTGGTCGATCAGCTTGCGGATGATGGAATGAAGCGTGGCATCCAGGTCATTTGTATTACGATAGCCCATGCAGATCGATAATCCACGCTGGCTGTCCGTATCGATCATCAACACTTTTTTACCTTCTTTTGCCAATCCATATCCGAGATTTACGGCAGATGTGGTCTTGCCGCAGCCTCCTTTCTGGTTACAGACACATATCACCTTACACATCGTCAGCACTCTCCTTATCCTGATCTTTTCTTTCCAGCTCCATATATTTGCGGAAGAATCGCGTGGATCTCTGGATCCTGAATAACTTAGACTGCTGTGTTACCTCGACCTTCTCATGCTCCTCCAGGATGGATGTGATCCATTCCAGATCTTCCGTTTTTCCCATAATCCGTAATTTGATCATCGTTTATACATCCTCCTTGCATAAGCACCGATTACCGGAATCCGCTTCTCTGCCTGTCTGATCTGGCATTTCATCTGACATCTCAGCTGGTAATCCTGCAGTCTCATGTACTGGCCCGTGTGTTTTCTGTCATTATGTTTCTTCTGATAATAGTTCGTACTTCCTGCTCTTAACGCTGTACTCATTGTTTTACCTCCTGGTTATTAAGTGTCTGACTATAACAGAATTGAACCGTATTTTTGTAACAAAAAAAGGACATCTACCGAATTCTAATTCAGTAAATGTCCTCTGTTATACAGATATTCTTTCCTATATTTTCAACACCTGACATGACCATACGATGTATTATGATGTATTATTCGTTGTAAAAGTGTTGTACCAGTGTTGTATTTGCCCGATTTTCACCGGTTTTTGACTGGATTTTCAACGAAAAATCATGTCCAAAAAGTACATCCGAAATGTTACTTAATATAACTTAGCACCTGCCGGGATCTTATTGCTTACCATGATCAGGTTCAGTCTTTCTTCGCCTTCTTCCTGGTGTACTGCACTAAGCAGCATACCGCATGACTGGATACCCATCATTGCTCTTGGTGGAAGATTTGTGATAGCGATCAGTGTCTTTCCTACAAGCTCTTCCGGTTCATAATAAGCATGAATACCGCTTAAAATGGTACGATCTGTGCCTGTTCCATCATCCAGTGTGAACTGAAGGAGCTTTTTGCTCTTCGGAACTGCTACACATTCTTTAACCTTTACGGCTCTGAAATCACTCTTGGAGAATGTCTCAAAGTCAACCGCATCTGCGAATAACGGCTCGATCTGTACCTTTGAGAAGTCGATCTTTTCTTCTTCTACAACCGGTGCAGATGTCACACATTGTGCGGTTTCAGCAGCCTGCGCAGCATTGTTCGCAGCGTTCTTCTCTGCCCCCTGTGACTTCATTGTAGGGAATATAAGCACATCACGACTTGCCGACGTTTTCTTTCAAGGCCAAAAACCATTCTCCCGCAAGATACAGTGGTATATTCTGCATCTTTTCCTGCTCCCTATAATCTGACATAGAAAACCTGTATCCAAGCATATCTTCTCGATCTCTTAACGAAGTCATAAGACTCTTCGATCTAAGATTCTCTTCTGCTTTTACTTCAACAATACACACCACATCAGATTGAAATACAAAATCTAATTCCAATGATGAGTTTTCATTAGTATAGTAGTAAAGTCTGTTCATATCATGACTTATATACTCTTGAGCAATATATTGTTCAGTAAAAGCTCCTTTATATTCAATAAACCCCTTATTCCCTGTCAATATATCTTTTGCAGGAGCTTCTGCCATTGCCCCAAGCAGTCCAAGATCACTTGCGAATAACTTAAATCCATCAAAGTCTTCATAGAATTTCAGTGGCTTATCCAGCTTTTTTACTCTATTAACTTTATATACCAATCCAGCATTTATTAACCATTCTATTGCATTTTCAAATTCTTTTGCTCTTCCTCCTTTTTTTACTGCGCCATAGATAAATTTTTTATTTTCCTTCGCAAGCTGAGATGGAAGAGAGGACCATACCATGTTGATTTTCGGTATATCCGTCTTGGGAGCATGTTTTGATATATCCAATCGATAACTCTCCAAAATATCACTATGTATCTTTCTTACCTGAAAGATATTCTGTGTTGTTATATATTCCAGAACCGCTGCAGGCATTCCTCCAACAAAGTAATACTGTCGTAATAATTCTATAAACATTGTCGACATCTTACTAAGTTCATTCCAATTATGCTCCTTCATAAGTCTAACCAGACCATCTTTATGATTTGCCAGAAGAAATTCCTCAAATGATAGTGGATATAAATGAATAATATCTACATTGCCAACAGGAAATCCTGTTCCTTCATGCATAGAAATCCCAAGTAGACTTCCCGCAACAACCACCTGATAATCTGAATTTTCGTTAAAATACTTTATCGCTGCTAAGCCTCTGGTTATTTCCTGAATTTCATCAAATATAATCAGCGTATCTTTCGTATCTATTTCGACTTCATATATTGCTGAAAGGAAACGGATAATACGCGAAATATCATAATCGGAAAACAGCCCTTCCAGCATTGGATTATTATCACAGTTCACGTATACCATTTTCTTATATTCTCTGCTTCCGAATTCTTTTAATAACCACGTCTTTCCAACCTGACGAGCCCCTTCTAATATTAACGGCTTTCTTACAGGGTTATTTTTCCACTCCAACAACAATTTGTATGCAGTTCTCTCCATATTATCTCTCCGATCCTGCTCTATACATCGTTTCTTTTATTACATTTTTCCAGACGAACTTTTTTGCAAATCCACATTTTTCTAAACGATCTTTCTTCAAATTATTACACTTTTCTAGATGAATAGAGGATTTATGTCAAAGTATATATTAAATAATTGAGGTCGTCAAGTTGTGAAATACTTAACTCAATTATTCAGGTAACGTCTCCCAGATATCACATACAAGGCATTCAGGAAGAACCAGAAAAAGACCACTTTCATCTCTGAAAGTGGCCTCTATAATCATATCAATTATTCAATTCTAATACAGCTTTGCACCTGCTGGAATCTTATTGCTTACCATGATCAGGTTCAATCTTTCTTCGCCTTCTTCCTGGTGTACTGCGCTAAGCAGCATTCCACAGCTTTCAATTCCCATCATTGGTCTTGGAGACAGGTTTGTGATTGCTACAAGTGTCTTGCCAACAAGTTCTTCTGGTTCATAGTATGCATGGATACCGGAAAGGATTGTTCTGTCTGTTCCTGTTCCATCATCCAGTGTGAACTGAAGGAGTTTCTTAGACTTCTTAACCGCTTCACATGCTTTTACTTTTACTACACGGAAGTCAGACTTGCTGAATGTTTCAAAGTCTACGAAATCAGCAAAGAGTGGCTCAATCTGAACCTTGCTGAAATCTACTGGCTCTTCAACTACTTCTGCAACTGGAGCTGCTACTGTTTCAGCAGCTGGAGCGACAGCCTGAGCTGCATTGTTAGCTGCGTTCTTCTCAGCTCCCTGACTCTTCATAGTTGGAAACAAGAGTACATCGCGGATCGCCTGACTGTCTGTAAGAAGCATTACAAGTCTATCGATACCGTAACCGATACCGCCTGTTGGTGGCATACCAATCTCAAGTGCGTTGAGGAAGTCTTCATCTGTGTGCTGAGCTTCTTCGTCACCTGCTTCTGCGTTCTTATCCTGCTGTGCGAAACGTTCTCTCTGATCGATTGGGTCGTTCAGCTCAGAGTATGCGTTACACATTTCCCATGTGTTGATAAAGAGCTCGAAACGTTCTACCTTCTCTGGGTCAGATGGTTTCTTCTTGGTAAGTGGAGAAATTGCAAGTGGATGATCCATGATAAATGTAGGCTGGATCAGCTTCTCTTCACAGAATTCTTCGAAGAAGAGGTTGATGATATCGCCCTTTGTATGACGTTCTTCGAATTCGATTCCACGTTCTTTTGCAAGTGCCTTTGCTTCTTCATCCGTAGCTACTGTATCGAAGTCGATACCAGCGTACATCTTGATAGCGTCGTTCATTGATAGACGAGCGAATGGCTTTCCAAAGTCGATCTCGATACCATTGTAAGAGAACTTTGTGCTGCCAAGTACTGTCTGTGCAAGGTAACGGAACATAGACTCTGTCAGTTCCATCATACCTTCGTAATCTGTGTATGCCTGATATAATTCCATCAGAGTAAACTCTGGGTTATGACGTGTATCAACACCTTCGTTACGGTATACACGACCGATTTCATATACTCTTTCAAGACCACCAACGATCAGTCTCTTAAGGTAAAGCTCAAGAGAGATACGAAGCTTAACATCTTCGTTCAGTGCGTTATAATGTGTCTCGAATGGTCTTGCTGCTGCACCACCTGCGTTGGAAACGAGGGTTGGTGTCTCAACTTCGATGAAATCTCTTCCATCAAGGAACTTACGGATCTCTTTGATGATCTTAGAACGCTTCAGGAATACTTCCTTTGATTCCGGGCTCATGATGAGGTCTACGTATCTCTGACGATAACGCATATCTGTGTTTGTCAGACCGTGGAACTTCTCCGGAAGGATCTGAAGAGACTTTGTCATAAGAAGCATCTCTTCTGCATGGATAGATACTTCACCTGTCTTTGTACGGAATGCATATCCCTTTACGCCATAGATATCACCAATATCTGACTTCTTGAATTCTGCATATGCCTCGTCACCGATAGCATCCTTTGCTACGTAGATCTGGATATTACCCTGAAGGTCCTGAATATTACAGAAAGAGGCTTTACCCATGACACGTTTAAACATCATACGACCAGCGATTGAAACTTTGATTGGTTTCGCATCCATGATCGCTCTTCTTTCATTATAATCATCATTCAGAACCTGTCTTGCTGTTGCTTCATCCATACCTTCTACAGATGGAGCCACTCTTCCGGCAAGGATCTGACTTTCATGTTCATTGTAAAGATCCTTCACTTCTGCTGAGTGATGTGTCTGGTCATACTTTGTGACCTGGAATGGATCTTTACCATTCGCCTGCATCTCTGCAAGTTTATCACGACGAACCTGTCTGAGCTTATTAACATCTGTTTCGACGTTCTGCTGCTTATTCTGTGCCATGATCTTTCCTCCTGTTATTACTATATTTCTATCACATGGACTAAACCATGTTATTAGCTAAATGATTCTATAAAGATCTTGAAATACCAAGAACCTTATATCTGATCATACCAACCTGAGTCTCAACTTCGATCCAGTCACCAACACCTGCACCGATGAGTGCCTTACCTACTGGTGATTCATTGGAGATCTTACCCTGAAGGCTGTTAGCTTCTGTAGAACCTACAATCTTATACTCGATCTCTTCGTCGAATTCTTCATCGTAAAGCTTAACTGTACAGCCAACGTTAATCTTAGAATGGTCAACTTCTTCTTCTACTACTACTTCTGCATTCTTGAGGATCTTTTCGATCTCCTCAATTCTTGCTTCGATGTCTCTCTGTTCATCTTTTGCTGCATCATATTCAGCATTTTCAGAAAGGTCACCCTGTTCTCTTGCTTCTTTGATCTTCTGGGAAACTTCTTTACGTTTGTTTACCTTCAGATCTTCCATTTCATCCTCTAATGCTTTTAACCCCGCATAAGTTAATAAATTTTTCTTTTTTGCTTCCATTTTAAACACCTTCCATACATTGTTATTTAAAATCTATTTGTAACAAAATAAGCAAATTTCTCCTTATTCAACAAGCTGATATTATAATGGTCTGTTAAGTAAATGTCAAGTTTTTTGCTGAATTTACAGGGAATTTACGCTATTACGATATTATCACACATTTTATCAAGCATCTCTCTGAGTTGCTCCATTGTCTCTATTTCATTCACTTTTCTGCGGATCGCCGCACTATGTGGATAACCTGCAGTGTACCATGCTACGTGCTTTCGCATCTCACGGATTCCGGTATATTCACCCTTGCATTCGAGCTGTAAAAGTGCATGTCGCCATATCATATCGGTAAGCTCTTTGATATCCGGTCTTTCCGGATAAACACTGGTCTTATCGTATGCAATAAGATCGCGGAAAATCCATGGATTGCCTCTGCTGGCACGTCCAATCATCACACCATCGCATCCTGTCTGCGCCATCATCTTCTTTGCAGAGACAGGATCAGTCACATCTCCATTCCCGATAACCGGGATCTGAACAGCTTCTTTTACCTGACGGATGATATCCCAGTCTGCGTTCCCGGAATAGTACTGCTCTCTTGTTCTGCCATGCACGGCGATTGCCGCCGCTCCTGCTGCTTCCAGACGCTTTGCCATCTCAACCGCATTCACATGATCCTCATCAAAGCCTTTTCGAATCTTTACAGTAAGTGGCTTTTTGATCGCTCTTGCAGTCTTATATACGATTTCTTCCGCAAGCTGCGGAGTCTTCATCAAGGCACTGCCTTCGCCATTATTGACAACCTTTGGCACCGGACATCCCATATTCAGATCCAGAATATCAAATGGCTTCTCTTCAATCTGAGCTGCCATATCTGCAATCAGATCCGGCTCACTGCCAAAGAGCTGTAAGGATACCGGATTCTCCCGCGGATCGATCTCCATGAGCTTCTCGGTATTCTTGTTATGGAAGGATATCGCTTTTGCACTTACCATCTCCATGCAGAGAAGGCCAGCTCCCATTTCCTTGCATAACAAACGAAATGGCAGGTCTGTTACGCCTGCCATCGGAGCCAGAATATAAGGATTATCCAGTGTAGCATTTCCAATCTTTAACTTCATCATTCGCTCCAAATCTATGATTCCTGTCCTTCACCAAAGAAAACCTTGTAAAAGGTCTCCAGTGACTCCAGAAGCTCTTCCTTCGTTCTCTGGATCTCCCGGATCTTCAGAACACTTCCAATCTCATCATAGGAAAAATCATTCTCTTCTGCCTCGGTATGGAGATTTAAAGTTCCTTCCTCGTCAAATTCCAGAGTAAGAACTCCACCTACATCATTGGTATATAATACGCAGAGGATCTTCAGTTCATCCTTGATGGATGTTGGAAGAGAATCAAAAACATTATTAAAATAAAACTTCTCTGTATAAGCACTTGCTCCACAAAGTACAACTTTTTCACGTTTCATACAATACCTCTTTTAGTCTGTATAGGAATATACACCCCGGACAGATACCTCCCCTGCATATACGGTTTCAATCGAACCATCTTCTCGTTCTACCAGGAGCTGTCCGTCCTTATCGATTCCACGTGCGATACCGAGATACTCATTGCCCGGTTCCAGAACACGCACCTGTCTGTCCTTGTTCACCAGCATACCATGATATTCATCCAGCAGAAGGGTCATATCCTTTGTCTGCAGGAAAAGATCAATATATTCCTCCAATGCCTTCAGATATTCACAGATGATTGCGACACGATTCACTTTTTCTCCCATCTCAAGGATCAGCGAGGTTGCAGTCGCTTTCAGCTCATCCGGAAATTCCGTGATATTCGCATTGATTCCGGTTCCGATCACAATATAATTAATAGCACCAAATTCCATGCTCATCTCTGTTAAGGTACCGGATATCTTCTTTCCATCGATGACTGCGTCATTCGGCCACTTGATCTGACTGTTAAGTCCTGTCACGATCCGTACCGCCTTCACAACAGCCATACCTGCCAGAAGTGTCATCATAGATGCCTTTTCCGGCTCAAGGACAGGTCTGATCAGCGTACTTAATGCAATGGCTGTTCCAGGTGGTGTCACCCAGGTTCTTCCCCTTCGTCCCTTTCCGCCTGACTGATAATCAGCTGTCACAGTGGTTCCATGCTCTGCACCATCCTCTGCCAGACGTTTCACATAGTTATTGGTCGAATCAACCTCAGAGAGGCAGGTCAGATTCTGACCTGCCCACTTTGTCTTTAAACGGCTCTTTATCTCAATATCTGTGATATTCTCCGGTGCTTCACAAAGGCGATAGCCCTTATTCTGCACTGCTTCAATCAGGTACCCTTCATTCTTTAACTGGCGAATCCCCTTCCATACCGCGGTTCTGCTTACACCAAAGCGTTCACAAAGTTCCTGTCCGGAGACAAATCCCCCATTTTCTCGTAAAGCACCTAAAATCTTACTTTTCATTTCTTTAGATTTCTCCTAAAGTTGCAGCCATAACTGCCTTGATGGTATGCATTCTGTTCTCTGCTTCGTCAAATACATAAGACTGTGCAGACTCAAACACTTCATCGGTAACTTCCATCTCTGTGAGACCATATTTTTCATAGATCTCTTTTCCGATGGTCGTCTTTAAATCATGGAATGCAGGCAGACAGTGTAAGAAGATTGCCTTTTCTCCTGCATTTCTCATAACATCCATCGTTACGCGGTATGGTGTCAGATCCTTGATACGCTTTTCCCATACATCATCCGGTTCGCCCATAGATACCCATACGTCTGTATAGATAACGTCAGCATCCTTGGTTCCTTCTTCAACATTATCAGTAAGTGTGATCGTACCGCCGGATTCCTTTGCCCATTCCTGACATTCAGCTACCAGCTCAGCATTCGGGAAATACTCTTCTGTTGTACAAGCAACGAAGTGTAAACCAAGCTTTGCACAAGCGATCATAAGGGAGTTACCCATATTGTAACGGGCATCGCCCATATATACTAACTTTCTGCCCTTCAGGTCTCCGAAATGTTCACGGATGGTAAGCATATCTGCAAGCATCTGTGTTGGATGGTATTCGTTCGTCAGACCATTCCATACAGGTACCCCTGCATGCTTTGCAAGTTCTTCCACGATTTCCTGTCCAAATCCACGATATTCGATTCCATCAAACATTCTGCCAAGAACGCGTGCAGTATCTGCAATACTTTCCTTCTTACCGATCTGAGAACCCTTTGGATCCAGATAAGTGGTACCCATTCCAAGGTCATGTGCTGCTACTTCAAAAGAACATCTTGTACGGGTACTTGTCTTTTCAAAGATAAGTGCAACATTCTTTCCCTTGTACATATCTACAAGGATCCCTTTTTTCTTCTTTTCTTTTAAATCTGCGGATACATCAAGAAGATATGTGATCTCCTCCGGTGTAAAATCTTTCAATGTCAGGAAATGACGTCCAACTAAATTCATAATCTGTCCTCACTCTTTATCTCTTTTACTTTTAAAGTTTTTTCTTCTGGTATCTTCTCTTCCGTACTATCTTTTGCAACTTCGGTAACTGCCTTTATCGTTCCTGCAATATTCTGAAGTTCTGATGGAATGATGATCTTGGTTGCATGACCATCTGCAACCTTGGAAAGTGTCTCAAAACTCTTAAGTGCCAGTACACTCTGATCTGCTTCTGCATCCTTCAGGAAACGTAGACCATCCGCATTCGCCTGCTGTATCTTCAGAATAGCGGCTGCCTGTCCTTCCGCTTCGCGGATTCTCTTTTCTTTTTCTGCTTCCGCACGAAGAATTGCCGCTTCCTTTGCAGCCTCTGCATCAAGGATCATCGCAACTTTCCTACCTTCTGCTCTCAGGATCTGAGACTTCTTTTCACCTTCTGCAACCAGAATAGTCTCTCGTCTTTCACGTTCTGCCTTCATCTGCTTCTCCATGGCTTCACGGATTGCTGCAGGTGGTGTGATATTCTTAAGCTCTACACGGTTGACCTTGATTCCCCAAGGGTCCGTTGCAAGATCCAATGTAGCTCTCATATTCGTATTAATGTTATCTCTTGATGTCAGTGTCTGGTCAAGTTCCATCTCTCCGATGATATTACGAAGTGTAGTAGCTGTCAGATTCTCGATAGCCATGATTGGCTTTTCCACACCGTATGCATAAAGCTTTGCATCTGTGATCTGATAATACACAACGGTATCGATTTCAATCGTTACATTATCCTTTGTAATTACAGGCTGTGGAGGAAAATCTGCTACCTGCTCCTTTAAGGTCACCTTTCTGGCAACACGGTCAATAAATGGAATCAGGAAGTGAACTCCAACATCCCATGTGGTAAGATAACCACCCAAACGTTCTACGACCCAGGACTTTGCCTGTGGCACTACCTTGACACTGCTTGCAATTAAGAAAAGAATAATCAATATAACGATAGGGATAAGTATTAAACCGTTCATATATCTTATACCTCCTTTTCCTTAATGATAACCTTCACGCCCTGAACTGCCAGAACTTCCACGGTCTTACCTTCCTCAATCACTTTCTGATTATCTTCTGTAATTGCTCTCCAGTCAACTCCGTTCAGAAGTACGCGTCCGGTACCTTTCAGGTTGTTAATCGTTTCTGTTACAATGGCTTCCCGTCCCGGCAACTCGTCCACATTAGTCTTTACATAAGACTTCTTAAAGTACTTCATCGCAATTGGTCTTGTAAAAACCAAAGACAGGAATGAGACTACAAGAAAGGTAATGATCTGCGGCCAGAATCCAAAACCTGCAAGATTCACTCCAAGTCCTGCCAGGGATCCGATAGCAAACCAGATTGTTGCAAGACTTACTGTTGCCAGTTCTGCAATCAGGAATATAATGAACAATATCAGCCATACAATTGGAGAAATAATGATGTCCATCTCTTTTCACCTCCTGTTAACAACGTTGTCTTCTAGCTTCATACATTAGAATCGCAGCTGCTACTGCGGCATTCAGTGATTCCAGCTGACCTGACATTGGAATCCGGATATAGGTATCTGCTTTCTGTGCCGTCTCTTTGGTAAGTCCATTCCCTTCGTTCCCAATCAGGAATGCACATCCTGTAGTATAATCCTCTTCATGATATGCGTTCTTTCCCTGAAGATGGGCTGCATAGGTCTGGATATTCTTCTCTTTTAATGTATCGAGAACTGTCAACAAATCTTTCTCATAAAGAAATGGCATACGATATAAGGAACCCATGGTTGATCTGACTGTTTTCGGGTTATAGATATCGACAGTATCCTGACTCATGATAATACCATCTACTCCTGCTCCTTCTGCTGTACGAAAGATTGTTCCCAGATTCCCTGGATCCTGTATATTCTCCAGAATCATCAGAAATGGATGTTCTTTTTTCAGCATCTGCTCCAGGGTATACTCCATCTGTCTGACAACACACAGAATCCCCTGTGGTGTCTGTGTATCAGATACAGATGCAAATATCTTATCTGTCAGAACTTCGTAGGTTGCCCCTATAAGTTCTGCCCTGTTCTCTTCTTTTTCCAGAAAGCTTTCTGATACATATGTCTGTATAAGGCATTCCTTCGGTACCTCACGGTACATACGAATTCCCTCTACTACAAAAACCCGCTGTTCCCGGCGGGCTTTTGACTTTTTCATTAACTGAATTAAATTTTTAACCTGTTTATTGGATGTACTGTTTATCATAATCCTTTATCTTTTTCTTCTATTTTATAGAAAACAGTTTAATCCTTTTTGCGTTCTTTTTCAAATGGTTTTTATGTTTTCTGCCCCAAATGCCCCGGAAAGCTTCTGAATTAGCTCTGCATTCGCTGCTACTCCCCAGTTTGCAGACAATCTTTTTATTGCCTTATGAGAACGCACATAGATTACTACCAGATCTTTTCCATCAGATTCTCTGAGGATATCGTACATCTTAGACTCTCCTGCCTGATAGTCCTCCATGGTCTGGAACTGTATCCAGACTTCTTTGTTGATATCCTTAAATGGCAGTATCTTTTCACAGATAAGTTTACTTGCTCTGTCTTCTTCCGTAGATACTCTTCCGGATATAAAGACCTTCTCCTCTTCTACAAGATAAGCCTTATTCTTCTCATAATCATTCGGGAAGATAACGACTTCTACATTTCCTACCAGATCTTCTACCGTGATAAATGCCATGGTTTTATTATTCCTGGTATATTTAATCGTCTTCGAAGTGATCATTCCTCCAATGGTTGCCTTTATTCCATCTGTCAGTTTGGAATGTCCTGTCTCTTCATCCAGCGCAAAGTCTGAAGTTACGTTCGTGATGTGCTTTTTCCACATTCCTTCATACTCTTCGATCGGATGTCCACTGACATAGAAGCCCAGTACTTCTTTTTCAAAAGCAAGCTTCTGTTCCTTTTCAAACTCCGGTACATTTGGATAAACAGCTTCGTACTCTTTCTTTTCTTCTTCCGAAATCAGATCAAAGAGTGACATCTGACCAGTCATGGAGTTCTTTCGTTCCTGTGCGACCCCGTCCATGATCTGCGCATAGACCATCATCATCTGACGGCGGTTTCCGCCAAGGCTATCCAGTGCTCCGGACTTGATAAAGCTTTCAATAGTTCGCTTATTCACTTCTTTTCCAGATAATCGTTCGATAAAGTTTTTAAGAGAAGTGAACTGTCCTCCTCTGCTTCTCTCTTCTACGATAGCATTGATCACCGGTTTTCCGATACTCTTGATTGCTGATAATCCGTAGCGTATCTTTGTACCGTCTACGGTAAATCCGCTTTCTCCTACATTGATATCAGGAGGCAGTATCTCAATCTTCATCTGACGGCAGGTCAGGTTGTATTCTGCTACCTTTGTCGAGTTATCAATGACAGAAGTCATAAGTGCTGCCATGAATTCTACCGGATAGTAGTATTTCAAAAATGCAGTCTGATAAGATACAATAGCGTATGCTGCCGCATGGGACTTATTAAATGCATACTTTGCGAAATCGATCATCTCATCGTAGATCTTATTGGCAACCTGTTCTGAGATTCCCTTCTGGATACATCCAGGAACACCTTCTTCTTCGTTACCATATACGAAACTCTTACGCTCCTTTTCCATAACGGACTGCTTCTTTTTTGACATCGCACGACGGAGAAGGTCACTTCGTCCAAGAGTGTAACCCCCCAGGTCTCGTACAATCTGCATTACCTGCTCCTGATAGACGATACAGCCGTAGGTTGGTTCCAGAATCGGCTTCAACTGCGGACAATCATAGGTAATACTTTCCGGATGATTCTTTCCTTTTATATACTGTGGAATAAAGTCCATTGGTCCCGGACGGTACAGGGATATTCCCGCGATTACATCTTCCAGACTCTGTGGCTTTAATTCCTTCATGAAGTTCTTCATACCGGCACTTTCAAGCTGGAACACACCATCTGTTCTTCCCGTTGCCAGAGAACCCAGAACTGCCAGATCATTATAATCAATCTGTTCCAGGTCAAGATCTATTCCTGTATTCTGCTTTACGAATCGTACCGCATTCTGGATTACCGTAAGGGTACGAAGGCCCAGGAAATCCATCTTCAATAGTCCCAGTTCTTCCAGCGTTGTCATGGTAAATTGTGCTACCACCGAACCGTCAGATCCCAGCGATAACGGTACGAATTCATCTGCTGCCTTCTGACAGATGACAACGCCTGCTGCATGCATAGAGGTATGCCTCGGCAGTCCTTCCAGTCGTCTTGACATATCAATCAATTGCTTCATCTGCGGATCTTCGTCATACAGCTTTTTCAGATCCGGATTCATCTTCAGTGCTTTATCAATCGTAATATTTAATTCCTGTGGTATCATCTTTGCCACATTATCAACAACCGCATATGGGAAGTCCATAACACGACCAACATCACGTATAACACCTCGGGCAGCTAATGTACCGAAGGTTACAATCTGTACCACATTGTCTTTTCCGTACTTCCTTACTACATAATCGATAACTTCCTGACGTCTCTCAAAACAGAAGTCCACGTCTATATCGGGCATGGATACTCGTTCCGGATTCAGGAATCGCTCGAACAGCAGATTATAACGAACTGGATCCAGCTGCGTTATCCCAAGTGTATAGGATACCAGACTTCCCGCCGCACTTCCTCGACCGGGTCCTACCATAATATCATGCTTTCTCGCATAATGAATGAAATCCCATACGATGAGGAAGTAATCGACGTATCCCATTCGCTGGATGATTCCAAGTTCATAGTGGAGGCGTTCCTCCAGTTCCTTTGCTTTTTCCGGAGAATAAAGCTTCTTTAAACCAGTGAAGCACAACTGATTCAGATATTCCCAGGCAGTCAGACCATCCGGCACATCAAATCTAGGGAGCTTTGTCACTCCGAATTCAATTTCCACATGACATCTGTCTGCAATCTTCTGCGTATTCTCAAGTGCCTGAAGTGCATATGGGAAAAGTCTTGCCATCTCTTCCGGCGACTTAACATAATACTGTCCACCCTCATATCGCATTCGATCTTCGTCATTCAGCTTTTTCCCTGTCTGTAGACATAACAAAATATCATGCGAATCTGCATCACTCTCATATGTGTAATGAACATCATTGGTTGCCACCAGTTCAATTCCGGTCTCTCTGCTAAGACGCATGAGCTGTGGATTCACCATCTTCTGTTCCGGGATTCCATGATCCTGTAATTCCAGGAAGAAGTTCCCTTCCCCAAAGATATCCCGCATCTGACAGGCAACCTTTTTCGCCTCATCATACAGACCACGTACCAGATACTTCTGTACCTCTCCTGCCAGACAGGCACTGGTTGCGATCAGACCTTCATGATACTGAATCAATGTCTCCTTATCTACTCGTGGCTTATAATAATATCCATCCTTAAAACCAATGGATACGATCTTCATGAGATTCTGGTATCCCTGATTGTTTTCTGCAAGCAGAACCAGATGATAATATCTGTCATCTCCGGAGGAAGGCTCTCTGTCAAAACGAGAACCTGGAGCTACATACACTTCACATCCAAGAATCGGATTGATCCCGGCTGCTTTTGCTGCACGATAAAAGTCAATAACGCCAAACATAACGCCATGGTCTGTGATCGCAGCACTATTCATTCCAAGCTCTTTTACTCGTTCCACATATTCTTTTATCTTGTTCGATCCATCTAAGAGACTAAACTCTGTATGGACATGTAAATGAGCAAAATTCATGTTTCCTCCTCTCAGTTTAATTTAACGTGAGCCACTGGGGACGGTTCCGACTGGCACACTTGCTGTGCCAGTCGGAATCGTCTCCAGTGGCTCTATTCTGCTATTGCAATTACTTCAATCTCAAGTAATACGTCCTTTGGAAGGCGTGCTACTTCTACACAGGAACGTGCCGGATATGGCTGTGTAAAGTACTGTGCGTAGATCTCGTTGATTGCTGCGAAATCGTTCATATCTTTGATAAACACAGTTGTCTTTACTACCTTCTCAATAGTAGTTCCTGCTGCTGCAAGAAGATTCTTTACATTGGTAAATGCCTGATTCGCCTGTGCCTGTACTCCTTCCGGAATCACACCTGTCTCCGGGTTTACCGGAATCTGTCCGGATGCATACACGAATCCGGTTACTTCAATTGCCTGTGAATATGGTCCAATTGCTGCTGGTGCTTTTTCTGTGCTGATTACTCTCATTATTCTTCTCCTTTATTCTGTTACTTTTCGAATTGCTTTCTCTGTAATCTGGATCTTACCCTGTTTATACAGATGTCCTACGGCACGTTTAAAAGCGCCTTTACTTAATCCAAGTTCTCTTTTGATTACTTCCGGATTAGCCTGATCTGTAAATGGAAGAACTCCGGAGAACTCTTCAATGGCAAGCATAATTGCTTCTGCGTCTTCTTCAATCTGCATATAAGCTTTCTCACGTACAGAGATATCAAGCTTTCCATCTTTTTTGACAGCAGATACTCTTGCCGTTACGGTACTGCCAATCTCGTAATGACCGGTTGCTTCTCTCTTTGGAATCAGTGCGGAATACTTGCCATCAATGGCCACAAACACACCAAAGTTCTCACTGATCTGGTATACGATACCTTCTACGCGGTCATCCTTCTTATATGGTGATTCCTTGCTCAGGTACTGATATACATTCATAGTTGCAGCAAGACGACTGCTCTTATCAACATATAATGCTGCAAGCACCTCTTCTCCTACGCGCACCTTTCTTGTCTGCTGCTTAAAAGGAAGAAACAGATCCTTTTCCAGTCCCCAGTCAAGAAACGCTCCGATTCTGGATACATCCTTTACGGTAAGAAGTGCTACTTCTCCTAGATGGATCTTCGGGTCTCTGGTGGTTGCAATCAGACGATCCTGAGAATCCTTATACAGGAATACATCAACGCTGTCCCCAATCTGAGCATCCTCTGTCACTTCCTTCATCGGAAGAAGTACACGATCATCTTTCTCCGTCTCTTCTCCTGTCCCAAGGTAAACTCCAAAATTTGTCTTTTTTACAATCTGTAATGACTGTCTCTTTCCTAATTCAAGCATCTCTACTGCTCCTTATCTATCTTAAACTCTAAAACTGCATATGGTTTTTCCATTTCATTGCAAAGACTGATCGTAATCAGATCTTCCTGCACTGCTACAAACGGGTAGATTACATCGTTTAAAACCGCCTGCATCTTGTATTCAACACGAAGTCTCTTTATCTTTACGTCTTCTGGAAGGTACTGCTGTGCCATATAAATATACTGGGCATTATTCACATGATGATTCGTATCAAGGTGGCTTCTGACTATCGAAAAAGCTTCCATCTTCTCACTGCCTTCCGGAACAGCTATCTTTCTTGGGAGATCCTCCATTGGAAGAGGCTCTCCTTTCCCATAGATCTCTTCTATATCCTCCTCTACTCTTGCAGGTCTTCCGCTTTCGGTATCAAGCAATGTCCATAAAGAATCTGCACAGGCCAGCATATTGCCTTCTTCATCTTCCATCCAGAAATTCCTCTTTCCAAAAAATCTGCGGAACTCGTAAGGAACCGTACAGATACGTACCTTCTCACCAAGCCTTGGTCTTCTGTTAAACTCTATATGCCAATAGTTGATTACCCAGGCACGATGTCTTTCTCCCACAAACTCAAGTCCTACTCCCAGATCCTCTGAATGAAAAGTCGAACAATCCTGAAAATAATCAATAAACTGTGGAATGGTAAGCTTTCTGTCTTCTCCTACTTCACTGTAACGAATTCTGCTGTCAAAACTATATGCCATTTTAATTATTAAACTCCTATCACAAGTTATCGTAACATTATAACCTGTTTTTTTCTTCGGTGCAACGGAATTAATGAAAAACCACCGGGACCGCTTGTATAAGTCCCGGTGGATTTATATGTGATTATAAATTCTTTACAAAAAGTGCTCTGATCGCATTCAGGATTGCAAGTACCATTACACCTACATCTGCGAAGATTGCCATCCACATGTTAGCAAAACCAAGTGCTCCAAGAAGGAGGCAGATCAGCTTAACACCAATAGCAAACCAGATATTCTGGTAAACGATAGAGATACACTTTCTGGAGATCTTAATAGCCTTAGAGATCTTCAGTGGATCATCATCCATAAGAACAACGTCTGCTGCTTCGATTGCTGCATCAGATCCCATAGCACCCATTGCGATACCGATATCTGCACGGGAAAGTACAGGAGCATCGTTGATACCGTCACCTACGAATGCAACCTTCTCATTCTCTTCCTTGTTAGCAAGAATATGCTCAACCTTAGATACCTTATCACCTGGAAGAAGTTCACTGTAAACTTCATCAATACCAAGTTCTCTTGCAACTACGTCAGCAACGGCCTTAGCATCACCTGTAAGCATGATGGTCTTCTTAACACCAGCTTTTTTAAGTTCAGCGATAGCCTGCTTAGAATGTTCTTTGATTGTATCAGAGATAACGATATGGCCTGCATATTCGCCATCGATTGCCATATGGATAATAGTACCTGTATGGTGGCAGTGATGTGGTTCAAGACCAAGCTTCTTCATCAGCTTTTCGTTACCAGCTGCAACATTCACACCATCAACAACGGCTGTAACACCATGTCCTGAGATCTCCTGAATATCCTTTACACGGCTGCGATCGATCTGCTTGCCATAAGCAGCCTGGATACTCTTACTGATTGGATGAGAAGATGCACTTTCTGCAAGTGCTGCATACTCGATCAGCTTCTTCTGATCCATTGTGCTGTGATGAATATCATTTACTTCAAATACACCTTTGGTAAGTGTACCTGTCTTATCAAATACGACATACTTTGCATGAGAAAGTGTCTCAAGGTAGTTAGAACCTTTAACAAGAACACCCTGGTTAGATGCACCACCGATACCTGCAAAGAAGCTAAGTGGAATACTGATAACAAGTGCACATGGGCAGCTGATTACCAGGAAAGTAAGGGCACGGTAGATCCAGCTAAGCCACATATCAAGTACCGATCCGTCAAATCCCATCTTTGTCAGCAGTATAAAGACTGGTGGTACGATCGCAAGTGCAAGAGCACTGTAGCAAACAGCAGGTGTATAAACCTTTGCGAACTTTGCAATGAAATCTTCTGATTTTGACTTTCTTGAGCTTGCGTTCTCTACAAGGTCAAGAATCTGTGAAACAGTAGAATCACCGAATTCTTTTACTGTTTCAATCTTAAGTACACCTGTCATATTGATACATCCAGATGTAACTTCTTCTCCTGCGTGAATATCTCTTGGAACAGATTCACCGGTAAGTGCTGATGTATTAAGGGAAGATTCACCTTCGATAACGATACCATCGATTGGAACCTTTTCACCCGGCTGAACAACGATGATAGAACCGATCTCTACTTCATCAGGATCAACCTGCTCTAACTGACCGTCTACTTCAATGTTCGCATAATCAGGTCTGATGTCCATAAGATCACTGATGTTACGACGGCTCTTGCCAACTGCATAGCTCTGGAACCATTCACCAATCTGATAGAACAACATAACAGCTACAGCTTCTGTATAATCACCCGTATTCTCAACAAGTGCAATGAGGATCGCGCCAATGGTAGCTACAGCCATCAGGAAGCTTTCATCAAAGATACGTCTGTTCTTGATACCCTTACCGGCTTTGATCAGAATATCATAACCGATTACAAAGTATGGAACCATGTAGCAGATGAATCTAGGCCAGCCTGTGATTACATCTTCCAGAAGTTCCAGGGCAATCACAAGTACTGCAGCAATGATGATACGCATCAGCATCTTCTTCTGCTTTTTGTTCATGTTCTTAAACATATTTTCTCCCTCTCTTCTCGCATTTTTAAACGATTAAGCATTTGTTTAATTGTATTTTAAGTATAACCATTTCGGAGCCAAAAATCAACTAATATTTTTAAGATACCGCCTGATATATTACATATCAGGCGGCAAATAATTAACTATTCGTTCTTTCAAGCGCAGACTGGAAGTCCCATGCCTCTGCAAGCGCTTTCATATCTTCAAATGATGCATCTGGATTCGATGCTTTTATAACCTCCAGAAGATCTTTATAGCTATATGCATTAAGGGCTATACCGCTTGAAAGTGCATATCGCTCTTCATAAGCCTCCTTGTCATCAGCAACCCAGAAGCCCTGTGTAATAGCACATGCTCTGCCCTCTTCCTTAAAGTCTTCTGCATAACCGGTTACAGCATTGTACATAGCAGCAAATGCAGGACCGATAATAGAACTGTACTTTCCGCATACATACTGAAGCTTTCCTTCTGAGAAAAGCTGCGAATTATGTGCACTGAAGCAGTCGATCACGCCAAGCTTTGCATCACCGATCACATCTTCCATTCCTGCAATCGGAATAACACCTAATACCACATCACTTGGATTTGCTTCATAGGCTTCCTTTGCTGTATTAAAGAACATTTCTGCGCCAACATAACCTGCGCATACATGAATTGTGATGTCACCTGCTGTAGCAGTAATTGGTTCTGCTGCAACTGCAAGTTCTGTAGTTGGTGTATCAAACTTTGCACCGGATGCAGCTTCCAGAGCATCCAGAATACCTCTTGTACGTTCGCTGTGCATTACGTTACCCATAGATGCACCACCACTTAAGATAAAGTATTCCTTACCAAAGTCCTGTTCGGCAAACCATTTGCCCATATCTTCACCAGCCTGATATTCCATCTCTTCACCAGGACCAAAGTAACCAATAAAGTATGGATTATCTGCAACTTTAGCAAAGTCTTCTGAAGAAACAGTACTTGATGGTTTCATGTAATATACATTATTGGATGCACAAAGTTCTACTTCTTTCTCGATATCATAACTATTAAATGCCATGATGCCTTCTGCTCCTGCATCGATACAGCTCTGGATGAATGCCATCTCATCCTCCTGAGTCTGAATACTCTGAGAATACAGGAAGCTTACGCCTTCAAATGAAGATGCGATATAACTTTCCAGATATTCTCTGAAAGCCTGAACCTGTTCATCCGCAAGGTCATAAACAGGTACACCGATAATATGACTATTCTCTTCTGCAGCTGCCACACTAGTAAATGCAGCTACAGTTAACCCCAAAGCCATCATCGGAATAAACATTTTCTTTTTCATTACAACCCCTCCTTATTTGAACAGGTGACACGCCACCTGGTGTCCCGGCTCTACTTCTACCAACTGTGGGCGTTCCTTGCGGCAGATGTCCTTACAATGTTCGCATCTTCCCTGGAATGGACAGCCCTTTGGCAGATCAAGTGGGCTTGGTGCTTCGCTTTCAATACTTTCGATTGGTTTGGAGAAGTCCATATTTACATCAAAAATAGAACCCATAAGCGCAATTGTATATGGATGTTTTGCATTCTTTGAAAGCTGTTCGCCTGGCATAACCTCAACCAGGTTACCAAGATACATTACTGCAACCTGATGCGCAACTGACTGGATCAAGGCAATATCATGACAGATAAAACCAAATGTAATATTCTTTTCCTTCTGTAATTTTACGATCAGTTCAATGACTGTCTGCTGAACAGATACGTCAAGTGCTGATGTAGCTTCATCAAGTACAACGATTTCCGGTTCAAGCGCAAGAGCACGAGCAATGGCTACACGCTGACGCTGACCACCTGACATATTGTGTGGATAACGATCCATGAATTCTGCAGGTAATTCAACCATCTCAAGAAGCTTTGCGCATACTGCGTCCTTTTCCGATGCCTTGATCTTCCCAAAGTTCATCAGAGGTTCGCATACGATATCACGAATCTTCATCTTTGGATTGAAGGAGTTGGTAGGATCCTGGAATACCATCTGAATATTCTGTCTGTTCTGACGAAGTTCTTCGCCCTTTAACTTTGTAATATCTCTTCCTTTATAGATGATCTCACCTTCAGATGGTTTATCAAGAGCTACAAGGAATCTCATAAATGTACTCTTACCGCATCCGGATTCACCTACAAGTCCTAAGGTTTCTCCTCTGTACATGGTAAGATTCACATCATTATTCGCAAGAAGAGTACGTCCACCGGAAGCGGCGAAACGTCTTGTGATGTGCTTTGCTTCCAGAATAACTTCACGTTCTTTAGACATAACGTTCACCTCCTAATGATGGTACTGCTGCGATCAGCTTTCTTGTATATTCATTCTCAGAATGGTGTAAGATATGATCTCTGCTTCCCTGATCTTCGATTCTTCCGTGCTTTAATACTACGATATAATCAGACATATAAGCAGCAACACCCAGGTTATGGGTTACTACGATAATACTTGTCTTATAATCATCACGAAGTGCCATCATCTGACGAACGATCTGGGCCTGTGTAGTAACATCAAGTGCAGATGTAGGTTCGTCTGCAAGAAGAAGCTTTGGCTGATAAGTCATACCCATAGCGATACCGACACGCTGTCTCATACCACCGGATAACTGGAATGGATAAGATCTCATAATATTATCGCCGGATGGAAGACGCATCTTCTCCAGCATCTTAACACCCTTATCCCATGCTTCTTTCTTGGAGATATTCTCATGGGTCAGGATATATTCGATATAAGCATCCCCGATCTTTCTTGTAGGGTTCATCATAGCACCACTATCCTGGAAGATCATAGAGATATCGGTACCTCTCATATCTCTCCACTGCTGAGTTGTATTCTTCAGCAGATCCTTTCCATCAAATGTGATGGAACCTTTTGTAACTTTACCGCCGCCTGCGATCAGGCCAAGAATTGCACGGATAACAGTTGTCTTACCGCTACCGGATTCTCCTACCAAAGAGACGATCTGTCCCTGTTCCATGTCAAGGTTAAAGCCCTGAACAGTTGGACG
This sequence comes from Marvinbryantia sp., assembly GCA_045598185.1. Lineage (GTDB taxonomy): Bacteria > Bacillota > Clostridia > Lachnospirales > Lachnospiraceae > Marvinbryantia. Next base: position 74,189 of record JAZLLO010000071.1, read on the forward strand.
ACCTTTATAGGAGATTTCCACATCTTTTAAAGATAATAACATTTTCAAAAACCTCCTTATTCATCTCTTGGGTCCATGATATCACGGACAGAGTCACCAAGCATGTTAAATACTACTACTACAACGAAAATAGCAAGACCTGGGAAGATCATAAGCCATGGTGCTGACTGCATACATGCTCTACCTTCATTCAGCATGAAGCCCCATTCCGGTGCTGGTGGCTTAGCACCAAAACCTAAGAAGGACATACCTGCCAGTTCCAGCATCATGGAACCGATATCCGTTGCTGCTGTGATGATCAGTGTTGGCAATGCGTTTGGAAGCATGTATTTCAGCAGCATGTAAGGAGTTTTAGAACCTGTTACGATAGCTGCATGCACATAATCACGGTTACGGATCTTAAGTACTAAGCTTCGTGCAAGACGTGCGTACTTTGTCCAGCTTACTACTACGATAGCAATGATGGCGTTACGGATACTAGCACCCATGATACCTGCTACTGCAAGAGCAAGTACAAGACCTGGGAAGGCAAGCATCATATCAGCGATACGCATGATCACCATATCAACCCATCCACCAAAATATCCGGAGATAACACCGGCAATACTACCGATTACAAAGATTAAAATAACTACTGCAAAGGTTGCGCCAAGCGAGGCACGAGCACCATAGATGACACGGACAAAAATATCACGTCCCATCTTATCTGTACCAAAGATGTGTTCTTTACATGGAGGTAAAAGTGCATCCATCAGATTACCCTTAAGTGGATCAGCTCCACCGGTAACGATTGGAGCAAAGATCGCTGCCAGGATGATCAGGAGCGCACAGATACCAAAAAATACAAACTGTTTATTACTTAAAAATGCATTTTTCTTTTTCATCATTCACTACTCCTTTAATCTCATACGTGGGTCAATATAGATATAAGAAGCATCTACCAGAAGGTTGATCACCATGTAGATCAGTGCAAGCCATAATACATAACCCTGAATCAGGTTGTAGTCACTGGAGGTAATGGCTGTAACTGCAAGGTTCCCAAGTCCTGGATAAGAATAGATAACTTCTACTACGCTGGTACCACCAAGTAAGGAGCCGATGGAAAGACCAAACATAGTGATCAGCGGAAGCAGAGCATTCGGGAATACGTTCAGCCAGATGATACGGGATTTTTTCACACCACGTGCCTCTGCACCTGTCACATAATCCTGGTTAAGCTCATCAAGAACTGCCGTACGAACCTGTCTGGTATACTTGGCAGACATGGCAATCGCTAACGTAAGTGCCGGAAGGAACAGTGCCTTAAAATCACCTGCGGAAGCGATAACCGGGAAGATTCGAAACTTTACACAGAGTAACAGCATCAGAAGAAGACCTACC
>JAZLLO010000072.1:0-67873 GCA_045598185.1 Marvinbryantia sp.
CAGACCGTGGAATAAAAAGCGTTTTTCAGTACTACAAATATTCAGGATTACTAAATCTCAATTAACCTAATCCAAGCACGAGAACGGCTGGGTTAACCTGCTATGTGGATTGTCAATCCCACGAAAAAAATGATTGACCCATTTATATTAGGATTTTGTACACTTGTTTTACAGGAAGATAAATAGTCAAATCATATAAAATAGCAATATGGGTGATAGTTATGAGAAAAACAAAGGAACAAATCAGTTACAACATGAAACATGTAAAATGTAAAGATTCGGATATTGAACTGATATTGAGACAAGAACTTTGGAGACGAGGTCTTAGATACCAAAAAAATGTTAAGACGATTATGGGAAAACCAGATATTGTTTTTAAAGGAAAAAAAGTTGCTATTTTTTGTGACAGCGAATTTTGGCATGGATATGACTGGGAACATAAGAAAACAGAAATCAAAAGTCATCAAGATTTCTGGATTCCTAAAATCGAACGTACTATAGAACGAGATCAGGAGGTTACAAAAAAACTCGAATCAGAAGGCTGGATGGTTCTACGATTTTGGGGTAAACAAATAAAAAAAGATTTTGTAGCTTGTGCAGATATTATTGAAGAAGTATTAAAGGATAGATGATATGGACTATATATTTTCTAATAATGAAAAGAAAGAATGTGATCGTTGGATTGTTGAACAACTTGAACATGGTCATTCTTGGGAAGAAATAGAAAATTTGTGTGCTGGTGAAAATACGTTCGATGAGGCACTTCAGGTACTTTATAATGAACAGATGTGGCCGGATGATTTGACACATCCTCAATGGAAAAGTTATGTTGCATATTATAAGAAATTACATCCTTCTGTTGTACTTAGCAAAACACAAAAGGTTATAGGTATTGATAGAAATGGATTTAATAATACTTTTTCTGTTCCGAGTGGTCCTGCTTCAACATGGGAAAGATATAAGAAGTCATTGTCTTCGACAATGGGGCCAGCGTCAATTATAGATATAGAAAAAAGTTGCCAGTGGGTGATGAATCACTTAAAAGAGGATACGGTTTCATATGGACCTGTTAAAGGATTAGTAACTGGTAGTGTTCAATCTGGAAAAACAGCAAATATGGCTGGCTTGGTTAGCATGGCGGCTGATTGTAATTGGAATTTTTTTATCATTTTATCAGGCACAATCGATAATCTGCGTAAACAGACCAGGGATCGTTTTAAGAGAGATATGCAACAAAGTGAAGGCATACTATGGCGTATTTTGGATTTTACAGGAGAAGAAAAAAAGTTTCAATTAGAGGAATTAAAGTTGAATCCGCTTGGAAAGAAAACTTTTGCAAATCGTTATGTAACAGTATGTCTTAAGAATAAAAAACGACTCGAGCGATTAATTGATTGGCTATATGACAATGATAAGATAACACAAAAATTACGTATTGTTGTCATTGATGATGAAGCAGATCAGGCAAGCGTTAATACCGCGGAAATAACGTTGGAAGAAGAGCAAGAGCGATGCGCTATTAACCAACTTATTGTAAACCTTGTAAATGGAAAGAAGAGTGATGGATCCACGCCAGCTGTCAGTTTTCAATCAATGAATTATATTGCATATACAGCTACTCCATATGCCAATGTTCTTAATGAACGTCCAGGTGTATCACTCTATCCAAAAGATTTTATTTGTACGTTACCTGAGTCTTCAGAGTACTTTGGTGCTAAGGTTATTTTTGGAAACGATGAAAAAGAGTGTCCAGGCTTAGGAATTGTAAGAAATATTACGATAAATGATGATAAGGAACTAAAAAAGATTCATAAAGGATTGACTACAGATATTCCTGATTCATTTAAAGATGCGTTGGCTTGGTTTTTATGTGTGAGTGCGATTATTCGTATAAGACCGCATTTAAAAAAGAAGAGTATTAGTATGTTGGTGCATACAACTTCTATTCAGAAACAGCATTTTAATGTTTATGATGCTATTAGCCATTTTCTTTCAAACAGTTCCGAAGTAATTTCCTATTGTGCTAATATTTATAATAAAGAAAAGGCAACGGTTTCTGTTGAAGATCTTAAAGCAGCTAATGCAAAATATGGTTTTATAGATTCGGTTTCTGATGAATATCCTGATTTTGAAGAAATTCGCCAAGAGATTGGTAGTATGCTTTCTGATATTAGAAATATCTTATTGGACGATGACAAGAAACTCCAGTATGGTTTAGGAGTTCATCTTTGCGTTGATAATTGTAAGGCAAATAAAGAAGCTGAAGAAGGAACTACCTTACGTATTGTATATCCAACTGATGAGCAACTTGCCAGTATGGATAAAGATCCTGTTTTCATTGTAATTGGTGGCAATACATTATCACGAGGCTTAACTATTGATGGGTTAGTTTGTTCCTATTTTTCACGTAATTCTAATCAAGCAGATACATTAATGCAGATGGCAAGGTGGTTCGGATATCGCAAAGGTGTTGAATTATTGCAAAGAATCTGGATGACGACTTTAGTGCGGAAAAAGTTTGAAGCATTAGCTAAAATTGATATGGATATGAAAGAAGAAATTGAACGTTTTATGGAACGGGGTATCTCTCCAGCTCTCTTCGGTCCAAGAATAAGAAATACACCAGAAATAAAAAACTTTCGAATTACATCAAAGAAAAAAAGTCAGCAGGCTGAGTATGATGATTTTGATTTCAGTGGAGATACATATGAAACAACAGATTTTGATAATGGTAAAGTCCTAAAAGACAACATTACAGTTACAAGTCAATTTTTGGAGACTATTTCCAATTCAATTTCTTATATGAAATCAACTACTGCTAAGGCATATATTTGGTACAATATTGATTATCAAACAATTCAAGATCAGTTTTTGGCTAAGTATTCAATTTCAAAACATTCCAGTTTATATGTTAATATACCTATTTTCTGTCAATGGATAGAAAAGATGAATAAAGAAGGAAAATATCGAAGGTGGAATGTTGCGATTATTGATGGTGACAACCATGATGAATATTGTGATTTGTTTTCAGGTATAAATATTGGAAAAATCGAGCGTACGCGAAAGAAAGATACCGAACATATCGACATAGGATCGTTACGATCTGGTCGAGATGTCCTTTCGGATGTACAGGAAGATTTGTTGACGGATGAACAGAAAAAGCTTCTGAGTGAGGCATTAAAAAGTGGAAAAGATTTAGTTTCGAAACGTGCTAAACTTGGGCTTGAGGATACACCATTATTATTAGTTTATTGTATTAAGCATGATGGTGGTGAAACAAAAAAGAGAAGAAATCAGATGAATGCAGATTATGATATTATTGGCGTGAGTATTATTGTGTCTGGCGATGGTATAGGTGGTAATCATGCAAGATCCATACGTATAAAACTTCCTGAGAGGACAGAGGTAGAGAACTAATGTTAGATGAATTAATAAAGACAATGGATTATGGAGTTTCCTATGGGAGTGGGACGCTAAAAGCATTACAGAATGACACACTTCCAGAATTGGATTTGCTGGTAAGAGAAGCGATTCAGAATAGTTCAGATGCGTCATTGAAAGTTCTTGATGAGCGTTTTGATGTTAATTTTAGTGTGGGAAAGTTCATACCTCAGAGATTTAATTCAGAGCTGAATAGCTTATCAACTATATTAGATAAGCGATATCCTGGAACTGAAGCAAGTTTTCTTGAAATTCGAGATATGAGAACTGTTGGATTGACAGGTCAAGTTCAGTTAGCAAAACTTGATAGAGAGGATCATGGTAATTTTTTTAAATTAGTTTTTGATACGGGAAAAGAACAGACAGCTTCAAATGATGGTGAAGCGGGCGGAAGTTATGGATATGGAAAGAGCGTTTACTATCGAGTTGGGATTGGACTTGTTGTTTTCTATTCTCAAATCAAAACAAGCGAAGGTTTTGAAGAGCGATTGATTATAAGCCTGACAGAACATGAAACAGGTAATGATTCTTTGTTAAAAGAAATAAGAAGCGATTCTGTAGGTAGAGCTTGGTGGGGAAGAAAAGCACATGATATCGAAAATGAACTTTTCCCGGTTACTGATCAAAATGAAATTCAAAATATTCTAGACATTTTCAGTTTGAAGCGTTTTAAAACAGGCCAGACAGGAACATCGATTATTATTCCTTATATCGACAAGGAAAGATTGTTAAATGGTATTTTTCCTGATGATTGTGGTATTTCTGAAGATGAGAAGGCTATGTGTTGTTGGGCTAATAGTATTGAGGAATATATTGAGTTGGCCATTGAAAAATGGTATGCACCCAAAATATTTAACAAACATTTGGCTGGAATATCTGAACAGAAATGGTTAGCAGTGAAAGTTAATGGTGAAGCTATTAAATATGACAATATGAGACCTTTTTTTCAACTTGTTCAGGAACTCTATACTACAGCACTGAGTTACAATTTTAATGCAAAGTATCAGTCTGAAAAATATAGTGATATAGAATGTGTTGCAGTTACATCAAAAAAAGTTGAAGGACAAAAGTCAGGTCATGTTGCATTTGTTAGAATTAAGAAGGATCAATTTTCTGATAGTGGAAACATGATAAAACCGTATACATATTTGCGCTTGTTTAGTTGGGGACCGTTAAATGATCCAATTGTTATGTTTGCACGTACGCCAGGATTAGTTTTAGATTATAAAATTGATGGTAAATGGGCTAAAGGTCTTACTAAACCGGAAAATGACGATGAGTTTATATTTGCCTTTTATGTTCCAAATTGTTCTTTGAAATTGAAGAAAGAAAAGACACTTGGCGTCTTTTCTGGAGAATCTTTTGGAGAATATCTTCGTAAGTGCGAAAAATCTGATCATATGGATTGGGATGATAAATCAAATCTCACTCTTGTGTCAAATATAAAGACACAAGTAGTAGCGAAGATTAACAGTGGGTTGAAAGAAGAGAGCGGTGGAACAATTGAAGGGACAACAAGTAAATTGTCAGGAAAACTTGGTCGTCGCTTACTGCCGAAGATGGGATATGGTAAGTCTTCGGGTGGTGGCGGAAATGGCGGAAATGGTGGTGGAGGCAAGTCAGATAATCTCTCTATTGAGCTTACACCTATGATCAAGTCAGATTGTATGGAAATTACATTCATTTTGACTTTTAAAAATGTCCGAAAATCTGCATCACTTGGAATTTTTATTGAAACAGAGACTGGTGTTATGGATGCTGATGCGTGGGAAAGTAATATAAGTGATACATTTCCTGTCAGTATTGATCGTATTGAATCTGCATCAACATATGCTGTTAATTCTAAAGGTACGTCACAGTTTTTAGAGGTGTGTAATTTAAGCCAACCAATTATCAATAATGACTATAGCAATATTAGTTTAATTATGAGTAAAAGCGGAAAGAATATTACGGGCTTTAAAATCGATAATGATATAACCAATGCAATAGTAATCGGGAAGATGGTCATCATGACCAGTGATCGTAAATATGTCTGTACAATCAAGGAAGTAAAAAACATATAAGGAGAAAGAGCATGGAAAATCTGTTTTTCTTTCCAACATTAACTGAAAAAATGCTGGAAGATGCCGGATGTTATTTCAGTAAATATGAGTTTAGCTACTTAATTGAAGGATCATATCATGCCCTCAGAGCGAAGGGGAGAAATACGGTTAGATTGGAAGATAGTCTTGAGAGTTGGAAGATTGAGGGAGATGGTCTGCGTATTGTACGAAAGGTGACTCTTGAATATCCCAATATGTTAAAAGGTAAAGCTGGTATTGCATGTGAAGAGGCAGAAATTGGTATTTGCATTATTTGGACTAACAGGGCCTTAACTCAGATGGGATATATAATGCCGGAAACGATGGTTAGAAGTGGTAATTCAGAAATATATAATTTTAAATATGAGTTTCCACCAGGAGAAATTAAAGGTGATCTTACATTAGATACGGTTGTTTATATAAAGAGTGCAGCAATTAATGTGAAAGATGAAGAAAAACATTTGATTAATGAAGCTGGCGTAACTCTTGGCTCCTTAGATACAATTAGTTTGAATTTTGAAAATGCATACATGGAGTTTCCGATTAAAGATGTCAAGGATTCGCAGCAACCCCTTTGGTGGCTTGAACTCAAGCAATGGGAGGATCCTAGAAGAGATGCTTTTAATGAAGATAATGTGTGTCTGTATCTGAATTCATATTATGATTATTGCCCAAAGGTTGGAGATAGAATTAAGAATGTAGAATTGCTAGTTGAAATCATTAGTTCTGCCTATTTGATGATTATTAATCGAATAGACGATGGAGGATTTTTATCTGACACTTTGAATGATGTGAATTTAGAACCGGGAAGTATATCAAAAGTTATTTTCTATTTTTATAAAAACTGTATGATTCCGTTAAAGTATGAATCAATTGATTCTCTTCAGAAAACAATTCATCAGAACATTGATCTCATGCTTAGGGGAGGCGATGATTAATGATTCAGTATAAAAAATATACAAAAGCTCAGGCTAAAGAATTTATTGATAATACAGACTCACTTTCAGATGCGGCATTTGGCGATTTGTTAACTCAGTGGATGAATTATTCTGTTGAAGGCTTTGATGCCTCATATAGTGAATTACGTAATAATATCATAGATACCTACATAAGATATAGAGATGTTGGTGGATATGAGATTGATATGAGAGTTGGGTTATGTTTATACAAGGAATTAAACCCTAAAAATGGTTTTTCAACAGTAATGGCGAATGATGATGATATATGGAGATATTTATCTTGTGTCGTATTTCCTGATATTACTCATTTGAGATACCCACCAAGTAAAACTGATGTAAGTGAAGGTCATAGACTTAATACTAAACGCTTTTATTCACATACACGGAGGATATGGGTTAAAACATTATGGTGGTATATTCATCTTTCATGGCAAGGTTCAGAAAATCAGACTTATAAAGTTATAAAAGATTTTGGGACTGACACAATTAGTGACTTTATCGAACGTCCAGGAAAAGGATATAGACTTCCGCTATATCGGATGATGATGAAGGAATATGCAAGGGTGGAGAATAAATCATCTAAGCTGTTTAATCGTATTCAAAAGCAAAATCTGGTAAATTGCAGAAGCGTTGAGCCTGCATTAACAGATGGTGCTGAATCAGGATATATAAAAAGATTGATTAAACAATCTGTACAGTAAAGGAGAATAAAAAATGCTGGCACAACAAATAATTAATAATTGGGATACATCTGCAAAAGGATATGCAGCAAAGATTGTCTCATTGTTTGATGCCGGTTACCCTGCATGGACTATAAAAACTAATGAGGTGTACGGTGTTGCAATACCGCTAGAAGAAGGTGTTGAAGTAGCGGAACATTTTTCAGGGGCAAAATTATATAATGATAGGATCACTCTTGATGAAAGTGAACATAAAAATGTGTTGCTTTTAGTTACAGAATTGGAAGATATTAAATATCCTTTTGCGACACTATGTGCAGAACTTATACTTCCGGGAGAAGATGGAAGGTTAAGAAAAGAAGTCACATCTAATCCAGTCATATGGTGGATGCAATGGAAAGAATTGCTTGGAAATCGAAATATAGATGAAAAAGTTTATGATGCAATCGGCGAATTGCTTGTTTTAGAATACTTGGCAAATAAGGGGGATCAAGTTATCTGGAATGGCCCGAATGCTTCTACATACGATATAGATGGAGAGACGGTCTATTATGAAGTTAAGTCAACGGTTGCAAGGAAAAAACGCCAGGTTACATTAAGTAATCATTTTCAACTAGATCCTCCTGACGGAAAGCAACTAAAGCTTGTTTTGTGTCAATTAGAACCATCGCAAGCAGGGTATTGTATAGATGATTTGGTTAATTCTTTGGTTGAACTTGGGTACAGCAGATATGATTTGAATCAAAAATTAGAAGCTCTTGGATTGGAAAAACGAAAGTCTGCGAGAAAGAGATGTTACGATTTACATGCAATGATTATGTATAGCGTTGATGAAAACTTTCCAGCTATACGAGAGAGTTCATTTGTTGGTGGAATGCTACCTACTGGAATAGAGACAATAACATACACTATTTCTTTAGATGGAATAAAAGGAGAGAAAATAATAGAACGGCAGGTAATATAATGGAATATAGAACAATAGATCTATGTGCTGGAATCGGTGGGATTCGCCGTGGATTCGAAATGACAGGAAAATTTAAAAATGTTTTATCTGCTGAAATTGATGACTATGCATGTGCTACGTATGAACATTTATATGGTGAAAATCCTAAACATGATTTAACATCTGAAGATTTTAAAGAGTTGGTTGCTAAAACGGAATATGATGTTCTTTTAGCAGGATTTCCTTGTCAAACATTTAGCCGTGCTGGCTTAAAATTAGGGTTTCGCGATACTACCAAAGGAACAATTTTTTTTTCAATTGCAGATATTATTTCTAGAACTCATCCGAAAGCTGTTTTTTTGGAAAATGTTGAAAATTTAGTGTCTCATGATAAAGGGAGAACTATAGAGACCATAGTGAACATTCTGGAGGATGAACTGGGGTATCGCATTATTGGCGTAACACAAGATGAGGTAGGGGCTTATATTTATTCGAGGAACACGTTCGTGAGAAACTCACGATATTTTGGTTTGCCGCAGAATAGGCCAAGAGCATATATTATGGCATTCAGTAAAAATGAATTTGGTGATGCAGTAAAGGTGTTGAACGATGATCTACCTTCGAATGGAACAAAAGTGATTGCTGAAGATGTGACACAAATATTAGAAACAGAGGTTGATGATAGTTATTACATGGCTTCACAATACTGGGAAACTCTAAAAAAGCATAAAGAGCGAGAGCATGCAAAAGGACATGGCTTTGGATATGAAATTGTTAATAGACCAGGCATAAAAAAACCTGTTGCAAGTACTATTTTGGCTACTGGTGGTTCAGGTAAAGAACGGAATCTTGTTTATCAACCGAAAGAAGGTGTAGCGGGAAAAGTCATTAAAGGTAAAAGATCTCCAATTAATGATGAGGGGATTCGAGTAATGACACCTACGGAATGGGGAAAATTACAGGGTTTTATAGGTTATGCTTTTGTGGATCGATATGGAAGGGATCATTTTAGTTTTCCTGAAAATACAAAAAAGACACAGCAATATAAACAATTTGGTAATTCAGTAACAATTCCGGTTATTCATGAAATGGCATTGTTTATGTTAAGATGTTTTGAAAAGATGAATGACGCTCAAGAAGATATTGTTATTAAATTATCTAAGGAGAAAGATTTCTTTAAAAAGAGAGATGTTGTTGAAGCATTGCATATATCTACTAATCAAGCAAATTATTTGCTTAGGAAAATGATTTGTTCTGAAAAGATAGAACTTATGAACAGAGGGCGTCATTCAAAATATCGACGAAAAGAAGAGAATGATACCTAATTATGCCAAAGATACGGAGGAATTATGGCACTTTTAATTGAAAGGCACGGAAAGAAAGACCATAAATCTATATTGAAAGAATATTATGCACGTTATTTGAGAGATGTCCGTGGTCTTAGCGAATCTTCAGTTAAACACTATTTTGATGCATTGAACAACATTTCTCGTAGATTAAAAGCCAAAAATCTTGTGCAACAGGACATATATGAAATAGCTGATTTAGATAGGCTCGAAATGATAAAAGAAGTGTTATATTCTGATCCGGATTTTTTAGCAGCTAATGAACGTGGAAGACGTATGTATAGTTCTGGATTAAATAATTACTGTCGATTTGCAGCAGGTGAGGGATTTAGTGATTTGCAATATGAGATGCAGGCGCTAGATGTACCAATTGCACCAGAAGTAGCAGTTATTGTCGAACATATTGTGTGGAAACGATCAGGAATATTACGGACTCAAGCAATAGAAATGGCAAATTATAGTTGTGAGATAAATCCAATGCATCAAACATTTATATCTGAAAGTACACAAAAGCCGTATATGGAAGGTCATCATTTATTACCTATGAATCATCAAGATCATTTTTCGGTGAGTTTGGATGTATATGCTAATATCATTTGTTTGTGTCCGATATGTCATAGAAAAATTCATTACGGTCTTAAAGATGACAGAGTTGCAATGGTTGGTCAGATATACGATTTGAGGATGTCCAGACTAGCCAATAGTGGTTTGGAAATGAGCAAGAAGGAATTTGTAGATGTAGCAGTGGGTTAAAATATTAATATGTTATTTTTATATCGGATGAATAAACTTCATATCTTTTTCGAGTACATATAGAAGTGAATAATACTTGTTTTTTTGTAGGAGTGGAGAGATAGTATAATTACGATCAACAGATATTTGTAAGAGATATTGCGAAGAGTTGACCTATATTATTATGGGAGAAATCAATATGGCAAGTAGAACAATTAATCCAGGAATGATTGGCGAACGATATGGCTCACATCTCGTAGAAGCTCGGCATATTGACTATTTTGTTATAAGTTTGAATAATGATATGAGTAATCAACTGATAGTGTCCGAATCAACATAGTATCATCCATGATCATAATCCAATATTTAACCGAAATAAACTGAAATACCTTTATCCAAACAGATTAGAAGAAGGATTAATGTTAAACAAACGTCTTGTGACGAAGAGATGAAAATTTTAATTGACATAGGTAAAGATGTAGACAATCTTTGCTGATTTATGATATAAAATTGACAATGATTGACATTTGAATATTATGTGATTATAATATTTTTGGTGTGTAAATGTGCAACTAGTACCGAAGACAATAGGTGGTTGAACCGTAAAGATCCTATCGAGGGAAGTGGAAAGGAGTAGACTATCAGTATAGGTTTTACTGGTAGTTTTTTGTATATAGGAATGTATAAAATGTCAAATATTACGAGAAGATATGCAGAACAGACATTGGGGGTTTCAATTGATATTTTTTCTAAAATGAAACCTGAGGAAGAAAGAATTTTTATAGAGAAAAAAATAGGAAAGAAGCTAAAGTATTCCAAAGTACGCAAATTAGGGCGTATTGGAAGGGGAAGTGCTTTATTGGCGAGAAATAAATATAAAGATGATGATACCTTTGAACAGAAAAGTAAGGAATTATTTGGAATATAATAAGTTTCAGGTGTGACAATGAATTTAGAGGAACTTGATAGCAGAGAAAAAGGGATTTATAATTACTATTCTGAACTAATTGCACCATTGATTGGAATGCTTGAAGTTGTGGATGAAGAGTATCCAGTAGAGATTTTGAATGAGATTAGAGCAATTTTCACTCATATGTCTCGATATAAGTTAGATGATAGTGAAAGTGATTTATTGGATGCTGAGAAACATGTGAAAAGGGCGATCTTGGATTGCTATAAGTATTTGTGTATCTCAAATAAAGAAGTACTGAAAGATTTTCGGAAATCGTATCAAGATGTTGATTTCCGTTTAGCAAATAATGGTGAATTTTTGCCAATTTTGGACAAAATGGAGTCAGAAGCGGATGAACTGTTCAAAAAAGCAAAGAAGACAGAAATAACGAAAAAAAGTAAATTGGCAGATGGCACGATTGTTATGGCTGATATTGAAGTGTTGTATAATATGTATGAAAAAGCTTGTGGAAAGTATTTTGAAATACGTGAGTATTTAGATAAGAATAATGATGCCATAAAGTATGCAAGTGTGCATACAACTAGAAATGAGAAAGAGAACAAAGTGAATTTTAAGGTAACAATCATTTCTATTATTGTTACAGTTTTTTCCATTCTGTTAACTATTGGCGTATCTGTAGCATCTGCATATGGTTATACTATTCAAATGTTAATTAAGAGTATAACGGGTGGATGATATATATTGATTTGAAGAAGTTGAGGCAATCCGGATGGGTTGCCTATTTTAATGGAGGATAAACGTATATCCTCTTTTGGTAAAAAGGAGATAAATGGCAGAGATTTATAGTACACAGATTTGCAGGTATGATGGCAAAAATTGCTTTGTAGAAGCAGTCACCACTGCATTTCAGATTGGGAAGGTTCTTTTTAACTTCTCACAATATGATCCGAATACAAACCATGAACAGATGCGTCTGGAGATCTACCTGGATTTCTCAGACGCATTAGCTTTATGCCGGATGATCAGTAATAATAGACTGATGATGCTGATGTGCAATGCGGCGCGTGAAGGGATGTTCGATGGCAAGGAAGTAACGCCCTATACATCATACTTCACAATCATGGGAGGCTCTTCTATTAATAAAAAGTATAATAAGATACGCTTTGACAAAGCAAAGTCGATGTTTCCGGGGCTTATTGAGGCCAATGGTGAATTGATCATCAACAAGCAGTTCAAAGTTCAAAGATCCAATAAGAATTTTATCATGTTGCGTGGCGAATATGCCAACGGTGAGAAAATGAACAATGGACTGATTGCACCAAAGGGTAAAAGTATCGCAGGTGTTTCCATATCATTATCAGAAGTGCAGGCTATCGGTATGGCTGAGCAGATCAGGATTGCAATAGAATCGTATAAAAGTCAGTTTTATAGTAGATTTAGTGAACAGTTATTTCCGAATCAAAGTTGTAAGATTTTCCAGTATGGAAAAGACGAAAGATCTAATCCTATCGAGTCGAAGGGAGAAGAAAAGCGTATGAACATCACCATTTGTTCTGATCTTATGGAACTGAATTCTGAGCTTTTGTATTTACGAGCACTTTATAACGGTAAGGAATTCATTCTGTATGTGCCGAAAAATAGACTTAACCGCTCCGATCTGATCAATGGAAATACCGTTTGGGTGGAGTATGAGATTATTGAGAATAATGGGAAGAACCGCTGTTGTTTGGTCGCTTGATTGATTCTGTTATGACTGGCTTATTCCGTTAATTTTTGCTACAATGCCATTAAAAGATATTGGTAAGGTAGATGGTGGATTAATGGAACGCTGTAATTGGGGAAATACAACAGAAAAGATGATCAGGTATCATGATGAAGAGTGGGGGATTCCTGTTCATGACGATGTAAAACAGTTTGAGTTTCTGATGATGGAGGCAATGCAGTGTGGACTGAGCTGGAATCTGATGATTGAGAAGCGGGAGATATTCCATGTCTGCTTCGACCATTTTGACTTTCATAAGATCGCTTCCTATACAGATGAGGATGTGGAACGGATCTTACATTATCCTGGAATGATTAAGTCAGAGAGAAAGATACGGGCAATCATTAACAATGCAAAGCAGTTTCTGAAGATTATTTCAGAGGAAGATTCCTTTGATGCATATCTTTGGAAGTATTCCGATGGAAAAACAATTATGTATAAGGGACATGAAAAGGGTTACATTCCGGCAAAGAATGGATTATCTGAAAGGATTAGTAAAGATCTGAAGAAAAGAGGATTCAAATATCTTGGACCGGTTGTTGTGTATTCACACCTGCAGGCATGTGGTATGATCAATGACCATACCTGTAACTGCTTCCGATATAAGCATATAATGGAGAACTATCCGGTGCAGGAGTTGGATCCGGATAATGAAGTATAGAGTAGGAACAATATCATGGCGATTAATATTCTTGTAAGTGCATGCCTTCTTGGTATCAATTGCAGATACGATGGAATATCAAAAGGCAATAAGAACGTACTGAAACTTTTACAATATGAAGATATCAACCTGATTCCGATATGTCCGGAACAGCTTGGGGGTTTTCCAACTCCGAGAATTCCATCTGAGATCCAGGGCAGGCAGGTTATAAATAAGTCAGGAATAGATGTCACTGACAATTATAAAAGAGGTGCAGAGGCTGCACTTCATACGGCAAGGTTATATAAAGCATTCTTTGCATTATTAAAAGAGAAAAGTCCTTCCTGTGGACATGGTGAGATTTATGATGGCTCATTTTCCAAGACGTTGATTGACGGTAATGGTATAACTGCAGAACTTTTGGAAGCAAATGGAATCCATGTTTATGGGGAAAGTGAGATAGATTCGCTTCTTATGGATGTGGAAGATGAGTTAAGTCTGTATCCGGTTGATGATGAGTTTCTGATTGCAGAGATTCTTGATGACAGAGAAGAATTCTATTGGAATCCATTTGATGATGAACTGGACTTTGAAGAGGAATATAGTGCACAGAACCGACAGGCAGGAAAGATCAAGAAGGTTGGCAAGAATCACATCAAGGTGAATGGGCAGATATTACAGACGAATAAAAAGTATTCTGCACTGAAAAACAGCCAGAAGCAAAAGATTGCTTCCTGGATGAGGGAGGAAATCAGATCCTTTTATGACCGTACAGGAAAGTACCCATATAAAGGATATAATAGCCAGATCGTGGAAGCTGTTTATGCAAAAATCCAGGAGGCACAGATCTGGATTCCGTATGGAGAAGTGGCACAGGAGTTTGAACGGAAAAAACACAGGATGATCAAGTCAGTGAAGTCTGCACTTGAAAAGGAAACAGAGGCAAAGGAACAGGAATAATGGCACTATACATATAGAGATTTCGGACCTCAGGACCAATTAGGAACGAGTGGGAACAAATCGGACGGTTCTTTTTGAAAATATGTGCTATACTGGAATAGTAAAGGTGCGTCAAGGCACCTTATCTGTAAAATCGATTTCACACAGAGTAGAAAATGGCAGGTGAGCGCACCTGCTTTTTTTCTGCCAAAAAGAAAGGAGTGGTGGATTTTGAGTGATGAAGTGATGAACAGTCTCCTAGCACTGTTGCAGAATACCATGGACGGGAACCGCATGGCAGAAACACAGGCTAGAGAGATCATGGAGGGCATTGCCGGAGGGATCAGGGAAGATACCAGAAGGATGCAGCGTGCCGTGATGGGAATGGAGGGACTTCTGCAGGAACTGTCAGTGATCCTGGGAGAGTCCATTATACTGGTTCCGGAAACAGTTATTGAGCGTACAGTGCGATCAGCCGTAACAGAAGTGAAAGAGAAAGTAGAACAGACGCAGTCGGAAAGGAAAGAGACGTCCTATCCGGTTGCTTTTTTTTACCGTTCGAAGATTCCGGGAACTCATGGAAGTGACGGATTTTATCTTGTGATCGACGAAACGGAGGATGCAATTGTGTATTATCTGTATGATCAGAATCAGAAGCTGGTCAGTCAGGGAGAAACACAGGATAAAACACTTCCGGTATCAGCGATTGAAGAGATGGCACTTAACAGGGATGTGTTGGATTATTATTCCTGTTACCGTATGAAACCGGAACTGATCGAAGTACAGGTCAGTGCAGCACCTCCGGAAGAGAATAAACCAAAGCCGGTAGAGGAAATGAATCCAGAACAGAAGAATCTGTCTGAAAAGGAAGCACTTTTGGAAGCAGAGGAAGAAAAAAGTGCTGAGAAGGAACAGCGTGATAAAGCCAAAACCCATTGAGGTGGTTGTATTTGACTTTTTGGGACGATAAAGACAGAGAGATCAGAAATGCAGAGGATCTCAAAGCGGCCATGACTGCCGGGGAAGTATTTCTGTTCATTAACACGATGGATGAGCACACTATCGTGATCATGGAGTTTCCAGGCGAACTTATCGATATGCAGGGAGGCAGCACGGATGGAAACAGGAGCAATTGACGGTATCGATGTGGTGCAGATCCGTCTGGTACCGGAGAAGAGACTCTACTTTGAGAAACCGGTCACAAGTGCAGTGGATGTTTATAATGCCGTGGCGGATAAACTGAGGGAACTGGACAGAGAGGTGGTTGTGGTCCTGAACAACAACGCCCGTGGACAGGTCATTTCTATGTCAGTTGGTTCTATCGGCGGTCTGTCGGAAAGCATCATCTCACCGCGTGAACTGTATAAGGCTGCTATCCTGAGTAACAGTCAATCAGTGATACTGGCACACAATCACCCAGCCGGCATGTCACCGGAACCATCGCAAGAAGATATCAGTGCCACGAAAAGGATGATCGCCTGTGGGGAACTTCTTGGCATACCGGTACTTGACCATGTGATCGTCAGCGGATTTTCCGGTGAGTACTTTTCCTTCCAGGAGCACGGACTCATGACAACCGGAGAACTGGACCAGTACCTGAAAAGCAATTTTATTGTTGTTCCGGAAAGAGCTGCCGAAAACGATGGAAATGAAAGAAAAAATACCTGTGGCTCAAAGAGAGAACGCGTGGCAACAGGAAGAAAACAAATCTGATTGAAAAGAAAGGAAACATAGTATGGGAGATACATTTACTTACAAAAATAACGAACAGAATGAAAAAAGAATGACTGCTTATCAGGATCTGATGAAAAAGAAGGAATCAGATAAGAAAGCAGAAAAAGTGTAAGGGGGAAATGCATATGGGAACTTATGATTTTGATACTTTTAAGATGGAGCTTGCGTCCTGCGTGAAGGAATATCTTCCTGAGGAATACCGCTCAGGGGATATTGAATTTCAGACGGTCAGCAAATCCGGACTTGGAGAGATGACAGGTATGCTGGTACGCTCAGAGGATTCTGTAATCGCACCATGTGTCTATATCGATCAGGCGTATAGTGACTATGTAAAGTATAAGCTTTCCGTAAATGAAGTAGCGAAAAGCCTTGGGGATACACTTTCCAAAGCACTCACTGGTCAGGATATGGCCGAAGTTCACGGTCTCATGCAGACTTTGATCTCAGGCGGTACCTTTGACTGGAAAGCTTTACTGACTTCCGTAGAGATGAAGGCAGTTCCAGTTACGGATAATGATGGTTATCTTGAAGATACGCCTCATTTTGTACAGGGAGATATGGCTGCTGTCTGCTATATCAAATATGGTGAAAATGCAGAGGGCATGATGTCAAGCAAGGTAACAGATACAATCCTTGAGAATATGGGGCTTTCAAAGGAAGAACTCTTTGACATGGCTCGCGACAATATGAGAAGAAGCAATCCGCTCCACATTGCATCGATGGATCAGATCATGGAATGCATGATGAACGGAGCGCCGATGTTTGATACAACGTCCAACGTTTTAGATGAGATCGCTGCTTTTCCGGATATCGAATCCTTAGAAGTAGGGATGTTTACCATGAGTAATGAAGCACAGATGAATGGTGCTGCAGCGGTATTCATGCCTGAGATCATGGATGCACTTGCAGATAAATATCCGGATGGCTTCTATATTCTCCCGTCATCTGTCCATGAAGTACTGATCGTACCAAAGTCAGTCATGGCACCGACTCTTGAAGAACTTACCGATATGGTACGTTCTGTGAATGCCACTGAGGTTTCTCCTCAGGATAAGCTTTCCGATCATGTGCATGAATATGATGCCCAGGCAAAGTCTATCTATATTGCGGGCGGGTTCAAACCATCCATGGATGCCCAGGCAAAGACGGAAACCCAGGAAAGTAAGAAGGATAAACCTTCCGGCAGATAACAGCAGGTGATGAGTCATGGCAGTGATCGATTCAGCCAGACTGAACTCCTTAAAGGAAAAACTTGCAAAAAATGTGGATGAAAATGGGAAATTAAAGGAAGCCATTGCAAAAGAAGAGAATCGTCTGAAGGAAAAAGAAAAAAGAGATAATGAGAAATGGTGGAAAGAGCTGTCCAAGGGAATGGAGCAGCTTTTTTTGATGCGCTTTGGTCCTGATTATAAGGAACTCGTAGATATGGAAAATATCATTTCCATTCTGGAAGCCGATCTTGGCGGAGAAAGAGGACCAGCGGGCGGAGACTCTTCTGTACCCGAAGAAGGTGAAAATGGATTCTGATGATAGACTTGAAAACAACACCTACAATAATCGAACATAAGTTTGCTTTTTCGAGAAAGATATGGTATAGTTGGTCATAGGAAGTAGGGAGTATGATCACAGATCATCTTATGGACAAAAGTGTATGTGGACACGAGGATGATACATAGGAGGTGTCTATGGAAAACTTGAAAACAGGAGATATCGCATATCTTATTGAAAGCAGCCGTTTCATAAGGGAAGGCAGGATCTTAAGCTGCAGCGGCGGATTGTATCTGTTCCGTTTTATAGAAGGCGGTGCCACAAAGGTCAAGGCACACCGCCTATTTGCAACGGAAGAGGAAGCCCAGGCAGAGCTTGACCGGTTAAATGGCAAAGAGGAAAAGAAAGATACCCGCAAGGGACATCTGCCATATGATGTAGGTGCATAATAAGAACATTTAATGAAGCTGGCAGGAAGCGGTATCCTGCCAGTTTCTTTATCTTACAAAAGCAAGGAAACCTGAAAGGAGGAGTGCGCATGTATCAGGAAGATAGAGAGACTGCAGAAGGCAATGCACTTCATGCAAAAGCGGATATGAACATCATCCCGGAAAATGGATCCGGTCTTTACGCATATGGCACCGTGAATATCGGTGACATGTTTTCCATTCGCGATGTAAAGGTCGTCTTTTTAAAGGACGATGATGGAGAAGACAAACTGACTGTCTGTATGCCGCGTTATTTGAATAAAAGAAAGAATACATGGGAACCGGTCGTGTTCCTGACAAAGGATCAGAAGGCAGAGCTTGACAGAGCCGTGATCACGGATATCAAAAGCAAGATGATGATCCATTCCGGCAGTATAACGGATAATCTCCATATCAGGACAACACTGGTAGGAGATAATTATTATCCGACGGTCGGATACGCAGAGCTTACTTATCAGGAATGCCTCACCGTAAAGCATATCCGTATCTCAGCAGGGGATAACGGAGAACTGCAGGTGACATTCCCATCCAATCAGATGAAGAATGGAACATATATCAATCTGTTTGGCATGGCTACCGGTGAGATGCAGAAGGAGATGGTGCAGCTGGTTACGGATTCTTTTACGAAAACATATAAGGAAAAACACGGCCACGAATTTGTACCAAAGGCAGGGAAGCCTTCCGTGCCTTCAGAGGGCTTGGCAGTGAGGTGATCCTCATGGGCGAGATTGATGAAGCCTGTCAGGTCATCCTGCTCTGCGGGAAGCTGGCCGTCCAGTTAAAAAATATCACTGTGGCAACAGCAGTGATGAGTGCCCAGGTATTAAATACCATCTATATGGCAAAGTGGAAGGGGAATACATCTTACAGACGTCTTTTAAATGTAAAAGGGGAACAGAACGGACTGGTATTTTTAAATGTCGGGATCGAAGAGGATACCAGACAGAATACCCGTATCATGAAGGGTATCAAGAAGGAATTAAAGGATCACGGGATCCTGTTTGCCGAACTTCCGGATCTCTGCGGAGGGGATGGCAACACACAGTTCTGTATCTCTGCAAGGGATGCTTCCAAATTGTCGGCAATGCTGATGTCGCATATGAATGGGAAATATAAGGATATTCCGGTTGCGGAGATATCCCAGTTTGATTATACGGCAACGGCACAGAGGGCAGATGGCAGTCCGACACCGGAATTTGAAGCACTGGTAAGAAGTACCGGTGATGGAAGGGAAGGTATTGATCCGACAGAGGTCGTTCAGCCGGAAAAGGTACCGGTAAGAAACAGGATCACTTCCGGTGCAAGAACAGTCAAAATAGAAAAGAAAAGCCTTACAGGGATCGATATGAAGAATGTAAAGATCCATATGAAGGCACTGGCAGAGGGGGAAGGTGAAGCACCCGGACGTGGTGCAGATGCACTTTCCCCTGATCTGATTCCTGATTTTTTACGTGGAACAGACAGTGGGAAGAGCGTAAGAGGACATTCTGACGATGCAGATCTTTCACCAGATCCAGGAAGACGCAGAAGAAGAAAAAATGTATTCCGGAAGATAGGAGAATCTGTTTCATCCACTGTTGTCAATATATCCGATTATTTTCAGGAACGTGCTGAAAAACAGGCAGCACTGCAGCCTGGATATGCAGATGGTATAGCAGATCCATGCCCGAACCTTCCAAAGAAGATCGTGGCACAGATCATCAGGGAACATGAATACCATGCCTTTGGCGGCAGGGATTCCTATATGTGGCTTGATGAAACTCCTGTGATATCAAAAGAGATCAAAGGGGAAAAGTATCATCTGGTCAGTCTTCCAGAGGGAGATAAAGGAATCATTATACCGGACAGTGCATACCGTGAATATGATTATGACCGGCCATCCGGATATTTTCTTGGAAATAAGGGGGCATTCGTATGCGAGGCAAGGGAGTATTACACGGTAGATTATAAAACGGGTGATATCGGGATACTTCCCGGTGATGAAGCTGTAAAAGCAGCAAAGAAAACTCCTGTGGAGAGCTATGCGGAAAGAGTAAGGAAACTTACCCAGGAAGCAAAACAGAAAGTCCTTCTCGGCGACCAGGTAAAGAGCGCCGTTTCAAGAAGGCTGTAAGGCGGTGGTCCTATGGATCTGCTTCAGACAGAAAAAAAGACATCGCCTGTGATGAAAAAGCTCTATGTGGGTCTCTTCCTGTTCCTTTTATATGCCGGTTACTGTATCGGCACACTTGGCAAGGAGGGACTTGCACTTGAAGGCTTAAGGATGAGGATATTCTTATCCTTGTTTCATCCGGTACCGTTCAGGGTAACAGAGGTGACAGGTGTTGCAATGCTTATTATGGCACTTGCTGGACTTTTCATTTTGATGAAAATGCAGGGAGATCAGCGTAATTATATGCCTGGAATAGAATACGGTTCTGCAAGGATTGCAAAGCCTGCAGAGGTCAATGCGGTACTGGAGGATCCGGATCCGCATAATAATAAGATCATTTCCGAGCATATCCGCATCTCAATGAATACCAGGCAGACAGGCCTGAACAACAATATGGTAGTGATCGGAGGATCCGGTGCCGGTAAGTCCTTCTATATGGTAAAGCCGAACGGATTTAACTGTGCATCCAGTTTTGTATTCACCGATCCCAAGGCCGAGCTGTTGAGGGATCTAGGAAATTATCTGAAATCAGTAGGTTATACCATAAGGGTGTTAAATCTCATCGATATGGACGCTTCTGACTGTTATAACCCCTTCGATTACATTACAAGTGATGAGGATATCGAAAAGCTGATCACGAACCTGATCGCAAACACTACTCCTAAGAACGCATCCTCCGGGGATCCGTTCTGGGAGAAATCGGAATCGATGCTGCTCCAGGCACTGATGCAGTATGTATGGAGAGAGTGTCCGAGGATGGGAAGAAGAGCCAATTTCAAGGAACTCTTAGATCTCTTGAACAAGGCAAGGATCAGTGAGGATGAAAGATCAAAGTCAGAGCTGGATGAACTGATGGAAGAGCTGGCTGAGGACCATCCTGCCAGGGTTGCATATAATAAGGTCATGGTAGGTGCCGCAGATACCAAACGTTCCATCATCATTTCCGCACAGTCAAGATTAAACCGCCTGCAGAACCCGAAGGTCTTAAGGATCCTTGACTATGATGAAATCGATATCCCGTCTCTTGGTGAGGGTATCTATGAAAATCCGGAGAATAAGGTAGCACTGTTCCTGGTCATTCCGGATAATGATAAAACCTACAATTTCCTTGTGGGTCTTGCCTATACACAGATCTTCCAGCAGTTGTATTACATAGCTGATAACAAGCACCAGGGCAAACTTCCCATCCACGTTGCTTTGTGGATGGATGAGTTTGCGAATGTTTCCCTGCCGGATTCATTCTGTGAGATCCTTTCCACCATGCGTTCCAGAGAGATATCCTGTAATATCATCATCCAGTCGCAGGCACAGCTTAAGACATTATTTAAGGATTCATGGGAGACGATCATGGGTAATGCAGACACACTTGTCTATTTGGGCGGAAATGAACAGAGCTCACACAAATATGTGTCTGAAATGATGGGAAAGCACACGATCGATAAGAAGAGCAGCGGGGAAACACTTGGAAGCCACGGAAGCAGCAGCAGAAACTACGATGTGATCGGCAGGGACTGGATGGATGCTGCGGAAGTAAGAAAATTTGATAATAAGAAGTGTGCGGTATTTATCCGCGGATTTGATACCGTGATCGACGATAAGTACCATACACCGGAAAAAGATGAATTTAAGACAGCCGTAAATCTTGGACCATACACCCATATTAAAAAGAAAACGGGTGAGGAAGATCTGTCAAAGATGAACTTTTACCTGAACAGCTACTGCAGGGACCGTTATGGCAGCAATGTTCCGGAGGTTTACAATTCCTATCGCAGCCAGATCCACCGCTATGGATTTATTTGTGAGGAAACAGATGAATATAAGGATATGGCGAAAGATAAGAACGGGAAATATCTGGCTCTTCCGATGAAAGCAGCCATGTATCATGTGGATGGCAGTGTGATCTGCTATGCACCACTCTTTGATGCAAGGAGTGAGATCTTAAAATCCGGTCCGCACGTTTTCCATATCCACAGGATCATCGGAAGATGGACGGAGCGTGATGTTGACGGAGTACCGGAGCTCTTTAAAGATCCGGAAGAAGAATGGAGAAAGCATTTCAATGAAATGCTTCTGATCAAAGTATAAGAATATCAGGGGAGAGAGCATCTGCATTATGCAGGTGCTTTTTTTCGCCCTGCAAAGGAGGATAAACATGCTTTTTACTACTTATAAGAATGAAGATCCGATGAAGGAACTTCTTGTTAACCGTTTTTTGAACAACTGCCTGATGAGAGAGGTAGCAGAGCTTTATGAAGTGATCACAGGAGATGATATCTTCGAGGTCTGTACCGATAAAGAAAGAGCAGTCTCCCTGTTAAAATCTCTCCTGCCACTCTCATATCCGAAGAAGATGGCACTTAAGGAATATAACAGGGTTCTCCATCTGCTGATGGCAGGAACTACTATGACAGCTGATCTCGTGAACTCCTATATCATCCGTATCATCTTGAATACTGCAGATGCAAAGGTGGATACAACAGCTGCCTATTTCATCCAGGAGATGGAAAGCTTTCTTGATGCCATCATGGTTCCTCTTGGAATCGCTGATGAAAAACTGGAGGAATACAGAACAAATCTTCCTGAGATCCTGAAGGATGTGGAGGGAGTAGAGCTTGCAGGTATGTTTGTCCTTGGAGCAGAGGATAACCATACGATCGATGCCATGACAAAACAGGAACTGAACAAACAGCAGTGGATCTTCCAGCGTACCTATACGCTTCTTGAGGATTATTTAGATGCTATTCGTGTAAAGCTTGGGGATAAACAGGAGGCAGAATAATGGTAGATACATGTGTATGCTGCGGACGTATCGTTCCGGAAGGAAGGATGGTATGCCCGATCTGTGAAAATAGTGTAAAAGACCAGGATGAGGGATATGGGTATCCACTTGGCGGTGCTTTGAAAGATCAGGGTTATGCTGCCGGTTCAGAAGACGACAGTGAATATTGATACGCTTATATCTGGCAAGGAGAAGTGAAATACATGCAGGAGATCAATATCTTAAAGGAGAAGGATCTGCCATATTTTGAACGTCTGGAGAGGGAAGGAAAAGCGGTTATCTTACGATTTGATTCACTGGAAGCTTTGGCAGCCTTCGACTTTACAGCATACCTTGGCTCTGAAAAGAAGGAACTGACCATGGAAGATGTTGCAGCCTGGATTTCAAAAGAGAAACCGGCCATCAAAGAGCTTGGGGAGAAAAATGAAAGACTGCAGGAAGAGATTCAGTTAAATCGAAATGTATTGGAGCAGTACATGATGACAAAGGATAAAGGTCTGACAGGCAGAGAGCACGTGGCAGTTATGGTCATGGCTGACAAGGGGATGCCAATGGAAGAATTGGAAGAGATCCTGGATCCGCTTCTTAGTGAAGAGGAGAGAAGTGCACTGATCTGGGAAAAGGCAGCAAAGTATAAGCTGCAGACGGAAGGAAATGAGAAGGCAGAGTCTACTTAAGTCTGCCGGTATCCGTCGTGAGGTGAAGCATGAAAAAGAATGAAAACATTATTAATAAAGAAGAGTTTATGAAGCAGTGGGGAATCGTGGAAGAAGATGTATGTATTCTCATGGAGGATGACCCTGAGTTTCAGACTGAAGAGACCATGGAGGCAGTGATCGATGGGTGAAGCGAAAGGTAACTGGGTTACTGAAAAAAGAAAAGCACTTGTTGAGATGGTAATCTCACTTATGGAACAGGACGGATTCTTTTTCAATAAAGCAGAATGGAACCGCGGTGCATTCTCGCCGCAGAATCCGTTTTCCCATGCAGTGTATAAAGGCGGTAACCGTTTAAGACTTATGCTGGCAGCTTATATGAATTCCTATGATGATCCAAGATGGGCAACTTTTAAGCAGATATCTGATGCAGGCCTGAAGGTGAAAAAGGGAGCCAAAGGTGTTACCTGTGAAAAGTGGAGCTTTGAAAAGGAAACAAAGGTTGTGGATGAAAACGGGGAGGTTGTACACGGTCCAGATGGAAAGGCAGTGAAGGAGACAGTTGAACTGGAACGTCCGGTCTGCAGATCCTTTACATTATTTCATGCTTCCCAGATCGAAGGCATGCCGGAGCTTACGGTAGGAGCAGAGTGGAGTCAGGGAACATTTTCCATGCTTGCCGATAATCTGATCGAAGCCAGTGAATGTCCGGTATATGAAAGAAATCAGAGCAGGGCATATTATTCGACGACAAAGGATGAGATTGTACTGCCGCCACGTGGCATCTTCAAGGATGAACCATCTTTTGTAAAAACACTAATCCATGAGGAAGTACACAGTACCGGGGCACCATCAAGACTGAACCGTGAATTCGGTGCTGTTTTCGGGGAAGAAAAATATGCCAGGGAAGAACTGGTAGCAGAGCTTGGTGCACTTTTCGTGGAAGCAGATCTCGGCGTCCAGCTAAAGGCAGAACATTATGAGGATCATTCAGATTATCTGAAATCATGGGTCGGTGCACTGAAAAAGGATCCGAATGTCTTATTCCAGGTAGCTGCAGAAGCAGAAAAAGCAGCTGACCGTATTGTGGAAAGATACAGGATCCGCTATCCGGAACAGATAAAGGATACATCTTTGGAGCCTGTATCACAGAAGAAAGAAATAACTAATGAACAACAGAAAAAGGGAAAGAAGGTACGGTAAAATGGGAGGTGGAAATGCGTGAGTGAGATTCTGTTTATGAGCAGGGAAAATACATATTCCACAGAATTTATGGAAGGAACTCTTAAGGAACAGCTTGAATTTGCTAGGCTTTCCGGTACGATAGAGGATTATGTAGAATCACAGTCAGGGTGTAATGCCCTGCAGCAATCAGAAGAAGGCAGGAGGGTGAAAAGTGCAATGGATTCCTTCTTTGTCTTCTTCTTTTTGAATGACGAGTTGAAAAAAGCTATGCCTCAGGTGGTAAGTGAAGTCCTGAACAGGTATGGCGGTGAAGTTCCAGAATTGTACAAGGAAAAGGAAGAATGGGAAAGTGAAGTTAGGGAACGCGGTTACACCTACGGAATCGAATACCGTATACTGAACCTGATCCATGAAAAAGCAACTGCAGGAGATAAATATTGTCTCTGGCTGATCAGGCTTTTGTATAAAACCTT
The DNA here is from genome assembly GCA_045598185.1 of Marvinbryantia sp. Taxonomy (GTDB): domain Bacteria; phylum Bacillota; class Clostridia; order Lachnospirales; family Lachnospiraceae; genus Marvinbryantia. Next base: position 25,392 of record JAZLLO010000072.1, read on the forward strand.
TCATAAGGAAGAATATAAGGTACTGAAAAGATACAGCAGTATCAGCATGAGGGAACTTCTGGAATTAAGTAAGGACGGAGAAAAAGACCGAGACGATATCTTCTTTTGTGCATATGGCATGTGCCCGATTCTTGGTATAACGATCCGAGACGATCTTAAAGGATTTTATGATTATCTGGAACAGAAAGACAGTGATCAGCCAATGGCACGCAGGGTAAAGGAAATCATGCCGGAAGATAAGATGCTTAAGTACAGGGAAATTATCTGGGATATGATGGATGAAGAACAAGAGAAAGCAGCCCCTTATCTGCCATGGCTCTGCGTAATTGTTTTTGTTCAGAGAGCAATGTATTATCTAGGTATGCAGGAAGTTCATGATCTGTTTTATAAAGAAAAGGATCCGGAAGAGCAGGAAGAATTGTTCATTGAGACACTGGCACTTTTGATGTTCAGTCAGGACAAACAGGAATTTACGTTTGAAGAGATACAGATGTATGCGGTATATTACCTGTTATTAAAAATCATGATTGCTTCATCAGTTGATATCTTAAGACATGTCAGCATGCTGCTGAGAATTGATATAGATCCTGATATGGCTGTCCCTGTTACAACATATGATCTTACTTATGAAGAAGAGAAACAAGAAAACGTATCAGAGGCACCGAAACAAGAAGAGCCTGCTATAGATCCGACCAAAGAACTACTGTGTGAGATTGAGCGCTTGAAGAAGAAAGTGAAAGGTCTAGAGGCAGAGAAGAAAGAACTTTGGGAAGACCGTAAGAAAGTAAAATCACTGGAAAAGAAACTTTCTGATATCCAAAAGAATAATGAAGATGAAAGAGCAGAGCTTATCGCTCTTCGTGATTTTACATACGGATTATCAGAACACTTTCAGGAGGCTAAGAAAGCATCAATGCAGGAAATGATCAGGGCACTGAAGAACAGAAGAATTCTGATCATTGGAGGACACATCAACTGGCATAATAAGATCAGAGAAGTCTTCCCTATGTGGAAATTGGTCGCACCAGGGGCTAGCCAGATGATTAATACAAAGATTTTTGATGGAATAGAGAAGGTTTATTTCTTTACGGACTGTATCAGTCATTCTACATATCAAAGATACATCAGTGAACTGAGAAGCAGGAAAATCCGGTTTGGATACCTGCATCAGGTCAATATGGAACAGATGATTACAAGTTTATATTCGGAGATTATTTAGAAAAGGCGGTTGACCGGTTAGTGGAATCACTGATCGGTTGACCGCCTTTTCGTGTTTGTGCGAATTTGCAAGATGAGACAGGTTTGTATATAATAATCATAGCTAATGAAATGGGAGGATATTCAAATGATCAAATGGATGAAAGATCTGCGACCAACGCATGATGAATGGAAAGAACACTTATACAAGGTATATATCCATGGGTATGAGGTGTTTTTTTATAGAAGAAGGGGTTATATTTTGGAATGCCCAGAATTGAATATCCATATCGAATTGGGCGATAATTACAGTTCAAAGCCTCAAATGCTGAAAGATACCGATCCTGAGATCAATGATATTGACAGGGATACGTTCACTGTACTGCTTAAAATTTTGCAAAAGAGATTTGAAAGAGTGATCAGTTCATATGAATGTGAGATAGAAAGAATAAATGAAAAGATAGCAGATATACGAGAAATGGCAGAAATTGATTTTGATAAGATATCTGATGAGCTTGTTCCTTCCGTGTTTAAAGAGAAGGGGAATTGCTCTATAGAACTTAAAACTACCGAAGAGTCATGCTTTTATATACATGAAACATTTCCGTATGTTAGTGATGAAAGTGGATGGAGGGATGGTTTAGCAGAACTGATGGCACAGGATTTGCTTATTGCTATAGGAAACGTCGTTCATGAAGGTGAAAAAACAGGTATTTTTGCAATCCCTTGTATTGAAGATAAGTATGACGCATGGTATTCACGTCAAATGATTCAAAACACAGAGGAAGGTGAATGGGGGATCTGTAAGGGCGGCGTATTTGGCATTCATGATACGCTTATAGATTTAAGAGAACTGTTTTACCTTGAAGGGGAAGAGGATGGAGTGAGTCAAGGAAATCCTTTGAAGGGTCTTTCAATGGAAGAATGCATGAGTGCAATCAAATATAGACCGCTTCCTGAACTTAGGGATATTAACAAGATTGTTCTTGTTGATGAAACTGCGGATAATAACGCAAAGCTGCAGGCTTGTAAGAACATATTGTTAGCACGTGGATTTTCAAAAGATGATATTATATGTATAGCCGTTGCGAAAAGAAGAGGCTAAATAATGCTGTTTAACCAGAGAGGAAATTGTAAATGGAAGACTTGATTGGCAAACTTGTTATGAACAGAAGGTCCCATGCTAGAGGAAGAATAGTCTCAATCAGTGGGAATAAGATTATTGTTGAGTATTCAGATGAAGAATTCGCTGCGTATCAGTTTCCATCTGCTTTATCAGATACTTTGGTATTACAGGATCGTGAACTTCAACAGATTTGGTCTGATTCCAGTAATGAAGATACCTTTTCTTCATTCAAAAATCTGTACCGTAATGCGATTAAGAAAGAGATAGCATATCTTCAGTTTACCGGTGGTAAAAAATATCGTGTAATGGATGGTATTAGAATGCCATCGGTTAAAAATCAGTATATTTATTCGTTTGATACTGATACAGAATTACATTTTCCAGACGGTACAGCTATTAGAATAAGTTGGGGAGAAGAACGCTTATGGGCAAATGTGATCTCTTGTGAAGAATATACACTGATTTTCCAAGTGTCAGAGTCATTAGGTGAATCTATTGAAAGTTTGGAATTTACAGCTGAACCGTGGCAGTTATTAGAGGGATTGATTGAAAGGATTGATGCGCTGGATGCGATGAAATCACCGATAGCATATGAAGTTGCTTGTAGGGGAAGATATCAGATTGACGAAAGAAGTTCTGTTGCAGTTGGGCAAAACAGAGCAATAGATCATGCATTTTCAGATCCTGTAACTTTTATCTGGGGGCCTCCGGGTACGGGTAAAACAACAACATTGTCTCGTATTGCCAGTGAATGTATGAATAAAGGCAAACGAGTTTTAATGTTGTCATATAGTAATGTTTCTGTAGATGGCGCATTACTCAGAGTAGCGGAAACTTCTGATATGCCTGATGGAAGTGTTGTTCGATATGGATATCCAAGAAGAAAAGAACTACTTGAAAGTCATACATTGACTTCTTATGCATTTGTCTTACATCAGAGACCACAGCTAGCTGAGGAATATAGATGCTTGATTGAAGAAAAGAAACATACAAATAGTAGGAGTGAACGTAGGATTCAGATAAACAAAGAATTATCCAAAATAAGAACATTACTTCATGATTATGAAGTACAGCTTATTCAAAATGCTGCGTTTGTTGCTACTACTGTTTCGAAAGCAGTGGTTGATCCGGCAGTTTATTCACAGAAGTTTGACGTTGTTATTTTTGATGAAGCAAGTATGGCATATGTCCCGCAAATTGTTTTTGCTGCAGGTTTGGCCAAAGAATCGTTTATCTGTCTCGGGGATTTCAGACAGTTGCCAGCTATTGTACAGAATCCAGATGACAGTGTACTTGTGAAAGATATTTTCGATTACACAGATATTACAATGGCTGTTGAGAACGGGCATGGACATAATTGGCTTGTTATGTTGAATATGCAATATCGAATGCATCCACAGATTGCTGAGTTTGCCAGCAAGAATATGTACGAAGGCTTGCTTCGTTCTGCAGATGTTATTTTTGAGCAAAGACAACGGATTGCAAATGAAGGACCATTATCAGGAGAGGCAATGAGTCTGATAGATCTAAGCAATACATATTCTGTATGCATCAAGACAATGGATAATTCGCATATCAATATTATGTCGGCAATGATCTCTGTAAAAATTGCAGAAATACTTAATTCCTCATTTGGCATAGGAATCATCACACCGTATAGTGCACAGGCAAGATTGCTTTTGGCAATGATTCGAGATATGCAGGAAAGAAATCCTGATTTTGGTAGTATTACATGTGCAACAGTACATCAGTTCCAAGGGTCAGAGAAGCCTGTTATCATCTATGATTCAGTAGATTGCTTTCGGATGCCGTATGCAGGATCATTATTAACATCAAAGAAAAATAATACAGCAGATAGATTGTTCAATGTAGCGCTTACAAGAACACAAGGGAAATTTATCATGGTGTCAAATCGTGATTTCTATATCAGAAAAAATACTTCTAAAGATTTGATATTTAGAAAAATGTTAGATTATCTTAAGAACTATGATGATGTTCTTATTGGTGATGATATTTTGTTATCTTTAGGAACAACCGAAGAAGAATTTCCTGAAATGTTTTTGGGTGAACGAGATGAAATAGATTCGTGGAATCGTTTCATAGATGATATTTCTAATGCAGAAAATGAGATATTTATTGATGTTCCGGGAATTATTGATGATGATGAAGTAGCATTGGAAGAACTTGGCGATGCTTTACTTCAGGCAGAAGAAAGAGAAGTAAAAGTATATGTACGAACAGAAGAAGATGTGTCCGTACCTTCTTGTTTATTGCCGTACACGCATATACACGGATTTGTTACAATGCCTATTACAGTTATCGACAGAAAAGTGGTATGGTACGGAGAACCACTGTGTGCTGCAAGTTTTTATTCTGAGGGAGAGATACTTCCAACAGAAACATTTCCATGTCTTCGTTTTGAAGGAAAACATACAGCACGTATGATAAAAGCATTATTAGAGATACCTACTTTTTAAGGAGTTAGAATAAAAATCATGGCTAAGAAAATGGATCGTATTGTTCAGGAGGAGCAGGAAGCATTAGACAAAATCATTGAAATCCTGGATAGAAAATTATTGGAATTGAACCGTGGTATGACAGAAAAGCAGTTGATAGCCAAAAAAGCTATGGATAAATGTCTTCCGGATACCTATGGGATGCTTATTGATGCCAACAATTCTTATTATGACTTCTACGATAAGAAACGACAAGTTAAGAGATCCAGAGATGAATTGTATGATACACATGTAATTCTGGATTCAACTCTTGAGGGAAAAACAGATGAATTAGATTTGATGGTAGGATTACATTCTTTTGGCGATAAAGGAAACCAGTATATTATCAGCTGGAAAATGGAAATGTGTCGTCCACTGTTCCTTGACGATATGGTAGAAGAATATGATGCTGTTGTAAATGATAAAAGAAGCAAGAAACAGTATAAATCTCATTTTAAAGTTAAACAGAGAAGAAAGGTTACGCTTGATTTTGATATTGTCGAGCAGGCAATCCAGCTATTACCAGTTCTTAATGAAAAAGAGTTGGAGAGAGTACTTGCTGATACCTTTTTACAGGAATTGTTGCGAAGGCGTTCAGACCCGAGCTTTCAGAATATTGTTTTTTCAATCCAGAAAAAGCAGGGGGAGATTATAAAGACTCCATTCAGAAAAAACATGATCGTACAGGGGTGTGCTGGATCTGGTAAATCTATGATAATGCTCCATAGATTGCCAATCATTATTTATGATAATCCGGATAGTTTGGACAGAAATAATCTTTTTATTATTACACCGTCTGAAACATATATTCAGATGGCTAACAATATGCGAATAGATCTTGAGATCGCAGATTTGAAAATGGGAACATTGAAAGATTATTATGAATATGTTTTGGAAAAGTATCATGTTGATCCAGAAGTTTACGGTCCAATCGATCCAATATATCGCATTCCGGATGAGATGGAAGCGTATATATATTCTGAAAAATGCACGGCAGATATAAAGGCAGAGTTCGAAAGGCTTTACAAGTCAGGTATTATCAGTTATAAAACGGCTAGAGAACTTTTGGGTATTGCAGAAATACGGCCTAAAAGTGATACATACTTTGAAAAAGCAAAAGCAAGACTGCTAGAAATGGAGAAAGTTGTTAATGAAAATGAGTATCGGCTTCGACAGTACTTTACCAGAATAATCAGGATGTTGGATGTTTTGGACGAATTGGCTCGAATGTTATCGTCGCGTAAATTATCTACATCAAGAAAAATAGATCAGTTGATCAGCGAGCAAAGGGAAGAGATAAAGAAGGCACAGAGGGAACTGGAAAAGCTAAATCCGGAAACTTCAGAGGTTGCGATTACAAATCGAAATAATCAGATAGAGGTATGTGAAAATAAAATCCAAGATCTTTTAATGAAAAAGGCTGAACTAGATGCTCTAATTTCATATGATACTCATTTTAGAGCATTACGAGAATTGGCCACTGAGATTACTAAATTTTTAAAATTGTTTGTCAATGTAAGAAAACAATGGGAGAGGGTCGAAGAAGAAAAGATATATTGGGTCATAGAACAGATACCAGATATAATTAATTTTTCAAACACTATATTAGAAAAACTTGTGGAATATGGTGATCCTTTTTATGAGTATGGAGATCCAATCAATGAATTTCTGAAAAATGTCAAAAGAATACAAGGGATTCTAGAGGAATCAAAAGAGGAAAGGATCGCTTATCAATCAGTAGTTTTATTGAGGGAGAAAATAGATTTCTATAAGTGGTTCGTATCTGATGGGGTAAAGGACGTATATGAATCCATTATGCGAAAAATAGCAGGAGAGGCAGATGAAAAGAAGAAGATTAAGGCATTATCTTGTTCGCCATATCTGTATCTTCGTACCATATATCAGTTTCAGGGAGCACCAAATGCGAGATGTGAGAGTCTGATTACAATTGATGAGGCACAAAATCTGTCAGTGGAAGAATATAAATTAATTCGTTCAGTGAACAAAAATAAAGCTGTTTTTAATTTGTTTGGTGATATAAAACAGCATGTTGAAGGTAGGAAAGGTATTGATTCGTGGAATCAGGTGAAAGGTATTGCACCATTTGCTTTACAGGAAATGAATCAGAATTACCGAAATGCCCGTCAGATTACTGATTATTGTAATAAGCGATTTGGCATGCATATGGAGGCGATAAACCTTGATAGTGCTGGAGTACATACAGTTGATTCAGAATTAAATTTTAAAAATACAATGGTAAATCTTCTTAAAAAACCTATGAATCCTGGAATAAGCTGTATTCTTGTAAAAGATATAGAAGAGGCAAAGACTATCAAGCGATGGTTCTCGCAATATAGTATGAGAATATCTGATATGAGTTCTGATGCTGAACAGATATCAACTTCAAAATGGAATATTATAACAATAGACCGTGCAAAAGGACTTGAGTTTGGTACTGTTGTTGCTGTTTCAGGAAGAATGACGGAGAACGAAAAATATATTGCATATACTAGAGCTTTGGATGAGCTTTATGTGTTTGAGACAGTGATTGAAGGTGAATCCGGTTCAAATCCAATAGAAGAAGCAAATAACGGAGATGAAAAGAAGAACGTTGAGAAACCGGAAAGACCAGTAAGGCAGAAGCGAGAAAAAAGACCAAGAGTATCGGCTACTACAGATGAAATCCAAGTACCGGATATAACTCTTGTGGAATTTTTAAAGAGCAGGAAAATAGACTTTATCGATGCAAGAAGTAAGTCGAACTATTTGTGGATTATTGGAACTAAAGAAGCCATAAGCGATGTAGTAAACGAGATTATTTCTATATACAATATCTCAGGAACATATAGTAAGGGCGGCAAGATTACCGGATTTCGTGAAGGATGGTTTACTAATAGCAAAAAATAGAAGGGATAATAATAGAATGCTTACGATGGAAGATGGAAGTAAATGGAGTTATCATTGCTTTTCTGATAAAGGCTGCGGTGGTGACAAATATTGCCTGTGTTCTGAAGATGGCAGTAAATACATTATCAAAATCGAAAAGCTGGAGCAGACTATAAATGATGCATTTGGATATACGGTTGCAAGAGAACTTGGTTTCTTTTCTCCCAAGACTATAGGTGTGATTATCCCAGAAGAGCTGCGTGCCAGGTATCATATTCCATATGAATCATTGCTGGCTTGTGAATATGTGGAGGGCATCCAACCAGTAAAAGCATATGATCTGAAGAAATTGCCTACAAAGGATAGATTCTTATTGATGGCATGTGTGTTCTTACGGCAGTTACTTGGAAATGAAGATCGGATGGATATAGACTGGTTTCGTAAAGCAGGGCAGAGTGGATTCGTTTTGGATTATGGTGAATGCTTCCACAAAATGGATCTTGATGAACTGACAGTACAATATTCAAAAAAGATGCTGTCCGTACATTATTCTGAGTGGATACTTATGGGAAATCTCAATAGTGCAGTGGAGATGCTGATAAACAGATGTGGGATTGAAGAATCTGAGGTGTTGGATGCTGAAGCATGGATTCTTTTGAAGCTATCACAGATTAATCTATTGGCATTCCGCGATTTTTATCAGCTCATTACCAGATGTTATTCCAAAAATGTCTGTGACCTTTATCGTGAAAACATAAAGATGATCAAAAAATCATGCAGTAAGATTGTTAAGAGGTACGGTATTGATGAGACATTTGATTTTGTTCCGGGAAAATAAACGTAGTGGAATTAATCTGTCACTTACGAGTGATACAGAATGATCGAATCTTAGAAATTGCTTAAGAATGGAAGTCAAGACTTTTTTCTTATTTCTTTTGTGGTAGGATAGTTACTGGGGAAATAATTAATTGATAAAGGGCCGGAGTATAAGTTATATGGGAGGCATTTATCATTATGGAAAAAAGAATCATTACTGCAGTAAGATATCGTGTAAATGATGTCTATTTTGTTGACGGATGCGAAGAGGTTGCAAGTACAGGTAACAGAGATTACTGGCTTGGAAAGACTGGATCCAATCATAAGAGATTCCTTTTCAGCTGCATTTACAGAGGACAGAAGATAGAAGAGAAGATGCTTAAGGATGAACTGCATTCTTATTTCCGTGAGAAAAACCTTACAATGGCGTAAATATACAGAGTTTATCAGTTGCGTGGCTGGTAAACTCTTTTTATGTTATAATCTGATGAATAGAGAAAGGCTAGCATATGGATGTCTGGCAGTCGGGTGAGGAATCATGGCTAAGAAGATTACAATAACAGAGTTAAAGAAACAACTGAAGACTTTTTCCCAGGAGGAATTGATCTACCTGATCACAAGCTTATACAAAAAGAGTGATGAAGTCGTGAAGATCATCAATTCAGAACTGCAGGGAGAAGAATATGATAAGGAACTGCTTGAGACAGCAAGACAGGATATGTATAAGATCTTCTTCCCGACACGCTTATCAGGAGGACTTCCTATCGCGAATGCAAAAAAGGTGATAACTACTTTTGATAAGTGCTGTAATGATACCATGCTCCAGATTGATCTGAAGCTGTATTTTGTTGAGTGCGGTGTGGAGTTTACAAACACTTATGGTGATATCTGTGAATCTTTTTATAACAGTGTGGGAGGTGTGTTCTGGAAAGTCGCAGATCTTCTGAATAAGATGGATTCAAAGGAAGTTTATAATCACTTTGAAGAACGAATGGTACAGGTGGTTCATGATACAAAGGGAATCGGATGGGGATTTCACGATGACTTGTGCGATGCCCTCTGTTCACTCAAATGGTTTGACGCCTGAGATTATCCAGACAAAATGAAAAGACTGCACTTTTATATGCAGCCTTTCCGGAAAGAGAAAAATTATATTTTGAGGGAGTACTACATGAAGTGTGATCGCCATGTAGCGTGAGTTATGAAATATCAGCTTCAGCTGATATTGTAAGTATAAGAATAAATTGTGTTGAATCTGTGATGAGATTCTAAAGAAATTATGGAGTTGTTCAGAAGAAAATGGAGAGGATCTTTGATTTTAATAGTCAATTTGAAGAGATGATGCAGACACATGGATTAGCTGATGTGGTAATCTTAGGACATATCAATCCGGACGGCGACAGTGTAGGCTCCGTGCTGGGGCTTGCACATTATATAAAGGATCTTTATCCGCAGTACAGAATCTATCCGTATCTGACGGATAATATTGATAAAGGACCTATGAAGATAGTGAAGGAAGAGAGTATCTTTCACCCATTTCAGATGCCGGATACAGAAATCTTTGGTGTTGTCATTTGTGATACTGCAACAAAAGCACGTATTTCCGGTAGGGAGATTTATGAGCGAGCAGTTGCATCTATCGTGATTGACCATCATATTTCAAACGAAGGTTATGGAGATATAAACTTTACCAGGGAAGCGGAAAGCTGTGCAGAGAATCTGTGCAGTATCCTTGATCTGGAAAAATGGAGTAAGATCAGCGGTAAAAAAAGCGTCTATCCAGATGCTATTAATTATCTTTATCTTGGAATCGTACATGATACCTTTGGTTTTTCCAGGGCAACCGGTGAGACGATGGAAATTGCTGCAAAACTGATCTATATGGGGGTTGATCATAAAAGGGTATATGCAACACTTCAGAATGATACTCTTCGTAGCGTAAAGACGGAATCTGTTTTGTATTCCAAAGTAGACACTGTAGATGGTGGAAATATAGCATATATATTCATCAACAGAGATACTGCGGACAAGTATGGTATTACATATGAAGATATCCATCCGGTTAGCAGCAGACTCAAGGAATGCGAAGATGTCAGAATGGGCTTTACCATGTATGAAGAGAAAAAAGATTTGTGGAGATGTTCTTTCAGATCTGACAGTAAATGGCTGGATGTCAATGAACTTGCAGGTGGATTTGGCGGTGGTGGTCACCCGGGAGCGGCAGGTCTTAAGATTACAGCAGAGGATGGTAAGAAGCTTCTAAGAGATATCCTAGAGAAAGCAGATAAGCTGATCAAACGGGATTTTTAATAAGTTATACAAAAATGCGCAAGTTTCAGAGAAGTTAAGAAAAAGCTTAGTAAATGGATGCCGCTTTATAATAATTGAAGCTGCATCCATCTTTTTTATGTGTTTCTGAGATCAGCGGTCTTATGAATTCGTACTTTTATATTCATGTTCAAGAAATGTAAAAAAATCTTTACGCTGTTCAGGCTCCATGCGGAACAATTTGTAGAGAAGTTCAGCATTACGTAACTGAATTTCAGGTGACTTGTCCATATCCTGAATCATAGTAAAATAATCCAGTGAAAGCTGAAGTGCATCACCAATGGCGATATATTCGCGCATTCGTAACTCTGAACGCTCACTGTTAAAAAGATTTTGCAAGCGTCTTACAGTTATTCCGGTCTTTTCTGAAAACTCTTTTATTGAGATGTTTTCCTGATCAAGAACGTATCTGGTGCGTTTCATGACTAATGCTGTAGCATTATGCTTGTGGTTCATGGTATCCCTCCTTCCTGTAGAATTGTTCTGACATAATACCATTTATGGTATCTGACAGCAGTACATGTATAATGAGGTATTGAGAAATTTGATATTTGATGTGCATGTTCATTCATAAGTGAATTATAAATGATTACAAAATGAATAAAAAGAGCATCTATAATGATGCTTTGAATACCTTTTCTGTCAATCTATAATGATTGTATTAAGAAAAGAGGTATATGTGATGGAGAACAAAGCATTAAAGATTTCCAAAAGACCGGCTGATGATTCAAAACAGGTGACGATCCGAGTACCTGCGGATCTGTATAACGAGATAGAAGGGCTGATGGAAAAAAGCAATCGGTCTAGAAATGATATAATGACATTGCTTCTAAGGTATGCGGTTAAATATGTAGAGATCACAGAAGGCGATAAAGAATAGGAAACAAAACGACAGGGAATCCGTAAGGGTTCCCTATTTTTTTACGCTTGGCAAAAAAATGAAGAAACTGTTCTCAGAGTGCCGCTGGCGGACACCCTCTTTTGTTATAGTAACCGAAAAATGAAGGGAGTACAGAGATGGTAACAGTTGATCAGAGAGAAAACTTACTGATTCTATTGAAATTCTTGCATGAGGAGACAGATGAGGACCATCCGATGACAAGAAGGGCGATTCTGAGAAAGCTTGAATCACAGGGATATCAGATCGCGAGAAAACAGTTTAATTCGGATATTGTGATTATGCAGAAATTAGGGATGGATATCGTTGTGATCGAACGAGCAAATGGGAATGCGTATTATTGGAGAAAGCGACTGTTCGAGACGGACGAATTACAACTTCTGGCAGATAGTGTGACTTCATGTAAATATCTGACAGAACAAAGAACTCAGGATATGATCACCAGACTTTCTGCACTGACAAGTAACCATAAGGCTAAGATGTTAAGAAAGAACATCTGTATGACCAGCCATATCAAGAGTATGGATGACACTATTCTTGTGAATGTGGGGGCTATCCATAAGGGGATGAATACCAATAAAAAGATCTGCTTTTACTATTCGCTTCTTGATGTTGATAAGGTTCGAAAAAGAAAGAGTCGGGAAAAATATGTAGTGAGTCCATACAGAGTTGTTTATACAGAGGACTGGTATTACCTGATCGCATATTCAGACGAACATAAGGAACTTCGTACTTACAGATTGGATAGAATGCAGAAAATTTTGGTAAAGAAAGAACATCGCTATTTTGAGGAAGATTATTCGGAACAGTATTTGAGTGATTATATCAAGCGAATGTTCCATATGTTTGGTGGAGATATGGAATATGTCACACTGGCATTTAAAAGAGAGTCTGCAGAAATTGTTCTGAATCAGTTTGGAATGGATGTCCATATAGCACAATATGGTGAAGAATTTGCAGGAACAGTTCCGGTAAATATCAGTCCGCAATTCTATGGCTGGCTGTTAGGACTGGATCTCAAAGTACGACTTGTTGGTTCAATGAAAGCAGTTATGAAGTACAAAAGCTATCTGGAAAAGCACTTGGAACAGCTGCCGAGTGAAAAGAAGAAGATATTTACGAAGAAAGAGAAGAAAAAACAAGTCTCAGGTAAGCGGGATGACAATGACAGGAATGATACGAATTATAAAGGATGATGAAGATCAGAACATGGACAAAAAGATGATCAGGAATATAGATAGCTGTGGCCGGCGAATCGATGCATTACGTGATATTCATAATGAAACGAAGACAGAACTGGCAGCAGTAATAGGGGTATCACGTGGTCATTTGACTGATCTTTTGCAGGACCGCTACCGGTGGTCAGAGGACAAGGTACTGGCAGTAGCAGAACATTACGGTGTTAGTTTTTCTATATTGTTTTATGGTAATGAAAAAATATCGGATATCGGCTTATTGGAGGAACCATTGGAGCACATTAGGAATGTCATACGGACACTTCCAGAAAGAGAGAAGAGAGAAACTTGGAAGAAGATTGTGTGTGAAATGGTGGATATCTATTTGGATGCTGTTGGACGAAATGTAGATGATTTGTAAGGAGATTGAAATGGATAAGTTACATTTGGATTTTAAAAATAAAGTCATTGGATTTGACAATTCAGGACAAACAGGGGAGGAAATATATTTTGATCTTGATAAAGAGATGCTTACTTCGTGTATTGATTCGTATATACTAAAGCACAATTGTATTACACTGGATTTTGAAACAGAAGAAATAATAATAAACAGGGATATTGATTACCATCCGGAAAAGGGGCAGATTATAGTTCTTGAATCATTCATACCTATAAAAACTTATTCAGCAACAGGTTTAGCAGATAAGAAAAAAGATATTTGGGATGCATTGGGAATTACTGTGGTAAACATGTGTTTTGAAATTGATTTAATCAATTTATTGATGAATATTTGACAATATGCGTATGTGTGAAAGAGTTATTTAGTAAGGTGGCTCTTGTTAATTAACAGAGATTCACTGACTGGGCATTTAAGAAAAAAATAATAAAAAATCCGGATTATAATTATCCGGACGAAATCAATCCATATTTTCGTAGAGTATCTAACTCTGCGAGTGCAATAACATTATCTTTTCTTGAAATATTTATCAAAATTATACATCTTGTCACATTATAAGTCAATGTATCACGTCATATTTATAAGAGATTGTATCAATATATTCTTTTTCGAGACGTGCATTACCTTCAATTACCGTCATCGTTATAGTCATAAGAAGGAGGTGATTACATGCCAAGAAAAGGAGAAAATATATATAAACGAAAAGATGGCAGATGGGAAGGCCGATATGTTAAATGTCGAAGTGATAAAAAGACAATCTATGGATATGTATATGCAAAAAGCTACTCAGAAGTGAAGAAAAAGGTGAATCTAAAGAGAGCAGAGATTGTCTTAGAAGAAAGTAAATTGCCAAAGGTATCGTTGAAAGATGCCCCATTCTCTACTGTTGCGGAATCATGGCTGATGTATATGAAATCATTAGTAAAAGAATCCACATGGATCAAGTACAGAAATACTCTAAAATGTCAACTTATACCACAAATAGGTATGAATAATATAAGTACAATTGATTATGAAACAGTGACAATGATGTGTAATGAAATGCTTATGTTCGGAGGCAAAGCTGGTAATGGGCTATCTAGTAAAACAGTATCCGATGCAGTATCAATAATAAAAGCAATCGTAAAGTATGCTGACCGAATGAAATTCATAACTGATCGAAAAGTGTTGGATGTATCTGTAAAAATTAGACCAACACAATTGAAAGTGTTTACCCATAATGAAGAAAAACTTCTATTAGAACAAATAACCATTGATATGGATTTTACAGATTTAGGTATTCTTGTATGTATGTTCACAGGGATACGCATAGGCGAGCTGTGTGCTCTAACATGGGATGATATATCGTTGAAGTCAAATACAATCCGAGTACACCGTACAATGCAGCGTATTCAAACACCTGACGGACCTAATAAATCAAAGATTTTAATATCTGAACCCAAAAGCCAATGTTCTATCAGAGAAATACCAATTGCCAAAACACTTAGAAGTTTTCTTGAACTATATCAAAACGAAAAAGGATATGTTCTTACCGGAAAGGAAAATAAATTTATTGAACCACGTACTTTGCAGAATCGTTATAAAGCAATTCTTAAATCATGTGGCATTGATAATATGAATTTCCATACCCTGAGACATACTTTTGCTACCAGATGCATAGAAGCTGGATTTGATGTGAAGAGCCTTAGTGAAATCTTAGGACATGCTAACGTCAATATCACATTAAATCGTTATGTACATCCATCCATGGATCTGAAACAAAGAAATATGGATAAACTTTCTGAGCTTTTCGCCGTCAAATAAACCGTCAAAAGAACTCTGGTTTGTTGTAAATACAAATCAGAGTTCTTTTTTATCCTAGAGTTAGATACTCTGCGAAATAGATGACAGGCAGAGGTTACGAATGGAGAAAGTTGGAAATAGAATAATCTTTATGGATCATTGGAGATTCGACCAAGAAACCAAAGATTCGTTAGTAGACAAGCTTTCAGCAGAGCTTCCTGCTTTGAGAGGAGCTATCGGAGCATCCCAAGACGAGATTGCTAATGCGGTGGGTATGTCACGTCAAAGTTATAACTATATTGAATTAAAAAAGCGCAGAATGACATGGACTACTTATATGGCATTGATTTTGTTGTTTGATTATAACCCGAATTCTCATTATAGGATTCGTCAGCTTGAAGTTTTTCCAAATCAATTGGATGAATGTTGGTTATCTGGAAAAATAATTGGAGCGGAGGATTTGTAATGGATTCAACATTGATAAGAAAAGATATTGATGAATTTCAAAAAGCTGTACAAAAGCTCAGTTCAGGAATAGGAAAGGCAGCAACTTTGTGGGGGGACCAAAAGTATTCTGAATTGTCCTCAGCTGTTAGAACCGTAGCTAATATGTCTAAAGATGTAATTGTATCGGGTGAAAGGTGTTGTTCAGCGATAGACAAATTTGAAAAAATAGCTTCAGAACAGTATTAAGGAGGGGGTTATGATTAGTGTTACGCACGAAGCTCTACAGACTGTCAGAAATGCATTAAATGATTTCAAAACGGATATTGATGGAATCTCGAACAGGACCGCAAATAAAGCAGATATTATAATTAATGAATGTATTTCAAAGCTTTCACAAACACAACAGGATGTGGAACAATCAAAAATGAAGGTTAGCAAGCTAGGAAAAGAAGTTCAGGAATTAGAACAGAAAATCAATCAGCTTAATTCGCGGATTGATCAGTTTGAAAAAAATATTCCGCAGATGCAACAACGAGTTAGAAGTTTGATAATACAAATCCAGTCAATACAAGCACGAGTATCTTCATTAAAGGCACAGCTTGCTGAAGCAGAAGATGATGAAAAAGCTCAGATTCAAGCACAAATAGATGAAATGGAACGAAAGATAGGTCAATATAAAGCTGAAAAATCTGATTTAGAAGTTCAGATTCGGAATTCCGAACAGAAAAAGCAACAAATGCGGCAGGAGCTGTCAAGTGCAAATTCTCAAAAAACTAAAAACGAAGCAGAACTGAATGCTGAAAAAAACAGGTTAAATCAACTGAAAAACAAACTTGAACGTTTAAAGACTGCATTGAGGAAAGTAGAAGCTGAGATTCAGACATATATAGGATCAGTGAAAAGATTTGAAACATCGGCGTTTTCATCGACTAAGAACAACACAACGGCAGTGGATAAATGTATAGCAAGTGTTGACTCATATTTATCAACATCAATCTAGGATGAAAAGGGGGTTTTCTCTTTCATATAAATATTAAAGCATAGGAGGTATATTATGGCTCTTGGTGTATCAACTGAAAGTACTGCAATTCAAAGTGGTATTGGATGCTGTAAGGTAGCTATTCACGAGTTAGAGGCAGCATCAAATGGTTTAATAAGAAGTTATCAACAGGCGGGTTCTGGTGGTTGGAAGGATCAGAAATATGCTGCACTTGGCGGCATTGTTGAAGAGTGCTGTAGTGCATTGACTAAACCAATCAGTGAACTTCAGGGATGTATGACAAAACTCCAGGCACTGTTAGCAGCAGTTCAGGAATATGAGTCAACGAGTCTATAAGGAGGTGATTTCATGGCAGTCAAAGCTTCTCCGGAGACTATTCGTGAGATGAAAAAGGAGATATCAAATACAATTCGTGATATCGAAAAAATCAGTAATGGCATCAGAAGCGGCGTTGCGGCTACTGGTAACTGGAATGATGCACAAGCTGCACAATTTAATATGTTAATGCAGCAGATTGCAAGACTTACTGCTACACCAATTGACACATTAAATGCAGCATTGCCTAAACTGGAAAAATTGGCCCAATCTTTGGACCAGTATAATAGAGTAAAATTTTAACTTAAAAAGGAGGAACAAAAAATGGGACAGAATGAAAGTATTCCAACTTTCACCCCGCCGACGGCACCAATCTTTACACCGCCGACACAAGAACAGAACAACGGACCTGTATGTTATCACCACAACGGGGAGCCTGCTGTTGCAAGATGCGCAAGATGTGGAAAATATATTTGCAAAGATTGCGCTGAGGCATATGGTGTAACTGCTGGTGAGTATGCCGGAAAACACCTTTGTTATGATTGCTGTGAACAGATTGTTGCTGATAATATTGCGGAATTAACAAAAAACAAACAGCAAATCAAGACTCAGTTTATTATCTCTTTAGTTGGTATGTGTATTGGTTTCCTGCTTGGATTTATCGGTGGAATTGCTGGTGGAATACAGAGCCATTCTTTTGGTGCAGGTTTAATGTATGGTTTGATGGCTGGTATTATCTATGGATTGATCGGTGGTGTATTCTTGACATTTATGAAATTGTATCTTGCAATCGTATGGGAGTCGATAAAAGCTGTTTTTGGTAATTTGCTTGATCCGCCTGCTATGATTGGAGCGTTAATTGGAGTAGCTATTGCTTTCTGTATTGGTGCAATCAAATGTATGTTTTATTGTATTAGAAATACAATTGAGTATATTCAATATTTAAAGAAAACTGATGGTTTTATAGAGTCTGATACTGAAGCACTTAATCAGATGCGTGCATATATGGAATATACACTTGTTCGTAATAACAATAAAGGTGTTGATCTGGAGGATCTTATGAACGAGGGTAGCGAATTGTTCAATAATTCTTATGCGCAGGCTGTACGTGCAAATGGTGAAGAGGCTGCTGATGCAGCACTCCGTCAGGCTACTACAATGATTAATGAACGTGGTGAAATCATCAGAGATTTCCGTGCTGCTGCATAATTGTAAAGGAGGAAATTGAATATGGATAACAATAATGTGAATAGCGAAACTATCGCTGCTCGTAGAAGAGCTTTAGCTGAAGCTTTGCGCCAGGGTGAACCTGTCGTTGTTACTCCTACTGGAGAGGTTGGAACTAAGAATGAGATGCAGGATAATGGCCTCAGCGGAATTCAGGTACCTGATGGTAAGTTGGCATAGGAGGGGAAGATTATGGCATTCTATTGGTATCAGAGCGACCCACAGTTGTATCAGGCTGAAGTAATGGCTATGAAAAAGTATTTTCCTTCATTTCAGATTAATCAGTTACAAGACGGGTCTGGAAGACTTTATTGGAGAGGAAAAGTGCAGCCTACTGGAGCTGGAGGTTTAGTATGGGACTTGATGCTTATTTATAAAAATGATCATCCGCATGCTTCAGAAGGAGAATATGGCGGATCCATTCAAATCCTTCCAATTAAACCGAGACTTAAAGACATTGCAGAACAGATGATGCCACTTATAATGGAGACTTATGGTACATATGATAATGCAATAAAACATGGTTTTGGTCTTGGGTTACCACACATTTATAGAAATAATTTTGGACGTAACGAAGAGTACTTTATCTGTACTGCAGATCCGAAATATTTTAAGGCAGGACAGACTCATTCAACATCTGCAGCTTCTGCATTAAGTTGGGCTTGTAAGTGGATTATGCTTTGCGAAATGTGGATGAATGGTGAGATTAGCGATGATGTCGCTATGGAAGGTAATTATTAAAGATTACTTAGGTGTCCAGCTTCATTCTTGGAGCTGGGCATTTTTATTTTATTATACAAAGGAGGTAACAGCATGAAAGTGGTATTTTCGGAAAGAGCTTATGTCGCAGTTATGGCGGAAACCACTGAAAAGATACAGACAGAAACGGGGGGACTGTTTTTAGGTACTTTTGATAATGGAACCTGGTATGTTATTGAAGCTATCGATCCAGGGCCGAAGTCAATTTTTGAAGTGGCTTACTTTGAATATGACCAAAAATATACGCAACATTTGATAAATAAAATTGCTAATTTATACGATGAAAAATTACAACTGATTGGATTGTGGCATAGACATCCAGGATCATTAGATATATTCTCAACGACAGATAATGGTACAAATGCAAAATATGCACAGATGAGAAGCAGTGGAGCAATTTCTGCTTTGGTTAATATTGATCCTAATTTCAGAATTACCATGTACCATGTAGGCCAGCCATGTAAATACTCAAAGATACCATATGTTGTTGGCAATGAACTAATTCCCGACAAGTATCTACGACTTAAAACATCGCAGAAATATGAAAAAATAATGGATGATATTTTGAACGGTAATGGTGATTTGCATCCTTCAGTAAGCTTCAAGTCTTTTCTTTCGTTGGTTAAGCCATATTTTGCAGATAGATGCATTACTGATAAAATTGCAAGGCCAAAGGAACTAAGTGATGATATGAAGACTGCTTTGATAGAAGCAATTGTATCAGATATTGATTTCATGTCGGATGAGCTTGGTATTGAGCTACAGATTATTCAGAAGAACGGATTGTTGGCACTTATTCAGAATACTGTTGATGGCGTGGCAAAGCTGTTTTTCGTTTATGATGAAAATAAGCAGAGAACCGTGTTCCAATATGAAGGAGCGAACTATGTATATGAAGAAGGCTTGTTTGAAAATCTTTATAGAATGAGCGAAGATGTAGGTCGTTTTGGCGAACAAGGTTTATTTGAAGGACAAAGTATTATCGAAATCCAAGAGTCTGTCGAGCAGGATGCCAGACGAATTCTAGATGGAGTGCGTAAGATTATCAGATTTGATAAACGAGGTGAATAAAGATGTTAGAAAATTTTTTCGGTGATGAGATTGAGAAAACTGTATTTATATCCGAAGAACAGTTGGCGAATACAGAAATAAGATCTCTATACGGAAGGTATTATGAGGATACATATATCTTCAATATTTTCCCAGAAACATTGAATAGTCGCGGTGATTTGCTTTGCAAAGTTCTTACAGCAGGTAGTGATATTCCTAAAACGGAGTTTTGTGCAATCCAAGATGGGAAGTCTATTAGCTTCTATTATGATGGAAAGAAACTGAAGGTTGAATCTTATGGATTATATCAGAGTATTTTCTCAAGGAACAAAGGAATCTTGGAGACGGATACCATGTCCCAGAAAAAAGCAATAATCTTGGGTTGCGGATCAGTTGGCAGTCTGGTTTCAATGGAACTTGCACGTGCGGGGGTGGGACATTTTCTTCTCGCAGATCCAGATATTATCGAGTATCACAATATCTGCAGACACCAGTGCGGAATTGAAGACGTTGGAGATCTTAAAGTTAATGCGTTGGAACGCAAACTGAAAAATATCAATCCTAATGTCCATATAGAAAAATTTGAAGGCATTGTACAGAACCTGCCTAAAACTATGCTAGATGAATTCTGCGTTGAGGGCGATACGGTATTTGTTGGATGCGCAGACAACCGTGCTGCAGATGTATATACAAATAGAATCAGTATCTATTATTCGGTTAGTTTTATTTCTATTGGATTTTGGGAAAGAGCTTTTGCTGGTGAAATTTTTTATCATGTTCCAGGAAAACATATGCCATGCTATGAGTGTGCACTGGGCGAAGGTGGCAATATTTCCGCAAGAGCGCAGGCAAACCACCATATTTACTCTAACCAGGAACAGACTGAAGGTGTAAAGTTTGAGCCAGGTATCTCAGTTGACATCAATTTTATTACTACGATTGGTATCAAAATGATCATTGATATGCTGAACCTTACTAACGATAAGTATATTCCTAGAGTCTTGAATGACCTTAAACAGTACACCATTGTATGCAACACTTGTAATCCTGAAATTGGTGGCGAGATGGTGGAAATCTTTAGCTATCCACTTCAGATTACAACTTCTTTAGTCGTTGACTTCTGTAAGTCGAATTGTAAGGAAGGGCACATTTGTAAATACGAAACTGAAGAAAAATAACAAAAATGCCACGGCATCTTTGTAGAAAGGACGCTTGTAGATGAAGGCAATAGCGCAAAACGAAATAATCACATTAGTGACCGACATCAATGCATTTGCTGACAGAGCCGAAAATCTCATAAATAGAACGCAGACAACTTATGAGCGAGAAAAAGGAAACCTTCATGCTCGCCAAAGTAACGCAATGCATGGCTTGGATGACAGCTATCAGACTTCTTGTACTGCAGTTAAAACAAAGTCTCAGAAGACCATTAGTGAAGCTAAGAGAATTTTAGCTGAGGTGACCAAGTGGGATGAAAAACTGACCTCTGTTGATAAATACTATGTAAAAACCAAGAAGAAAAAGGAAGAATCTTTAGCCGGACAGACCAACTCCGAATATGATGATGCTACGGACTATTTTGAAGCTTTAGAAAAGATTCGAAGCAACTATAATGTACTTTTCAAGAAATACTCTGAAGACATTCTTCCAGCATTGATAAACGGATTAAATTATTTGTTTTCCAGCAAAAGGAAAAAGGATTATGAGGACCTAATTGTGTTGAAAAATACAATTACATTGTTTGTTAGTGAGATAGAAAGAGAACTCCCTCTTATAACACAAGAAAATCTTTCTGGACTCAGAGAAAGCTATTTAACACAGAAAGGTTCTTTGACAGAAAAACATCGTAACGAAAGTGAAGCATTCGAACAGAAGTATCTTATTACGTTAGACGATATTGCTGGAAGGATTTGGACAGAACTTGAAGATATCCTTCCTGATGAATTTGTTGAATACCTGTTTCAGCTGATTGTCCATTATGAAAATGGAATCAGCAAGGTCAATTCTACAAGTGTCATTACAGATGGCGTATTCAACATGATGTTTGTAGATTATCCGGTAGACTTTTTTGTTCAGTCACAGATTATTGCATCTATAATCAAGGAAAAATGTGCAAAGCTTCTAGTGAATGGAGCAATTCGTCTTCCGGTAGCCCTCTCTGTCGAAGATGCCCCAGCATGGATGATAGTGAATGACAATAGTAATCAAACTGCGGTGCATGCGTTCACGCATTCTATTATGTATGGATTTTTATCGGCAGTCCCTGTGTCCAGAGTAACTTTCAGCATTGTCGATCCTGAAAACAGAGGAAACAGCATTTCACCTTTTTTTGATGCTAAAAAGAAACTGCAGGATTTGTTTGGTGAACGCATTTTCATCAATAAAGAAGATGTATCATCCAAAGTCTCACAATTAAATGATTATATTGAGTCAACACTGCAAGAGAAACTTGGAAACCAATATGCAACTATCTTCGATTATGAGAAAGAGCATCCGGAGTTTGAGGCACCTGTTGAATTGGTTGTTCTATATGACTTTCCTAAGGGATTTGATGAACGCACTTTAGCGGAATTGAGAAATATTCTCCGAAACGGGAGCCGCTGCGGTATTTATGTACTTATCTCCTATATTTCTAGCACAGAAGGGGTACGTTCACACGAATACGAGCAGAGCATAAAAACTGTTTCCGAACTGGCTACAAATATTACTCAAAGTGGTACGGAGTTTCTGTATAGAGGACTTCCGCTGACATGCTTCGGAATGCCGGAGAAAATGGAATTTGCGAAATTCTTCAGCAAGTATATGCTGATTTTCGAAGGTATTAAGAACAGAGGTATAGCGTTCTCACCGCTAATCAAGAAACTTGTGGATACAAAAGATCCTACGGAGCTGGATAAACATATCGCGTATATTTCAGGGTTGCTTGATGGGTATGAGAAACAGTATGCAACTGTGCCTGAAATTGGAACGCCGTTCCCTGAATTAGTCACTTTAGGAAGCGTTCTCTACCCTGCTGACATTTTTTCAGATAGCATTGGCTATCAGCAAATCGTTGACAAATTTGGCGTTGGAACTTTCAGTGAAGATGAAATTGGCTATGTCGAGCTGCCGCTTACATTCGATTTGAAGAACAGCTTTAATTTGTTTTTCAATTGTCCTGAAAGTAATAATAGGAATATTCTGCCGTTTACGCATCATGTAATGTGGAATTTCTTATCGGCTATGCCCGTTACGAAGGTGAATATATGTATTTGTGATCCAGAACAGCGCGGAAATAGCATTATGCCATTCCTAGAGTTTAGAAAAAAATCTCCGGATGTGTTTGACCAGAAAATTTACACCAATGCAGAGGCGATTACTGAAAGACTGCAAAAGATCAATGCTCAGATTGATGAATTTATCCTTGAAAAACTAGGTAATAAATACAAGGACATCTTGGACTACAACCTCAACACTCCGAACAGAGCCGAACCAATTACTTTGCTGGCCTTGTATGACTTTCCTAGTGGAATGGACAGCAGAAGTCTTGATTTATTAATGAACATCCTACGTAACGGCAATAAGTGTGGTGTATTTGTGCTGATCTGCCATAATCCCGGAGTGGTGTTTTCTCGCTACGACAGCATTGATGATCGACTTGAGAACATCATGAGATTTTGTGCGGTTGTTGACTATAAAGAAGGTCAGTATGGTTTATTGCCATATAATTTGAAAATCAACATT
Organism: Marvinbryantia sp.; assembly: GCA_045598185.1. Lineage (GTDB taxonomy): Bacteria > Bacillota > Clostridia > Lachnospirales > Lachnospiraceae > Marvinbryantia. The sequence goes on from JAZLLO010000072.1 coordinate 49,073, forward strand.
CCAGAGACAGTATCAACTAGAAAAGCAGATCAGTTTGCTAAAGAGTATTTCGATAAGAGCGAAATAATAAAGAAGCAAGGACTTTCCTTCAAAGATATTTTGGCAAATAATCTGTTCTCAATGAGTTCAGCAAAATCTTTGTCGGTTCCGGTTGGTATAGGAGATGGAGACTCAATAATCAGCATGAAGATAGGCGAAGGTTCGTCACATCATGGCTTGATTGCCGGTGCAACAGGATCTGGTAAATCTACATTGCTGCATACATTTATTATGAGTTGCATGCTGCATTATTCTCCAGATGAATTGCAACTCTATTTGATGGATTTTAAGGGCGGTACCGAATTTAAAGTTTATGAATCGGCACGCCTTCCGCACATTCAACTCTTAGCGTTGGATGCCATGCAGGAATTTGGTGAAAGTATTCTTGAAAATCTTGTGCAAGAGATTGAAATTCGTTCTAACGCATTCAAAGGCGATTCTTTCAAGGGCGAAGAGAGCGTATCAAAACTTGCCGATTATGTAGCAATTCGTGGAAAATCTATGCCACGAATCGTGGTTATCATGGATGAATTCCAGATTCTGTTTAACGATGCAACTAACAGGAAAGTCGCTATGCATTGTGCAGAACTGACCAAGCGTATTGTTACTGAGGGCCGTTCTTATGGAATACACCTGTTCATGGCAACACAGTCTACAAGAATTATCAGTGATTTGACTTTGTCTACGGGTACCATTGAGCAGATGCGTATAAGAATCGGTCTCAAATGTGGTGAAAACGATGCTCGATATCTTTTCTCGGATCAAAATGATACAAAGGCATTGTCTATGATGAAGGGTCCGATTGGAACAGTTGTTATGAATTTGGACTATACCGAACAAGCAAATATCGGATTCCGTGCGGCATACTGTGATAGTGAGACGCAGAGATATTATTTAGACTTGATTAGCAGTACCTTTGCGGATAAGCCTTATACGTTACAGACGTTCGAGGGTGGAAGGACAACGAAATTGCTGGACTACTTCCGCTCAAATGGCTTTGGTATCACGACCGAAAGTCCTGTTAGGGTTCAAATGGGTCCGCTCATCAAAGTTGCAAATCCTCTCGAAATAGTAATTGATAAGAAGAAAAAACATAATCTGCTGATCTGCGGATCTAATGAACGTATGGCTAACATGATTTCAAATAGCTATATGATTTCAGCAATCCTCAATAAGCATGCGAGGGTTTATTGCATCGATGGTGACAAGTTAGTTGGTGAAGATACATCACAAGACATTTATGATGTTCTGTTATCTGCAACTGATAGATTTAAGGTGGCAGACGGTCGAAGCGATATTATTCATTTCATCAGAGAAATATATCAAGACTATCAAGCGTGGAAAAAACAGAACAGCAATGATGTAATCTTTGTTGTTATTAAGAATCTGCAGTTCCTGGATATTGTGAAGACAATGTTCAAGGGAGAATCTTTTGATGAAAGTGAATATGTTGATGATGAACCAGTAGTATCAGAAGATATCAATCTGGCAGATCCTTTTGCGGCAATTAATAATATGTTTGCGAACAGGGAAACAACATCGGATAATCTGCCTGCTGGTGAGAAACTGATTAAGATGATAGAAGATGGTTCTGGATTTGGTATTCATTTTGTTGTTACATCCTTGGACTATCAGACTGTAAGAGAAAACATGTATTATGGCGAAAATATTCTTACAAAGTTCCCTGAACGAATCATTTTCTCGTTAGGTGGAAACGATGCGGACAACTTGGTTGAAAATGTGTCTGTTGCTAGTCTGAGAGATAATACTGTTTATTTCACGGACAGTGTCAAGAACACATTCCAGATGAAGCCATATGTGGCACCGAGTGCAAAAGAACTTGTCTATTTTTTTGAAAACGATCTTAAAACTATAAAACGATAGTTGGAATCATTCAGTTATGGCTACTTATTAGGAGGGATGTTATGGGTAATGTGAATACAGATTCTTCGACCATTCTTGTAGCTTGGAACAACATTACCAAAGCAGTCACAAGTATTGAGTCAACCAAGGAATCGATTGCTCGTAAATATCAAAAACTAGATGATGGTTGGACTGATAAAAAGTATAAAGAGTTAGGATGTGTTGTGCATGAATGTAATCGTACACTAAATTCTTTACTTAAAATACTTATGAAAGCAGAAAAATCGCTATCGATTCTCGTAAAAAGTTTACAAGAATATGAAAATACTCAGCTTGGTTCGAATTCAACGGATAGAACTCGTACGTCGTTTGTTGAGGCATTACAACAAAGTGATTTCGTAAGAAAAAAGAGTGAAGCTGAAAAGATGAGCGATTTTAAACAAGGATTAGTAGCGATAGATCAAGTTATTGAGAATTATGCGGAAAATTTAGAAAATAGAGGGTTAAGTCGAGGCCCTGTAATGAACGCAATATTAGATTATCAGAGAAATATGCAACAAGCAGAATTACTACGTAATTTGAATGGAGATTTTTCTCATCCGGTATCAACACTAACAGCAGCAGATTTTGATGCAATTATTGAAAATTGTAGAAGCAGAGGTTGGATGAATTACTCTGGAACACTTTCTGTACCAAGATCGATATCAGTGACGAGATACGGATTTTCTTCGCAAAATATCAATGGTACTGAGATGCGAGTATACAATGATCCGGTTGGAACAAATAGTTTACTAATAAGGCAGCAGGGAAATAGTCAATATGATATGGAGGGAACATGTGGACTTTGTCAATGTTCCAATATTCTTACTATGGCTGGGGTAACGGGATCCACTGAAGACTCTATTATTTCAGCAGCAATACACAGTTCAGATGATGTATTAGAGAGTATGGAATTATTTAACTCAGCATCCGAAGAACGCGGGGGTACGACAGTGAGGAATAGACAGGAAATACTTTCTCGTTGTGGTTTGCAGACTTATTGTTTACCCGTGAACAGTGACAGACAAGAGACAACAAGACAATTAAGCGAGGCAATACGTACTGGTCATGGGGTTATAGTCAGTGTTGACGTTGCTTATTTGTGGAGAAATGGACAGAGTGGTGGTCACGCAATTTCATTGATTAGTGTGTCGGAGGACGGAAATACATTTATTTATAATGATACAGGAAGCGGTATGATGGGGATAATTTCTGCAAGGAACCTAGCTCGCGCATTGACAGGTCGTCCGGCAAATGTTACATGTGACATTATTAGGTGAGGAGGAACTCAAGTGGATTATTTTAAAGTTAAAGATGCATTGTATCGATCTAAAGCAATCCAAGATATTCCTGATAAATGGGAGGAATCAATTCCGTTTAAATGTTTAATTCGAGGCAGGAAATACGATTCTTTTTTGTACTGGATTACTACATCCAATCAAGCTGAAATCAAAAGAATGATATGCATTGATTGTGAGACAGGCACCATAAAAACACTTGGTGTTAATGAAATTGTAGATAGTTTTGGTATTTTTACTCTCAAATTTGACGTCATTCAGAATTTCGATTATGATACATATTTTCGGGCCAAAGAAGAATATGATGATTTCTATTCGTCTGTATGTGGGGATAACGTTGAAAACATGGATTATTCAAAAGGATTAGCCCTTATTAAGATTATTCTTGGAGATGACTGTATTCAAAATGTTTTGTCGGTTATAGCAAAAGACTATATAAATGAGCTTTCGTCAGAGAAGTTGTAATTATTTGCCGGTTTTGTGATTAATTGTAGAGAGGTGGTATATACATTGGATATATGGCATAGAGTAGGAAGGATTGTTCGTATTCAGAATTTGGGAACATTGATTTTTTTTATCATGAATATGGGTATGTTATTGTTGATGTTTTCACCTGAAGGAATAACAGGAGAAAATACACTTATAGTATCATTGATGTATATATTTACCGTTATTATTAGTTTATCGCCTGTTGGTGAAATTGTTTTAGCCGCCCTAGCAGGTGCGCAAGATATTAAACGAAAAGATATTAAGATACGTTTAATTCCATTACTTGAAATAGTATATAACCGAGCAAAAGAGAGAACACCATCAATGGTCAATTCAATTAATCTGAAGATTATTCATGATGATTCACCAAATGCATTTGCAATCGGAAGGAAAACTATCTGTGTTACTGATGGACTTTTGGAATTGTCAGATGAGGCAATCATGGCAATATTTGCACATGAAATTGGACATATTGCATATGGTCATTCCGCGCTTCAGCTGTTGATTGGTGGAGCCAATATTTTTATTGCTGTATGTTTACTTGTAATTAAAGTTATATGCTGGATGATATCAGGTCTTTGTGGAATTATTGCAGGGACAATGACAAAGAGTGTCTTTGTTGGATTGATTGCTACTTTAGCGGCCTCCTTATCTGCAATTATGATTTGGATGTGGTCTAAGTTTAGTATGCTATTTCTGATGTGGTCTATGCGTCAGAATGAGTATGTTGCCGATGAATATGCTTATTCTTTGGGGTTTGGAAATTCGTTGGCACTTGTATTAGATAGCAATCTATGCACAAAGCCGCAGAATGGATTATTAAATGCATTGTATGCTACTCATCCACATACAGATGATAGAATTGCTAGACTACAGGAATTAGGTTCAAGTTATTCTAGGTATTAAGTTTGCTATACGGAATTTTGTAGTAAATGATAGAACCTTGAATGAAGATAGCAGTATCATTCGATGATCTTTTGAGAAACGGAGGAATATATGGATTTACAAGCAATAAATATAGTTATTATTATTGTAGGCATACTTGTATGTTTTACTGCAATTGTCTTTAAAAAATTATTTGAAGCAATTTTAGGATTTGTATGGGGATTTTCACTCTCCTATGTGATTCTTATTATTATGGCATTAACCGGAAGTTATGCTGTACGAGATATGGATGATGCTACAGCAATACTAATGATGATAGTCATTGGTATTATAGGAGCTGCATTATCAATCTGGCTTGAGCGATTGCTGATGAGTATTCAAGCGTTTATTATGTCATTTCTCATTTCCTTGTTAGTAATAGGTATGATGTTACAGGATTCAGACTTGACAACAGCGTTTATTATTGCAGTAGTTATAGCTGCGATTATGAGTATTTTTGTATGGATATATCATAAATACGCATTTATTGTTATTACTGCCATTACAGGCTCCATAATGATCAATCATATGGGACTGTTAGGAGGCTCTGATCCGTCAAATGCCCTGAATCAGTTGGTATATGGAAGAGGAATTGATAATACTACAGCGATATTCCTTACAATTATTATTGCAATTGCAGGTATTGTAGTACAGTCAGCTTTGCTCAAAGCAATGGAACAAAGTGGTAAAAAAATCACTTTTTCAGGATTTGGCTCTAACATATTACAATTGTTCGGTGATGTATGGACAGAAATTATCACCGAAATAATATTACTCCTGATTGTGATTATGGGATTTATTATTTTTCCATTAATTGGCAAAGATTATGCCTCTATATTATACAGATTTTTCAATGTTACTAATTTGTTGGCATTTGCAGCATTGGTGTATCTTGGATTTAATAAAAAAACAAAATCAGCTATCGTATATGCAAGTATCTATTCGATTATCTTAATTGTTCAGAACTTTGATATTGGATTAAATTATACGTTTGAATTCTACCATAAGAACATTTTGCAGCCATTTCTTGTGATTGCTATAGTTTGGTTATTGTCAAAATGTATAAAGAAAGAATATAAGTATTTTTTAGCACTGTTATTTTTGGTCATTTATCAATATCTGTATTTAAGAGTGAGTGGAATATCTACGTTGCAGTATTGGACATTGTTTATTCGTGACTATATTGAAATGGCTATATTACTGGTTTGCTTTGTTATTTATGTTAAATATCGAACGAATCAATTTATTATTAACATAAGAACTACAATAGGGGTTCTAGTGTTTATCCTGGCTATAGGTGGATATAAAGCGTATCAAGTATACAGTGAAAATCAAGTTAAGTCTAAAGAAAAAGAATATGTTAGTTCTATCATTTCAGATATAAAAGAAGAAAATAATAATGAAGTTGGAACTATAGATGTAGGAGATACTATATCAGAAGAAAATAATGTTTCTGAGAGTTCAGAAATAACTATTACAGTGACTTGGATTGTAGAAGACCAGAACGGAACTCGTTATGATGTCGATGCTTGGGTCGAGAGTCTCGATGGTTCTTACGATATATATGATAATATTAGCTCTGAAGATCGAGAAGGACAGCAGATTATTACACTATATGATTTAAATGGTTCTTATGATTTGGTTCTTGCGTCGATGGAAGAGGGGGAAGCTCCAATAGGTTATTTTGCTACGCCAGGAGCAGAGGTGGAAATACAACTTCCGGGACAGAAGGATCCTATCACATTTATTCATACACCTGAAAATCAGGGATACATGTACAGGGCTCAAACGGGTGCATGGCTTTGGAAACCATGTTCAATTCGTGCTGGACATGTTGAGGAATATTCTTATTAGTAATAGTCTCTTTCGAATTGAGCGTTAGAATGTACATGTAAAAAAGAAAATAGTTTTTGTTGTACTAACAAAAGCATATAGGTGAACTTCGGTAATACCGTAGTGTTCTTCGGCAATACCGTAATCCATATTTTATGATATCTGTTAATATCATATATGTGAGGTAGCATATGGATATGAAACAGATTGAAAACATCAGAACAATAGGAAGCAGAGTAGATGAACTCCGTGAAAAGAATAATGAAAAACGTTGTGATCTGGCAAAAGCAATTGGTGTATCTCAAGGACATATGTCAGATCTTTTGAAAGATCGTTATACATGGACGGATGAGAAAGTCATGGCTGTTGCTGAGCATTATGGTGTTGACTTTGATCTGCTTTACTATGGCATTGGGGAGCCGGTTGCAAGTTCCGTGATCGATGATGACATTATTCGTATGCGCACACATTTACAAAGTTTATCCAGAAAAGAACGTAAAGAAGAATGGAAGAAGGTTTTTCTTGCACTTCTTGATGTTTTATTGGAATGACTTTGGAGTATAAATATTTAATACAGCGGAGGTGCAATATGAAATTTACTGTCGATGACAAAAATTGGCTAACATTCAATGATGGAAAGGAACTTTATAATCTTTCCTACAACAAGTTCAGGGAACTTGCTTTTGAGGCAAAAGCAGTCGTGTACTGGGGAATAGGTCAGAAGATTCCACGTGTGAACAAGCAGGTATTTGAAGGATATTTTGAACAACTCCTTTGATTCAAACAGAAGAGGGGTTAACTGCTATTTTTAATGCCATGCATATTGACATTCCATTTGCGTAAACATAAGATAAAAGTAGAAGCATTGGACATTCTTCTGCTGGTCTTGTTTACGTGAATGGAGGTTAAATTCATGAGATTTACAATGGATGACAAGAACTGGCTTACCCTCAGTGAGGGAAAGGAACTGTATAACATTTCCTACAATACATTTAGAAAACTGGCGATTGAATCAAATGCCCTGGTTTACTGGGGAACAGGAAATAAGATTCCACGTGTGAATCGTAAGGTTTTCGAGGAATACTTTGATCGTCTCAGAGGCTAAGTGTATGACTGCTATATATTTATTTATTTATTTATATGTATGGCACAGAAAATATTGACTTTTTATAGATAGAACCTTATGATATAGATAAGGTTAGTTATTGGAGGTGCATTTATGTCTGGAGTTGCAGGCAGATCAGGAAGACATAAAATTGATGATCCACGCAGAGAAAAGCTGTGTATCAGATTGTCAAAGGCTGAACGTGCAGCAATCAATGAATATGCCAAAGAGAATAACCTTTCTGTAGCACAAACACTGGTAAATGGTTTCTATTCATTATTAGAAAAAAGTAATACCAAAGAATAGCAGTGTGACCTCTTTCCTATCTGGAAAGGTGGAAAGATGTCAGGTTCAAGAAAAGATTCAAAAGGCCGTGTCCTTCGAAAAGGTGAATCCCAAAGAAGGGACGGTAGATATATCTATCAGTACACAGATAGAATGGGGAATCGTAAGGTTACCTATGCAATGTCACTTGCTGAACTTCGTGATAAGGAAAAACAGATTACGAAGGATCTGTTGGATGAGTTATCGTCCTACGGTAGAGGAAAAGTGAGTTTGAACTATGTGTTTGACAGGTATATTGAAACAAAAGTAGATTTAAAACTTAATACAAAAGCAAATTATCAGTATATGTACAATAGATTTGTCAGGGGAACTTTGGGAAAGAAAGAGATTTCACAGATTCGTTATTCCGAAGTGAAACTGTTTTATCAGGATCTCCTCTTAAACAAAGGAATTCAGGCAAATACTTTGGATAACATCCATACTGTGCTTCATCCTACATTTCAGATGGCAGTCAGGGATAATGTGATCCGTATCAATCCATCAGATGGTGTGATGGCGGAGATCAAGAAACATGCCGGAAAGAACAAAGGAATCAGACATGCGTTAACTCATGAACAGCAGAAAGCATTCCTTGGTTATGTGGAAGAAGACCCTATATTTTGTCACTGGTTGCCATTGTTCGCAGTATTATTTGGAACAGGCTGCCGAATTGGAGAAGTTATCGGGCTTCGTTGGGAGGATATTGATTTCGAGAAAAAAGAGATCAGCATCAATCACGCAATTGTTTATCTTGCTCATGGAAAAGGAACAGCGCGTTTTATTGCATCTACTCCGAAAACAGAGGCAGGAACAAGGGTTATTCCGATGATGAAAAGCGTGAGAGAAGCATTCGAGACCGAGAAGGAAAGACAGAAGATTTACGGTCCAAACTTGGATACGATCGATGGTTATACGGATTTTATATTTTCCAATAAAGATAACAGGCTTTTAAATCCGCAGGCAATCAATAAAGCAATCCAGAGAATCTATACTACATATAATGATAGAGAAATTATGAACGCGCTTCGTGCGAAAAGAACGCCGGTTATTATACCGCATTTTTCGTGTCACCATATCAGACATACCTTCTGTACAAGGCTTTGTGAACACGAAACGAATCTCAAGGTTATTCAGTCCATCATGGGTCATGCATCGATCGAGACAACAATGGATATATATGCTGAAGCTACGAGAGAAAAGAATGCGGAGAGTATTCAGGCGTTAGAAGATGATACTAATTTTTTTGATTAAGATCAACAGGAAAAGGTCCATGATGGCCTTTCCGATGATTCGAGATTGACATCAAAATTCCTGAATTACATCAAATTTACATCAAATGACATCATTTTTGATGTATTGGGAGATAGAAATAACCTTCTCGAAAAGTATCAAGAAATGTAAAGGAGTATCACCAACTATCAAGGAGTCCCAACATCAGTAGGGCTCCCTACAATGCGTAGCGGTAGCTCAAAAAGTGAGTAAATACAAGGGTTTTGAGGGTTGCACTTAACCAAACTTAACCAACACTTAACCAAAGGGAAACAGAGAACAACGATATTATCAAGGCAATAACAGCAAAAAAGAGACATTACTTCAATCAGAAAGGGATAGCCAAAAACGGTTATCCCTTCTTTTTATTTTCATTTGAAATAATTAAAGATTAATTTTAATTAGGTGGGAGTGAAAGACAGCACGATACTCTTTTCTGAACATGGCGGTTGATTCTCTAAATTTTATCTACCCCCCTATGCCTGCATACCGCCTCCCCCCCTGCTTGCTACCGTAACATAAAAAGGGTAGCAGGTGTTAAAGAATATCCTGCTACCGATTGGAGATTTATTATTAAGCTGTGATGGTCTGCGTTTTCTTTGCACGTATCAGAGTTGATTTACTGATGCCTGTTATCTCTGTTACTTTTGAATAGCTTTCGGTTTCCAAGAGATGCAAAGCATATTTCAATTTGTCTTGTGAATACTTCTGTGGTCTACCTTCTTTAAAGTTCGGATTCTGTTTTGCAATGGCTTTACCTTCTTGCGTTCTCTGAACTATCATATCTCTTTCAAACTGAGCAAAAGCCAAAAGTATATTTCTCATAAGCGTGTTCACTGAATCATTCGATAAGATGCCAAGGTTCAGAATGTTGACGGTTACTCCCTTATCAATGAGTTCTGTGATAACTTCCGATGCCTGCGACACTGAACGAGCGAACCTATCCAACTTACATACGATAAGCGTATCTCCCTTTTGTAGCTTACTGAGTAGCTTATCAAGTTCGGGGCGGTTCATCTTTGTACCTGTGAATGAATCGGTGTAGATGTTCTCTCTTGCAACTCCCTGTTCCATGAGTTTATTTGTTTGTGCTGTTAAGCTGTTACCGTCTGTTGCTTGTCCTTTCGTGCTAACACGAGCATATCCATATAACATATAGTAGTTACTCCCTTCTGATAAGCTGATGACACCGTTACTTTTGATACTATGTTTTGGTACGGTGTACGGTATCATTGATTGAAAGTTATGACACCGTTTCAAATCTTTTAAGTTATGACACTTTCATTTGATAAGATTGGGGGAGTTTGTTTTCTCCCCCTTGTATATTAAGCATTGAATGTAAATCTTTTGCTTGTGGTCTTTTTGGTGTATTCCTTGTAAATATCTAAGAAGTCTTTCTTGAAAGCGGTGCTATCAAATCTATTGGAGATTACCTCTCTCCATGTTGCCTTGCTTCCGTCCTCTGCAAGAACTTCGTCAACTCCCTGTTCGGTCATGTAAGATTTAACTTCGTCTTTTAATGCCTCAATCTGCATTTCCATTTCTTCTTTCAGTGCTGTGTACTCTGCTAACTCTCTCATTACTTCGTTGATGTTTTTCATTTGTATTACCTTTACCTTTCGTTTGATTTGTGGTTGTTCTTGATGATGTTAGTATATCAAATGTGCATACACATTTCAATAGGCAGAATAAACAAATGTGCATACACATATTTGTGCAATATTATGTGCATACACATATTGACAAGATGTGCATACACATATATAATAGAATCATCAGCAAGGCAATCAACCACAACACAAGCCGCTGATAGAAAGGTAGATAGATATGAGTAAAGAAATGACCAAGTACACAAGAGTAGTTAATAAGTTAGCTAAGATGTTCGGATATGCGAACGAGTATTACTTTAATAACGAACTTCCAGTTCCAACAATTACAGTACAGAGTTCAGCATTAAGCTATGCTCATATCACTACTGATACGGTTTGGGTATCTGAGAAAGGTGATTCGTATGAACTGAATATTTCAGCTGATTACCTTAATCGCCCGATTGAGAACGTGGTAGCAAGCCTGTTACATGAGATGAGCCACCTTTACAATATCATTCATGGTATTAAAGACGTGAGCGGTTATTATCACAATAAGAAGTTCAAAAAGACAGCAGAAGAGATTGCACACTTACAGATTGAACAAGATAGTAAATATGGTTGGACAGTAACAAGTCCTACTGAATCAACTCTTGATTTCATTATCAGCTATGGTCTTGAAGATTTCAAGATTGCAAGAAAGAGTGATTTGTTCATCGGATTCGGTGCTACTGATAATAGCGGTTCACCAAAGCCAATCAGAACAAGAAAGCCAAAGGGTAGCAACTCAATCAAATGGGTTTGTGATTGCGGTACTATCATTCGTTCAACTAAAGAAGTGAATGTAATGTGTTGTGATTGCGGTAGCAGGTTTCATAGAGCATAAAGGCAAGGGGGAGTAATTCCCCCGATGCCAAACTTTAATATCAATTTAGAAAGGGATTTAGACAATGAGAAAAGATTTCATGGCAAGTAATAAGGTTGGTCTTTCAGATGTGAGAGAAAGCAAAGGCAATACAACACACGTTATCATGGCAAAGATGCAGGTTGAAGGGTACTGGCAGAAATTCAATATTACTTATGATGTTCTTGCTGATAATGTCGTTATTCATGAGTGGTACAGATTCCAAGATAATGACCTTGTAGCGGTTCTCTCTGAACTGTTGAAAGCTACTTTCAGAGAAGAACTTGCACGATAGATAGCAGGGGGCAGGGGTTGAAGTTCTTTCTCCCCTGCTACCATATCGAATAATAATATACGATATGTGCATACACAATACACTTGATTTTTTAATGGAATATGTGTATACTCATATTTATTAGGAAGTAAATGAGGTGTTGAGAATGGCAGAAAAGAAAACAAACGCAGATGCTGTTAAAGATTATCATAAGAAGTTAGTCAACCTTGCTATTGTAAGAGTTCCAAGTGAAGATGTAAGCGGTGTTGATTTTAAAGCTGAGGTATTCAAGTATTTGTGTGAACGATACGGTGAAAAGAAAGATGGAGTTCCGAACAAGTCCATGAATGAATACATACTTGATTTAATCAATGCTGATATGCAGAACTGGTATGAATCAAATGGGAAAAGAAATATAACACTTGCTAAAGGTGTAAAAGATAAGACAATGTTTACTGAGGTATTTTGATATAAGCAGGCTTATTACCTTTCGCCTGTTTATATATGGGAGTGGGGAGTGGTTGCCCTGCTCCCTTTTCTGATAAAGGGGTACGATATGATAAATTCTAAATTAATACTAAAAATATACCGCCTGCTGCCTGCTACCATAAAAAATAATGAACGTGTGATTGCGTTCGTGATGCCGATAGCAGAACGAGAACTTGCAAAGACAAAGCATGATGTGATTAAAGCTAATTGGGAATGTGATAGATTGCAACGCAAGGTAGCAGAACTAAAGCAGAAATAAAATCCACCTTTTATTGATGTGCAAATGAGTTATTTGTTATAATCACACTTTAATAAGTAAATGATTTATCAATTATGCACAAAAGCAAGGGTTGGTATTTGTGAAAAAATAACAAATTGTGATTGACGAGCGTGAATAAACGTGATATACTATGAATGTAAATTAAATAACGAGTGCATAAATCAGAGAAAGAAACTGATTGCACATAGCATACAAATGACCTTTTCAGCAGGCAAGTAGTGGAGCGTAATACTTGCTTGTAATGACAACTACGCTTCAAGTTCTTATTATTGATTAGAGTAGAGTGGTGGACGTTGCGAACGATAAAGCCACAATGCAACACTACGATTTACGTTCGCCTTTGCGTACCAAGTAAGCAAAGAATGATGGTCTTATCCGCAAATAAGATAGGACGAAGGTTAAACACAAAGCTATTCATTTTAGGTTGTTCGTTTCATAGAAACGATTCAGCTTGATTTGAGTAGCTTTTTTTGTTGCTATTTTCATTTCAAAAAAATAGAAACGAGGTAAGACAAATGGTAGTAAATGAAATGAATGTAACAAGTAACGATGATGGTAGTTTGCAGTTTGCGGTTCAGTGCGATGAGGATTTCAGAGCCGAGGTATTCAAATACCTATGTGAACGATACGGAGAAGAGAGCGATGGAGTTCCAAACAAACCTATTGAAGAATACATACTTGAATTAGTAAATGATGATATTGCTAATTGGTCATTTAGTAAATTGAGCGACAATATCGCATGGAACAGATGGAATAAGCGATTCCACGTTGGTAAGGCATACGCTTTCGGTTCGCTTGTTGTTGGTAGTGGTGAATATTTCATGCCTGTAGATGGTATTTGTGTTGGAGACTATAGCGATGAATGGCAGTTTGGAGTTCAATACTGGGTTTCTAATTACGGTAAGGTTTACAGTGCATTAATGGGTAAGATTTTGAAGCCGAATAAAAAGCCTGACACAAAAAGATTATATGTAACGCTTACTGACCAAAATGATAAGAAAAGAAAAGTATATGTTCATAAGCTGGTAGCTAAGTTCTTTATGCGTAATCCAAAGGGTAAAAAGATTGTTCACCATATTGATGGTAATCCAAATAATAATGATGTTACGAATCTGATATATGTTACAAGAGCTGAACATGATGAAGTTCATATGTTAAAAAATAAAGATGCAGAAGCGTACAAGAAACGAATTGAAGAACTAAGAAAGGATAGTCCGTTTTCACGATGAATAAGATTATTGTCTATTCAATGAGGTTAGCAGGTAATTTGATGCAGAGAGGTTTCGTTCTGGTTGGCATTGCTCCAAATAGAGCGAATCCTTCCAAGCATATTTTTGTTTTTCACGATTCTGAGTTAATCAGAGATGCGATTGAAAAATATACAGTTGACCGATTGAAATAAATGAAAGGCTAATACAAATGATGAATATAAATGAAATAGATTCACATCCGAAACAAGATAAAGTAATCGTTGATAATCAAATTGCAGATGGTAAGACGTTTGGAGTAATAGCACGTGAAGATAATAAAAAGGCTAATCTGATGCTGTCAAATATGGCATATCGCCTATGGGTTGATATTTGCTTGAATAAACATGGTTATGCGTTTGCACTATCGCCTATTGTGATGTGTGCAAGAACTGGTATATCTGAAAGTTCATATCATAGAGCGGTAAAAGAATTGAAGAGTAAAGGCTATTTGGAACAGGTGAAAGGAAACGTGTATAAATTCCATATGTCGCTTGATGCTGAAAATGAAACGATGTAGCCAAATTGAATACCTAAAACTGTCAAATTGAATACACGTAGTAGTCAGATTGAATACATGATGTAGTCAATTTGAATACTCAATATATAACAATAATACAGATAATACAAGATATTGATTTTCTTGCTTTCAATCTGACGATTGAAGAGCAAGGCATAACTAAGAATGAAAGCCAAAGGTTAATGAAGATATTTCGGTAGCAGGCGGTAAGTCTCAATTACTGAGTATTTCACCGTTTATTGTTTCCGTATCGGAGTAGGAAATGGAACGAGATAAAGAAACTATACTTAAATTACTGACCAATGATAATAATCTCCTGCTGTGGTTTCATCGTTGGATTGATGCTAAACGTTTACGATGCTGTCACTGTGGTAGAGATAAGATACAGTCACCAATGATGCGCTTGTTGATATGCAAGAGGCAATTCGCTTGGTAGAAGAATATCTTTACAATATTGATCCTGCTACAGCTGGAATAATAATCAGCTATGAGTTGAAGGATAAGTTTAAGGCTTTTAAGACACCAGACATCAAAGCGTTGGTATCAAAGCAAAAGCAGTTGTACAAGGATTATCAATCAGGGATGAAGGCCAGACAGAATAAGATTGAAAACACAGAGTTTCAGGACTGGTATGTGCCTACTGAGAATGGTTTAAAATTCTTACCTGGTGTACTGGCTGAACATATGGCAGATGCGGAGCATGTGTTCTATGCTGCAGAAACTTATTATGTTTATCGAAATGGTGTATATGTTGAGATGCCTGAATTGGAAGCTCAAAAAATGATACGAGACCAGATGATTTCATCAGAAGCAAGAATGAGCCAGATTACAGATGCAGAACATCAATGGAGAATTCTTGTACAGAAGGATTTGAGAGAATTAAATGCAAATCCTTTTATGATCAATCTGAAAAATGGTCTTTATAATGTTCAGGAAGATTCTCTGGTAGAGCATACACCGGATTATTTTTCGACGGTTCAGCTGAATGCATCTTATAATGCAACAGCTGATTGCCCTCGGTTTAAGCAGTATTTGCAAGAGGTTCTGGATGCAGATCAGATTCCTCTGATTCAGGAAATGTTGGGATATTTTCTTGTACCGGTTACAAGAGCACAGAAATGCTTTGTAATTGTAGGTGAAGGTGGTGCCGGAAAATCTCAGTTACTACTGGTATTGAACCAGGTGCTCTTGGGTTCAGAGAATGTCAGTAATGTGTCCTGGCAGGCATTGAATGAAAGATTTAAAACAGCAGAGCTCTTTGGAAAACTGGCCAATATCTTTGCGGATCTTCCTACAAAGAATATTGATGATAATGGTATTTTTAAAGCTTTGGTTGGTGAAGATTATCTTA
Source organism: Marvinbryantia sp. (assembly GCA_045598185.1). GTDB lineage: Bacteria > Bacillota > Clostridia > Lachnospirales > Lachnospiraceae > Marvinbryantia. The sequence goes on from JAZLLO010000072.1 coordinate 64,907, forward strand.
CCGTTGAGAAGAAGAACAAAAATCCCTTCTCATTTCAGAGTAAGGCAAGACTTTTATTCTCTTGTAATACAATTCCGAGAAATCTAGGTGACAAATCAGAAGGATTTTACAGAAGACTGATTCTTATCCGTTTTGATCATGCTGTTCCTGAGAATATAAAAGACCCGAATCTCTTAGAAAAACTGAGAGCGGAAGCAGACGGTATTTTCATCTTTGCATTAGAAGGATTAAAACGTCTGATTAACAACAATTATAAGTTTTCAGAGACAGAGCGCAATAAGCGGGAACTGGAACAATACAAAGAGGAAAGTGACAATGTGCTTTCTTTTGTTGGAGAGTGCTGCGAACTGGGCGCTGGTTATGATTATGGATCAACAGAATTGTATCTCGCATATAAAGGATTTTGTGAAGATAGTGGTGTAAAGCCATATTCACAGAAGAATTTTGTGAAGCAGTTACTTGCAAATGTTCCTGGTACAGATAAAGGCGTGGATAGATTGGGTAAGAGACGAATTATAACAGGTATTCGTTTTATTCCAGACGATTTTGATTAGCCATAGCAAGGTTACCGTGATAACCATAATGTTTGACACATTTGACGGAAGAAACCCTATTACATCTAATATTAGATTCAAAAATTATAGTATAAATGATTTTTTGAAGAAAAAAGTCAGTATAGTAGGATTTTACGTGTCAAATGTGTCAGATGCCTTGTTTTATAAGGAGGTTGTTTGACAGATGAAAGAATCAGATATTGTGAAAGCAATAGTTCAATATTTGAAAACTGTGAAGAATTGTTTCTTTTGGAAGGAACATGGAGGTATGTATGGAACTGCCGGAATCCCAGACATTATCGCCTGTATTGATGGAAGATTTTATGGATTTGAAGTAAAGACGGAAGAAGGTACACCAACAAAACTTCAATTATCAACAATCCGTAAGATAAATGCTGCAGGAGGTATTGCTTTGGTTGTTAGATCTGTGGAAGAGGTGAAGGCGGTGATTGCCAATGGCTAAAATGGATGGAAATCCATATGAGAATTTGGCAAATGCAATTATTATCAAAGCTTGTACTGATTACAGAAATGCATTGAAAAGAGTAGAGAAAAATCGAAACAACAAAGAAGCAATACATGAGGTATTAGAATTGGAGAAGTTTTTTCACTCTCCGTGGTATAACGCACTCACAACAGTTGATGGGGATTTTATTATAAGAAAGCTCCGTGCTGAGATTACAGATGGGAGGTAAGATATGGTAAGTGCTAAGGAATATTTAAAAAGAGCATATCTTCTGGATAAACAGATAAATGTCGAGATACAGGAACTTGAGCAACTCCGAAAAATGAGAGGAACCATTCAAGGATGTAGCTATGGAGAAAAAGTCGGAACAAATCCTAACCGTAATAGTGAGGCTCCATTCATAAAGACTATTGAAAAGATATGGGAGTATGAACAAAAGATTGATGCTAAGATAGACAGGCTTGTAGATCTTCGTTCAGAAATCAATGCAGCGATTGAGAAAATGGAAAATCCAGAAGAAAGACTTCTGCTGAAATATCGTTATCTGAAGAATGAGAGCTGGGAAGATATTTCTTATGAACTGAATGTGTCTTATAGAACAGTCCATCGTATTCATGCTTCGGCTCTTAATAATTTTATCGTACCAGAATAAGGTTGGCACACTTTGTCCCAACATGTCATAAGCGTATATGTTATTATGATAGTGGCGAAAGTATACGATAAATCACAGCCTTGAGGGAGTAATCCTTCGGGGCTTTATTTATGCATGGGGGTATAACAGTGCCAAGCAAACCAAAGAAACCGTGTGCTTATCCAGGCTGTCCTGCATTAGTAACCGGACGGTACTGTGAAGAGCATGCAAGAAAAGCAAACAGCGATTATGAAAAGTTCAGCAGAGATAAGAATACAAAACGCCGATATGGACGTGCATGGAAAAGAATCCGTGACAAGTATGCTGCAGAGCATCCGTTCTGTGAGAAGTGTTATGAGCATGGAGTTTTAGTTCCGGTGGAAGAGATCCATCACAAGCTTCCTTTGAGTGAAGGTGGCACACATGATCGGAGTAATCTGATTGCGTTGTGCAAGTCGTGTCATTCACAGATACATGCGAAGCGAGGGGATCGCTGGCATGACCGGTAGGGTGTATCGAAATCTCAACAGACCTATCTCCTATAGAACGGCGGGTGGGTCTTGCGTGCGCAGTCGCAAAATTGAATATGGGGGTATAACATTAAAAACCACCTCCCAAAGGAAGTGGTATTATTGTGAATCGTCGGACTTTGTTTCGGTATTATCTGATGTTTCAGTAGAAGCGTTTTCAGGCTTAGTTTGAGATGATAAGCGATCCAATAGAATATCAGTGGTGTTAGAAGGAATATGTATTCGTTCTTTCTTCATTAATGTTCTGGCACGTTGGTTTGTTTCATAATCACGATCACCTTTTTCAAAAATGGAGCAACAAAGGAAATCACATTTTAATTCACCTTGCGCGTTTGCCTTGATGATAAAGATGAAGTTATCAACACTAAAATGGCTGGATATCAAATAATCTGCTTTAATACCTGTAATAAAAGGATACATGCGTGGCATGTATGAATATAAGTTGAATTCGTTATCAAGAGATTCCTTCAAGTGAACTAATGCTTCAAGGCGAGGTTTTATCATATCCTCATACTGTGCTGCTTCTTGAACTTTTTCAAATAATATTTTACCCTCAAGAATTCTATCAGCAATTTTGGCAGAAGAATAATTTGGAAGTGAGATGTCTTTCATATACTGGAAGCCAGCTAAATGAGGATAATCTTCCAAAGAAAAGGTAAGATTAATTGGATACAGCTGCTTCTTATAGCCATATGTGAACAAATATCTATATTCAGTTATTTCTTTCCAGGCTTGTGCAGACTGTTGTAATAGATCCATATATACCTTGTCCTTTGCAAAAAATAA
>JAZLLO010000073.1:0-65531 GCA_045598185.1 Marvinbryantia sp.
GTATTTCCGACCTAATCTGAATCTAATTTGGGGCGGGGTTGCTTATTTTACTGTATTTCCGACCTAATCTGAATCTAATTTGGGGCGGGGTTGCTTATTTTACTGTATTTCCGACCTAATCTGAATCTAATTTGGGACGGGGTTGCTTATTTTATTATATTTCTGACCTATTCTGTATTCAATTCTGGGCGTTCTTACTTATTTTATGAAATTTTCGCTCTGGTTCATTTACTTCTTACAGTTACCGGAGCGAGGAGTGAATTACACGTTCCGGTAACTATCATACTATTACTTACCGATTAAACATAGCTTCAATAATTCTGTTAATTTCTTCTGGTTTGTCGGTATTCGAATTGTGTCCTGCATCTTTTATCCAATACATTGGAAGCCCGGCTTTTTTTGTCCATTTTTTATTATAGCTTTTTGCAGAACCGGCCATGTCCTTTTCTCCACATACAAGAACAGCCGGACAGGTTATCTTGTATGGTCGATTCTCTTCTATTGCATTGGCCAGAATACGGAATCCATGACCCGATAGATGGCAATAATACTTTTTATCACCTGTATACGTTTCCATCATACTTCTCATTAATTGACGACCATATAGTGTCGTTGCACAGCCATTGGAACCATCTCGTAAAAGCCATTTCCAAGGGTAGATTCTATATATCGGCTCAACATTCTTTAACATCCAAAGTTCAACCGCTGTAATATAACTTCTTTGTAAAGGAGCAGAATCTATGCAGACAAATCCTTTTTGTTCATCTGGATAAAGTTCTAAGTACATCTGAGATACATATCCGCCCATTGATTGTCCAATCAAGATAGGCGAAGTAAATTTTTCAATCTGCAATATCTCATGAAGCCATCTTGCTTTATCTTCCAGTGTAAAGTTCAGTTCAAATGGACGTGATGCTGCATGTCCAGGTGCATCCCACACGAAAACATTCGTCTTTGTTTCAAAATACTCGACTTGCTTATCAAAAAGACGATGATCAGCTGTTAATCCTGGAAGAAAAACGAGATTAGGTCTGCTAGCAACATATTCATTTGTCCAATATACTATATCTCCCTGATCCGTTCTATATCTATGTTCAGTCATGGTAACTCTCCAATTAACTTATTGTAAATTCAAATACTACATTTTTAAAATTCTTATCAAGAGTATACATCCATGAATATCATACAGTCAACAGAGTAATCTTCTCGCATGTGCCATCTATAACTCATGAATTCTAACTTACATAGATTATTTTAAAAATAAAACTCTTCTATTATTTTGTCTATCAGTCCTATGTCTAATGGATGTTTTAAAGTCTCATAAGTCGTAATCAGATTAATAGATGGAACAATACCATTCTCTGAATAAGTTCTGATTTTATAAGCTGTCTTTCTAATATAATCACGATCATCCATAATTCCAAAATGTTCCCAGTAAATAAATTCTCCAGTTTTAGGATGTCTTGTAGTAAAATCAGGATACAAAACAATTCCATTTAATACTAATATTTCCTCATAATGAAAAGGTATTCCAGCCATGAATAATGCATGGTCAATCTGTCCCTCAGACTTGGAACGTACTTTCTTCCCTTGCGAAGCCTTTACTGTTAATTGTTCTGGATGTTCTTCATTACGTTGAAATTCCTTTTCCATCCACAATTGTAACTCTTTATCCATTATTGTTAATTTTTTCTCAATTAATCGATTGTATTCAGGATGATAGAAAATACTCTTACTGGAAACTGATTTCTTCTGGTTACTCTGTTCAAGAAACTTATTACAAGCCTCTAATTCTTCAAGTAATTCTTTCTTTTCAAGTGAATAATACCGTTTAAGAGCAAGCTGCTCTGCCAGTTCTTCGTTATTTTTTGGAAGATACTTTGTCCCACTATCTGATTTATGAAACCATTTATAACGATTATCATTTCTTCGACACAACAATTCTCCTTTTGGAAGAGTATTTTCTAATTCTTGAATATATTGTAATCGTTCTATAATAGCTTCCTTCCTATGTAATATTTGGTTGTGATTTTGAAACATTATTAACACCTCTCTTTTCAAAATAGTTTTTCTTTACCAATAGACTTTCGGGGCCACAACTTGCTTTTTTGCTTCTTTGCGCCCCAGATTCGCGTCCCTCATCATCTTTTAATCACTATTGGCCCATCCTGATCTGTTCTTTTGACTTTACATCCGATCTTTTCAAGATTCTCCAATACAGAATCATTTGGATGTCCATATCGGTTACCTTTCCCCACAGAAATTACAGCCATAGAGGGTTTTATGTGTTCCAGGATCTCTACACCGGAACTATTTTTTGAACCATGATGTGCCACTTTTAATATATCTATCTTCCCCATATCTATATCAAGAAGCCCTTTTTCACCATTCCCCTGAACATCTCCGGTCATAAGCACCGATAAGTCTTTGTATGAAACTTTCATTACCATTGAACCGGCATTACTGTCTTCGTAAGTCACCCCTTTACGCGGATTGTAGATTGTAAAGCAAGTTTGTGCATCCGATATGGTATCGCCTTGACGTAGGTATGACACAGGAATCTCATTCTTTTTAGCAAGTTGTAATATCTCCTTTTGTAATTCTTCTTCAACATCAAGATCCGGTAGGACGATTCTCTTTATCGTGATACCTGCAATATTATTACCAATAAAATCCCTGTTATAATTCTCAAGCATTTCAATCAGACCATTCACATGGTCGCTGTCATAATGAGAAACGAACCAACCGTCTACCTTACGATATCCCATACATTTTAAGTAAGGCTCAAGAGTATAGCTTCCTAACTTGCTCTCAGAACTGCTTCCACCGTCAACCATATATACGTTACCATTATCATTTCTGATACAGGTGCCATCGCCTTGTCCGACATTCAGGAAGGTGATGGAGAATCCTTTTTGTAAAGGAAAAAACAGAACCACTATTGCAATAAGTGCAAGAAAGATACGCCTGATATCAGATCCTTTCAATGACTCATATCGAACCAAACCATATTCATGCTTTCTAATCTTGTAATCGCAGATAAGATCGTATATCCACATTCCTCCGTAAAGTATCAGATAATAAAGTATGATCTGTAACATCTCTGGTCTTCCTGTTATCAGAATCGAGCATGGAATCCTTCTTACCATATCGCAGATCCACAAGGTAATCTTCAGAATATAATGAACCGGTCCGAACACAAATGACCCAAGAAAAGAAGAAATAAACGATACTGCTGTTCCCAGAAGTCCAAGAACAATAATGATCGTCATAGATGGAACAACGAAAAGATTCAGAAAGATTCCGGTTAACGGAACCTGAAAGAAGGAATATGCTGTTAACGGAAGCGTCATCAGCCACGTTCCTACGGATATTCCAAAGCTTGATCTCTTCAGAAGTTTTGAAGAAAAAAGATGTGTAGATAAGACTCCAAGAACGGCTCCGAAGGATAATAAAAAGCCGCTCTGTGTAATAAGTGCAGGATTACCATACAACATGATCACAGCTGCCAGCACAAGTGAATTAGTAAGATCATAAGTCCTCCCAAGGATCTGGCTTCCAAGATAGATCAGAAACATTAAGATTGCGCGGATCGCAGAAGTTGGAAATCCTGTTAGGAATCCATAAAAGAGAATAATCCCAAAACTGATTACAGAACATCCGATAAAAGAGATGCCTCTCTTACGAAGAAAAGAATACAGGCTCATACCGATCATTGAGATATGAAGACCTGAGATAGCCAGAACATGAATAATACCATTATCCTGATATAGTTCTTTCAATTGCGGGTCAAGACCAGACCTGTCACCTAAAAGGATCGATTTTAAAACAGTTCCATCCACATCACTTGCAGAAGAATCTATGACATAATTTAATCTATTCTGCAAAGAAAAGATCAGATTCCCAAAGAAAGAAGTATGTGACATTTTCTTTTCGATAATACCACTTCTCAGCATCAGATAGATATGCTGTGCACCATAGTAAGACTGACCATCAAAACAGCCAGGATTAGACGGAGGATGTGGATACAAACACTTTCCTGACACACGTACATAATCACCAATAGAAAAGTCAGTATCATCCTTCATATAAACAAGAATATTTGAATTGTATAAAAATTCTTTTGTATCTGCTGACAGAATCTTGTCAGCTTCAGAAATAACAGAAATGTTTTTCAGATAAATCGTAGATGCGGAAGCTGAATGCCCCGCTTTATAGATCTGCCCCTCAACGACAAGGGGTTCTTTTTCAGGCCAGTATACGGAAAGGTCAGGGACCTTCCCGCTTCCCCATATGTTCATAAAAAGAATAAACACGATAAAAGGGATACATAGCCATAATAATTTTCGTTCTTTCATAAACAGATTGTCCTCCTAGAGACCAATCTGCGGCTCCACAACTTCTTTTACTTCATCATCTGATTTCAACTTGTCAGATGTTGTGATCAACGAACTGTTACGATGAAATGGACCGGAGAAACTAAGTTCACCAGCATAATAAACATTGGAATCTCCATCTATCTGGAACTGAACACGCTCAATCTCCAGAACATCACATAAGGTATTCACGATCGAATAAATGACAACTTCCGGTTTCATGGAAAGATCTTCTCCCGCTTTCAGAAATGCCTTATTCAGATTCACAATGCAGCTCTTATCATTTACATAGACATCGAGTACCTTAACATCATCAGTAAAGACATTACGGAGGTTCTTCGTCATAGGTCCTTTAAGGAGCTGTTCCATAACTACCTTTGGCAATGTGATATTAGTAGAATAATGCAGGTCACGCATCTCACGAACCATGGAATTACCATCATTGCTGGCAAAATACAGGGTAAGAGAAGCATGCTGATAAGAATTGATACCAACAGGATTATTAATAAAGTTACTTCTTGTCATTGCTCCAATCGGTTCATTCTTGCTATTGCGCAGCACATCATTGCCGATATGGAACACAACCGTTTTAATCTCCGGAAGCTGTGTTACAGACTCTACAAATGCTGCACGAAGCATTACTTCTGAAAGATTCTCCATGTTAATATATTCCGAATTAAATGTAACAGTAAGCTGGCCATCCGTAAGATCCCATTTTAAAACTTCGAGCTTTGACGGAATCAAAGAATACTGTTCTGAAGCATTGCCCGGATCGCGCATCTTCTCCCAGATTTCCTTGACGATGTCAAGCGGATCTTCTTTTGTGATTACATAATTTGCGCTTAGAAGCATATTCCTGTTGTTATTCGTATAATAGATCTGATAGCCGGAATTATCTACCGTCTTTGTTGCACAGCCGGTAAATGCCATCAAAACTACTATCATAATCAATAATAAATTAATTCTCTTCATCAGTCTGAATATACAAGCGGTACACGTACAGTAAATGTTGTACCTTCTCCCTCTTCACTAAATACTTTAATGACTCCATGATGCTTCAGGATCGCACTTCGGGTAATGGCAAGTCCAAGACCTGTACCACCAATCTCTCTGGAGTGTGACTTATCCACGCGGAAGAATCTCTCAAAGATATGTTCCTGATCTTCCTTTGGAATACCGATTCCATTATCTTCAACCTTCACATAGAAATACTTGTGATCGGTGTTGATCGATAAATGAACCCATCCGCCTTCATTATTATACTTGATTGCATTCTCCACAAGATTGGAAAGTGCTAGAGTCAGCTTCGTATCATCTACTTCTGCCATAACAGGCTTATAGCTATCAAGCACAAGTTCAATATCACGTTGTGCCGCAATTGGTCGTAATCTCTTTAAGATCAGTTCAATCAATTCGTTGATATTGGTGCTCTTGATATGGATATCCGAAGATGTTTTATCCATCTTAACAAGAGATAACAAATCGTTGATGATCTTATTCTCACGATCGATCTCTTCTGCGATATCACCCATAAACTCCCGGTAAAATTCAACCGGAACATCCGGCTGCATCAAAAGGGAATCTGCAAGTACCTTCATAGAAGTGATCGGTGTCTTTAACTCATGTGAGACATTGGAAACGAATTCCTGGCGGGAATCATCAAGAGTCTTCATACGGGCAAGCATCTCATTATACGCATTGGACATATCCTTTGTCTCAGTATAATCAAGAATCATCAGGTCATCATCAAGGAAACCGCCGCTTACCTTCTCAAGAGAACTTGTAACCTTTGCAAAAGGACGAACAAGAATCCTTGATGTATAAAAAGCTGCGAGGAAGATCATCGCAAACAGTCCGATCTGAAGAAGGAATACCTTCCTGCTAAGTTCTCCTCGGTTCTGATCAATATCTTCGGTCTCAGAACTGATTACCAATGTTCCTATGATCTGCTTCTGTACAGATTCACGGATAGGAATCGCAAGTTCTATAAACTTATAATTCGCATCATGACTAAAGCTCGTCTCTCCGTGAAAGGCTGAAATAACTTCCTTGGATACAAGGGTCTTTCCGGTATCAAGGTTGTAGGTATCCTTGATAACCTCAAGATCCTGGTTCACTATAACAAGTCGTCCATGATAGAGCGTAGCCAGCTGCTCCAGCTCAATCTCAAATGTTGAAAGATCCAGAACACTTGCATTCATCGTATCACCGATACGATCTGCCAGATTCTTACTCTGGTTCTCCAGCATATTACCTCTCTGAATGATAGACTGCTCTTCATAATGCTTTAAAATATTCATCTTTAATAACAAAATTGGTGCGATACCAACCAGTAATAAAATGACGAATATCCGGAATTGAAGACTTTTCAGATATCGTTCAATCCCCAGATTTCTGATATAATTCCTTAACCTCTTCATGCGTCTCCTGCTAAACAAAAAAGGGCTGAATACTCAGCCCCCTAATTTCATAAAAAATCTTCTTAGTGCTGGAAATAGTAGCCAACGCCCCACTTCGTATGCACATACTTTGGTTCACTTGGGTTGGATTCAATCTTCTCGCGAAGTCTTCTGATATGTACGTCGACTGTACGAACGTCTCCAGGATACTCATAACCCCAGACAATGTCAAGAAGGTTCTCACGGCTGTACACTTTATTCGGATTAAATACCAGCAGTTCCAGAACATCGAATTCCTTGGCAGTTAAGTTAACTTCTTTACCTGCGATCGCAACTCTACGGCTTTCACAGTCAAGCATAAGTTCTCCAACTTCTACCATCTTTTTCTTCGTCTCTGCAGGTGCCGGCTTCACGGTTCTACGCATAATCGCCTTGATTCTTGCCTTAACCTCAAGAATATTAAATGGCTTTGTAATGTAATCATCGGCTCCATACTCAAGCCCCATGATCTTATCCATATCATCGCCCTTTGCTGTCAGCATAACAACAGGAACATCGGAAAATTCACGAACCTGCTGACATACAGACAGACCATCCATCTTCGGAAGCATCAAATCCAGCAGTATCATATCATACTGTTTATCCTTTGCCATCTGTAAAGCTTCTTCTCCATCATATGCACAATCAACTTCCATTCCGTCCTGTTCCAGACTGAAACGGATTCCTTTGACAATCAACTTCTCATCATCGACTACTAATACTTTCTTCGCCATCAGATATCTCCTATTCTGCTGTAATCATATCTTTAAACTTGTGAAAGGTTCCATCTTTGATTCCATTCACATTCATAATATCTTCTATGGATGAAAATCCACCATGCTCCTCACGGTATGCTATGATGTCCCTTGCTCTGGACTCTCCGATTCCCGGAAGTGTTGTCAACAGAGATATATCTGCTGTATTAATATTCACTTTCCCGTTCCCCGGCTCTGCGTCAGTACCCTGACTCTGCCCGGAGATATCGGTAACCGCAATCTTTTGTTCCTTAATCTCGTCCTTTGTAAAAATCTGAATCTTTCTGCCATCTGATAAAATCTCTGCACGATTTATCATGGTATCATCTGCTGTACCAAGAAGACCGCCTGCCATCTCGATTGCCTCATAAAGTCTGGCACCTTCATTTAATTCATACACACCCGGCGAAGCAACTGCACCGCAGATATCAACAAATATCGTCGCAGGTATATATTCTGTTTCATCCTTTTGCTCAAACATCTCATTAAGATAAGTCTCTTTTTCTGTCTCGATTCTGTCCTCTGAATCCCACTCTATCTCAGTCACGGGTTTCTGACAACCAGTCAGTAAAAGCATGAAACAACAGATAAAAATCCAACATTTTTTATGAAATTTCAAAATAAATCACTCCTTTGTCACAGACAAAAGAGTTTCCTGAGCACGTGATCGTATTCTAACAATCTACTTTATTGTAATCAATTATTAATTAAAATGCAATACTTTTAAATATTCAATCCATAATTTATTACAAAAAGATGAGCCACCGGCTCGCACAGTGGCTCCCCGGTGGCTCTCTTGACCACACTATTATTTTGTAAGTGTATCTACGATGTCACAGATCTTCTGAACAAATTCATCCACATGCTTCTTTTCGATTACAAGTGGTGGTACCATACGAAGTACATCACTTCCTGCGGAGATTACAAGTAAGCCATGATTTAAAGCTTCTTTTGTGATCTGACCTACTGCAAGACCATTTCCTACAACGATACCCTGCATAAGCCCCTTTCCACGGCGTGTAATAAAGCAGTCATATTTTGCAACGAGTTCATCTAATTTCTCTTCGAAATATACAGAAACTTCTTTTACATGATCAACGATCTTATCTTCTTCGAAGATATCAAGAACCTTTGATACAGCTGCACATGCAAATGGATTACCACCATAAGTTGTACCATGATCACCAGGAACAAGTGAATTGGCAGCAAGCTTTTCATTTAAAACAAATGCACCAACAGGGACACCATTTCCAAGTGCTTTTGCTGTTGTCATGATATCAGGTTCAACTCCGTATTCCTGCCATGCGTACATAGAACCTGTTCTACCCATACCACACTGAATCTCATCGAGGATCAGAACGATGTCTTTTTCATCACAGATTGCGCGTACTTCCTTTAAGAATGCAGGATCAGCCGGATAGATACCACCTTCACCCTGAACAGTCTCCATGATGATTGCACAGGTCTTATCTGTAATCTGACTCTTAACGCTTTCAATATCATTGAAATCAGCAAACTTAACACCACCCATCAGAGGACGGAATGCTTCCTGATAATGGAAGTTACCTGTTACGGAAAGAGCACCAACAGAACGACCATGGAAAGAATGGTTCATAGCGATGATCTCATGATCTGCGCACTGATCCTTATTCCATGCATACTTTCTTGCAGCCTTGATAGCACCTTCAATTGCCTCTGTTCCTGAGTTTGTGAAAAATACCTTGCACATGCCGGAAGCCTTGATGATCTTCTCGGCAGCTTCAGACATAGGTACGTTGTAATAAAGGTTTGATGTATGGCAAACCTTATCGATCTGTGCCTTTAAAGCTTCGTTGTATCCAGGATAATTGTAACCAAGACCATAAACAGCGATACCTGCTGCAAAGTCAAGATATTCTTTTCCATCTGTATCCTTCAGATACACGCCATCACCGGATTCGATCACTACAGGGAAACGATTATAAGTATGAAGCACATTTGCTTCTGTTTTTTCCATATATGTATTCATAAGAGTTCCTCCCTCGATTTGTTATTATCAGTCATTCTCATTATCAGCCACAATTGCAGTACCTACACCCTTATCTGTGAAGAATTCCAGAAGTAAGCTGTGTTCGATACGTCCATCCATGATGTGGACACGGCTTACACCAGATTCAATCGCATCACAACAGTTCTGAAGCTTTGGAAGCATACCGCCGCCTACATGACCACTGTTCAGGAAATCTCTTGTCTCAGATACTGTCATTCTTGTGATTAATGTATCTTTATTGAGTGGATCCACATATACACCTTCGATATCTGTTAAGAATGCAAGCTTTTCTGCACCCATAGCTGCTGCAATCGCACATGCAGCATCATCAGCATTGATATTGAAAGAATGATAGTTATCATCAGAACCGATCGGACAGATAACAGGTACGATATCATCATCGATAAGCTTCTGGAGAAGCGCTGTATTCACTTCCTTGATCTCGCCTACAAAACCAATATCCTGACCCTTTGATAACTTCTTATCTACACGAAGAGTTGTACCATCTTTACCAGAGATACCAACAGCAGAAACCCCAAGCTTTTCCATCATGGATACAAGACCTTTATTGATCTTATTGAGAACCATCTCTGCAATCTCCATGGTTGCTTTATCTGTATAACGAAGTCCGTTGACAAATCTTGTCTCAAGACCACACTTATTCGCCCACTTGGTGATCTCCTTGCCACCACCATGAACGATGATCGGCTTAAAACCAACAAGCTTTAACAGTGCAACGTCACGGATAACGCTCTTTTTCAGCTCATGTTCAACCATAGCACTTCCGCCGTATTTAACAACAATAACTTTTCCTCTGAAACGCTGAATATAAGGAAGAGCCTCGATGAGGACCTCAGCCTTTTTCAGCCAGTTTTCCATATTATTCTCCATAATCTATTCCTCTCTATCCCGTGAATTAAGAACGATAGTCTGCATTGATCTTTACATAATCAAATGTAAGGTCACAGCCCCATGCTGTTGCAGATGCATCTCCCATCTTGATATCACAGATTGCAATAACTTCTTCCTCTGAAAGGATCTTGGTAGCTTCTTCTTCACTGTAGTTTACAGCCACACCATTTTCAATGATCTTTAAAGAGCCTGCAGTACTTTCAAATGTAAGATCAACTTTTTCAGGATCAAACTGTGCACCGGAGTATCCCATTGCACAGAGGATACGTCCCCAGTTAGCATCGTGTCCGAAGATTGCTGCCTTTGTAAGGGATGATGTGATAACAGACTTACTTAAGATCTTAGCCTGTTCCTTGCTCTCTGCATTGATAACCTTACAGGTGAAAAGTGCTGTAGCACCTTCGCCGTCACCGGCCATCTTACGTGCAAGATATGTATTCACATGATTTAATGCCTTTGTAAATGTCTGGTAATCTTCGCCGTCACATGTGATCTCAGCATTGCCTGCAAGACCATTTGCAAAAAGAAGATAAGTATCATTGGTTGATGTATCACCGTCAACAGAAACCATGTTGAAGGTATCTTCTACGTCAGCACTTAACGCCTTCTGAAGCATCTCTTTTGAGATTGCACAGTCTGTTGTTACAAATGCAAGCATTGTGCACATGTTAGGATGGATCATTCCGGAACCTTTACACATACCACCGATCGTAACTTCCTTGCCGCCGATCTCAACAGTTACAGCGATTTCCTTCTTAACAGTGTCAGTTGTCATAATAGCCTTTGCTGCTTCTGTACCGTTTTCAATAGAATCATTCTTTGCTGCTGCAAGAAGCTCAACGCCATTCTTGATACGGTCGATTGGAAGCTGCATACCGATAACACCGGTAGAACCAACAAGAACGCTGTCAGCAGGAATATTAAGTACTTCAGAAGCTTTTTCTGCAGTCTCTTTACAATAACGCATACCTTCTTCACCGGTACATGCATTTGCAATACCGCTGTTAACGATAACTGCCTGTGCATATGGTGAATTGTAAACGATATCACGGTCCCACTTTACCGGGGCTGCTTTTACAATATTCGTTGTAAATGTACCTGCTACGTTACATGGTACCTGGCTGTAAACCATAGCCATATCGGTACGATTCTTATATTTAATCTGTGCTGCACAGGATGCCGCTTCAAATCCCTTCGCAGCTGTTACTCCGCCAATAATCTCTTTCATAATAATCCTCCTCGTTATTACTGATTAAATGCAGTGATATTCGCTTCATTTAAAGTAAAATCATAATAATTCAAATCTTCTCTTTTGGTCCAGCCTATCTCCTTCCAGAATGCATTACCAACATCGTTCTTGGTAAATGCAATGAGACAGACCTTGTTGATGCCTTCTGCCTTTAAGGCCTGCATGGCAAATACTACCATGGCCTTTCCGATTCCCTGTTTACGATAATCTTTATCTACGCAAACATGGTAAAGACATCCTCTTCTTCCATCGTGTCCACAAAGGATTCCACCAACGATTCTGCCATTCTCTTCTGCAACAACACTGCACCCCGGATTACGATCGATGAATCTTTCTACACCCTCTCTTGAATCATCAATGCTTCGGATACCGAATCCACTGATAGTCATCCAGAGTGCCTTCACCTTATCATAATCTGACTTTTCCATTGCTCTGATGATAGTCTGTTCTGTCATAAATCCCCTGCTTTCCAAGCATCTTACTGTGCTTCGATGGTTTATTCTTACCGGTATTTATACCTAAATAAGTATCATACATTCATTTTTTCAATAATGCAAGATACGTAAATCTGTTTTTTGTTTTTAATCAGAATGTATCTTTTATATGTATGATGCATAATTATACGTATACTATGAATATTATGCAAGCTATTATTTATTTTTATACATATTTATACATTCAATGTTGTATATTTATGTATTTTCGTGAAAATTATATATTGCAAACAGAATTGAAATGATGTATAGTAACAGCTGACTGATTTAAAACAATGAAACATTTATATAAAGGAGATATGAAGAAATGAAAGAAAAAGTTGTTCTTGCTTATTCCGGTGGTCTTGACACCTCAGCTATGATCCCATGGTTAAAAGAAACATTTGACTACGAAGTTATCTGCTGCTGTATCAACTGTGGTCAGGGTAACGAGATGGATGGTCTTGAAGAAAGAGCCCAGATGTCAGGTGCTGCTAAGTTATATATTGAAGATGTTATCGATGAGTTCTGTGATGACGTTATCGTAACATGTGTTCAGGCTGGTGCTATCTACGAACACAAGTATCTGCTTGGTACTTCTATGGCTCGTCCAATCATCGCTAAGCGTCTCGTTGAGATCGCTCGTAAAGAAGGTGCTTCTACTATCTGCCACGGTGCTACAGGTAAAGGTAATGACCAGATCCGTTTTGAGCTTGCTATCAAGGCACTTGCACCAGACCTTAAGGTTATCGCTCCTTGGAGAATGACAGATGTATGGACAATGCAGTCTCGTGAAGATGAGATTGATTTCTGTAAGGCACATGGTATCGACCTTCCATTCGATATGAGCCACACATACAGCCGTGACCGTAACTTATGGCACATTAGCCACGAAGGTCAGGAACTGGAAGATCCAGCTAACGAACCTAAGTTTGATCACATGCTTGTTCTTTGCAATACCCCTGAAAAGGCACCTGATGAAGGTGAATATGTTACAATGACATTTGAAGCCGGTGTTCCAAAGACAATCAACGGAAAAGCTATGAAGGTTTCTGAGATCATCGAAGAATTAAACATTCTTGGTGGTAAGCATGGTATCGGTATCATTGATATCGTTGAGAACCGTGTTGTTGGTATGAAGTCTCGTGGTGTATATGAGACACCTGGCGGAACAATCCTTTTCGAAGCTCATCAGCAGCTTGAAGAGCTTTGTCTTGACCGTGACACAATGGAAACAAAGAAGAAACTCGGCAGCCAGCTTGCTCAGGTTGTTTACGAAGGTAAATGGTACACACCACTTTCTGAAGCTCTTCAGGCATTCGTTAAGAGCACACAGAAGTATGTTACTGGTGAAGTTAAGTTCAAACTTTACAAAGGTAACATTATCAAGGCTGGTACAACATCTCCATACAGCCTTTACAATGAATCTCTTGCATCTTTCACAACTGGTGATATGTATGACCACCACGATGCTTCCGGATTCATCACTCTGTTTGGTCTTCCACTGAAAGTTAGAGCTATGAAGCTTCTTGAAATGGAACAGAACAAGAAAGATTTATAAGATTAGTATGATTTACAAGGCCAGCGTTTTACGACGGTGGTCTTTTTCTTTTATACATGATATGATACAACTATCAAATTATATATGGAGGGTTGCAGAATGAAAAGAATTTCAAAACATTTATCATTTTTTATCTGCTTTATTCTCATGCTTTTGCTGACCGCACTTCCTGCACAGGCTGCATCGGTAACAAAGCATAATGCGATTAAGAAGACAACTTCTTTTAAAGCAGACATGACACATGACGGAAAGGTCGATACGATCAAAGTCAAACTTACTAAGAATGGTACTTATATTAGCAAGGTAACTATTGAAATCAATGGGAAAAAGGCATTTTCCGAATCTGGTCTTTGGTGCTACAACGTGAATGTTCACTACTTCAAGTATTCCAATAAGGATGAGTTCCTTTATGTATTAGGCCGTGGCGACAGTAATATGCCATATATTCAGAAGATTCTGTACTACAACACAAGTTCCAAAAAGCTTAAGACAGCCTTAGATCTTTTCAATTACAGTGCCGCAGCCGGCAGTATCTCCATTCCTGAAAAGAATTCTCTCAAGGTTGGATACGATTGCGGTCCTGGAATCGTAGGCCGCATTCATTGGAATTTCACATTTAAGTATGATTCAAAGAAACATACTTTTAAGATCAAAAAGAATACCGCTTCTGTTAAAAATGCATTCACGTATGATCCGAAAGATGGACTGACAAGTGCATTTAAGAATAATAAGTATAAAACTGCTAAAACAGTATCTTTCTATTCAGATAAAGCCTGTACGAAACCTTCTTTCTCTGTAGATCGTGGCAAATGGGTCGTTATGAAGGATATCTATGTTACCAAAGATGGTTTTATGAGTGTCAGTTTCAAGTACGGCTCTAAGACCGGATGGATCAAAGTAAGAGATCCACGTGGTGCATATGTAGGATATGGTTACTTCGAAGGAATCAATAATCGTCTTGCCGGTGGATTCTACGGCTAGATAATGTGAGCCACTGGGGGGCATGCCCCCAGTGGCTTAAATTATCTTTGCGCAGATATCGTTGATACAGCATCTGTCGCAATATGGTTTTGTTCTTGCTGTGCAGACTTCTCTTCCGTGAATAACAAGTCTGTGACAGAAATCGCTTCCTTCTTCCGGTGGAATGATCTTCCACAGTGCCATCTCTACTTTCTTTGGCTCTTTAAAGCCGTCAATCAGTCCCATGCGGTTCGTCAAACGGATACAATGAGTATCTGTTACAATAGCCGGCTTTCCATAGACATCTCCCATGATAAGATTCGCACTTTTTCTTCCAACACCAGGAAGTGAAAGCAACTCTTCGAAGGTCTCCGGTACCTGATCATTATACTTCTCATGAAGGATCTTCATGCAGGCGCTGATATCTCTTGCCTTGCTTTTTCCAAGTCCACATGGCTTTACGATCTCTTCTATCTCTTCCGGAGTTGCCTGGGCAAGGGCGGCAACTGTAGGAAACTTTTCATATAGTCCTTCTACAACTACATTTACCCTTGCATCGGTACATTGTGCTGCAAGTCGCACACTGACGAGAAGCTTCCAGGCTTCTTCATAATCGAGCGTACAACCTGCATCCGGATATTCTTTTTTTAAACGGTCAATAATCTCTAATGCTAATTCCTGTTTGTTCATCTTGATACCTAACTCATATTCGCAAAGCGTTCTACTGCCTTTGTAAAGCTTTTAATCGTTTCTTCCGGATCTCCGTTCTGGATTCCGTCTTTTACACAATGCTGGATGTGACCTTCGAGAATAATCTGTCCGCATTTATGAAGTGCCGATTTTGCTGCATTTATCTGAGAAAGGACATCCTCGCATGGGATATCTTCATCAACCATTCTGTCAATGGCATTAATCTGTCCGATGATCTTCTTAAGTCTTCTGTGAAGATTATCTGCATCCATACACTGTTTCAATTTTTATACCTCACATTCATCTTCTTCGTCAATATAATCCGCCATAGGAAGTAAATCATTCATGTTACGCAGACAAAGTCCGATGGTCGATGCATTGTGTAAAAATGCAGCTGTTCCAGGTACGACTGCGCCGAGGATTCCGGCAACGAGGATTCCGGCATTAAAACCGATTCCGATTGTTGATGTGGACTTCATTCGATCCATCATACCAATACCGAGCTTTCTAAGGGCAACGAGCTGTGCAAGGTCAGATCCTGACAGAGTAATATCCGCAATCTCCTGTGCAATATCTGCGCCTTCTTTCATGGCGATTCCGACATCTGCCATAGAAAGTGCCGGTGAATCGTTAATACCATCACCTACCATGATAACTTTATGGCCGGCTTTCATCTCTTTTTCCACAAATCGAGCCTTATCTTCCGGAAGTACTTCCGCATAGTACTGTGTGATTCCAAGTTCTTCAGCCACCGCCTTTGCTGTACGTTCGCTGTCTCCTGTCATCATAACAATGTTCGTAAGTCCCGCTTCTTTTAACTGTGCGATTGTCTCTCTAGACTCTTCTTTTATTGGATCTGCGATACCGATGATCGCTACCAGCTTACCACCGATTGCCATATAAAGATGTGAATAGCGGGATGGAATCAGTTCCAGTCTGTCTACATCTTCAGGTGCTACGATACAGCCTTCATCTTCAAATACGAAGTGGTAACTTCCGATAACTGCACGCTGTTCTCCGATATTGGAAGCTACACCATGTGCTACGATGTAGACCGCCTTAGAGTGCATTTCCTCATGTTCCAGATTCCTCTCCTTCGCTGCACGCACAACTGCATTTGCAAGGGAATGAGGGAAATGCTCTTCCAGGCACGCTGCGATTCGAAGCATCTCATCTTCTTCATATCCTGTCATCGCTACTACCTGCTGTACCACAGGAGTTGCCTTTGTCAGGGTACCTGTCTTATCAAATACTACAGTATCCGCTGCTGCGATATCTTCCAGATATTTGCCACCTTTTACTGTAATTCTGTGTTTTCCTGCTTCACGCATTGCAGAAAGAACGGAAATCGGCATTGCGACCTCGATCGCACATGAGAAATCAACCATCAATACAGATGCTGCCTTAGTAACATTTCTGGTAAGGAGGAAAGTAGCTACTGCTGCTCCAAATGTATATGGAATCAGCTTACTTACTACTCGTTCTGCCTGACTCTGTGTGATACTCTTAAGACTCTCAGACTCTTCGATCATCTTTACGATACGGTCGTAACGAGTCTGTCCGGATGTCTGACGTACTTCAATCTGAAGTTCCCCTTCTTCCACAACAGTTCCTGCAAATACCGTACCATCCACAGACTTTCTTACTGCAAGGGATTCGCCGGTAAGAGCTGCCTGATTCACCATGGCCTCTCCGGATACTACGGCACCATCAAGCGGAATTACGCTTCCCATGCTCACCTGAATGATATCACCAACCTGAATCTGTCCGATACCAATCTGCTTCACAATGTCAGGACCTTCCACCTTCCATACCTTTGAAACGTTAAGTGCAAGTGACTGTGCCAGGTCGTCCATAGACTTTTTGTATGTCCACTCTTCCAGTTCCTCACCAACCTCTGTCAGGAAAGTTATAGAACTTGCAGTTGCAAAGTCTCCGATCAGGATCGATGCACCGATTGCGGATGCATGTACGATCTCAGCACTGAATTCCTTATGAAGAAGATCCTTTACACCATTCCAGATAAAAGGCGCCGCATCATAAAGGGTAACTGCGGTACGTATAGGAATCGGAAGAAATGCCCTCTTTACCAAACGGACCATGAACATTGTCATGATCTTTTCCTTAAAATATTCATTCGTAGCACGGGATGAAACCGATGGAACAAATTCCTGTAACTGTTCATCTTTTAAAGATAACTGACCGATATATTTCAATAAACGCTTTTCAGAATTCCCTCTGTACTTGATAACAACCTGTGCAGTTCTTGCATAGACCTGAACACTTTCAACCTCATCTCTGTTCATGAGAGTATAATACAGAATATCTGCCTCTGAAGAGGTGAGTCTTCTCTTTAAAAGATCCAGATGGAATCGGTTACGGCTACGATGTAATAAACGATATTTCATCTTTACCCCTCTTATTCTTCTACTACGAATTCACCGTCTGTATCTTCACCTTCAATAATCTGATCATACTGCATATCTTTTTCTTCATAGTACTGCTCTACGATCACCTTAGCATCTTCATGAATATCAGTAGCCATAGCCTGGATAACTTCTGCCTCTTCAAGAACACGATCCTTTGCAATCAGAACACCTGCTGTTGCATACTTGAATACCTTTTTAGCAGCATCTGTCTTTAACATAGGAACACCAACAGAACCAAGAATAAAACCACCTAACACCTTAGACCAAGAACTTTTAAACATAATATATACCTCCATATTCATATAAACAAATTTATTCTTTGATACCCCTATGGGTATCTTCGTTTTGTATTATACCCATAGGGGTATAGGTTGTCAAGAATGATTTTATGTGTGTTTGAGCCACAGAGCAACGAGCCACTGAGCGAACCGTCCCCAATGGCTCGCTCAGTGGCTCGTTACTCTGTGGCTCATTATTATACTGTTAAGTTATGGATATCTCTTACCAGAACGTCTACATCGCATTCTTTGGTGCTCCAGCTTGCGCAGAAGCGTACGATGTGATGATCTTCGTCATATCTTCCTTCGTATTCATAGATGTGATTCTTTCCAATCTCTTCCATCTGAGCATCTGAAAGTATGACGAACTGCTGGTTTGTATTGTTCTTGTAATAGAATGGAATATTCTTTTCTTCGAATGCTTTCTGGATACGCATTGCAGCTTTATCTGCATTCTTTGTAATGGTAAAGTAAAGGCCATCCTTGAAAAGTGTTGCAAACTGAATGCCGAGAAGCCATCCTTTTGCGAGCATTGCACCATTGAGCTTCATGTAGCTTCGGAAGTGATCCTTCAGTTCTTCATTGATAAGAACCATTGCCTCTCCGAAGAGGGCGCCGCACTTTGTTCCGCCGATGTAGAATGCATCTGCAATCTGACCGAGATCTTTTAAAGTTACATCACATCCTTCTGCACCAAGTCCGTATCCCATTCTTGCTCCGTCAATATAAAGATAGAGCTTATATTCGTTACATACTTTACGGATATCAAGAAGTTCCTGCTTTGAATAGATTGTTCCATATTCAGATGGAGAAGAGAGAAATACCAGTTTTGGCATAGTGATATGTTCCTGTACGCCGCTGATACGGAAGTCTTCTGCTACTGCCTGGATGCTTTCTGCGGTAAGCTTTCCATTAACACCAGGAATTGCAAGGATCTTATGTCCGGTATTCTCAACAGCACCGGTTTCATGAACATGAATGTGTCCGGAATCTGCACTGATGATTCCCTGATATGGGCGAAGCATAGATGCGATCGTATAATTTGCCTGAGTTCCACCAAGAACAAAATGCATCTCTGCGTTCTCATTCTGAAGATACTTCTGAATCTCTTCACGAGCCTTATCCTGCCATTCATCCTTTCCGTATCCGCCGTAAGCGATATCATTTGTTGCAGCAAGTGCTTCCAGGATTGCTGGATGTGCACCCCTGTTATAGTCATTGTTCCATCTAAGCATTTTGTCTATATTCCTTTCTGTCATCTATATATGTTTTCTCAAAAAATCTTCAACAATATCAATTACCGTCTCTGTCCAGAATTCCGATCCGCCATGATCTGCTCCCTTGATCAGGTAAAGATATGTTTCTTTCTTGCAGGCTTTCATCTTACGATAAAGATCGACACTGCAGTATGTATTAACGATACGGTCCTTGGTTCCGTGGAAATGAAGTACCGGAGGAATATCTGTATCTTCGCTGATCTGACATTCAATCGAAAGTTTCTCTACAAGTTCCGGATGTTCGTTCAGATTTACGCCTCCCATAACCTGCCCTTCCGGACTGTCTGGCATGTTGTGATTGGATGTGATTGGGTTGCTGTCCGGGCGCAGGAAACTAGAACATCCATAGTAATTTACGATTGCATTTACATTTGCAGAAGTGCCTGGAAACAGGTTTGTGTCTTCCTGATCATCTTTATAGATTCCGGCATAAACAGCGGTATGACCGCCTGATGAATCACCTGAGAGAAATACCTTAGATGAATCAACCTGGTATTCATCTGCGTGTACTTTCATAAAACGTACTGCATTTCTCGCATCAATGATCTGTGCCGGAAAGGAAGCAATCCCTGAATGGCGATACTGTACAATCGCAACAACAAACCCTCTTCTTGCAAGTGCAGATACATTCGGTACATTACCATATACATCCTGAGCAAACCATGCAGATCCCTGTACAAATACAACACATGGGAACTTCTCACTGCCTTTGAAATTCCTGCATACAGGCAGCATGATCTGAAGATAGAGAGTAGTCTCACCTATCGTGCAATATGGTACATTGGGAATATAACGTACACCTAACTCATCTCCCGTTGTATCTATCATATTACTATCTTCGACGTATTCGGAAAATTCCGGGAATTCTTCATAAGTCCAGTCTTTTAATTCCATAATCAGTTCTTCTTTTCTTCGTATTCTTTTAATGTTTCTTCCAGAATATCACAAGCTGTCTCGATCGTTTTCTGGCAGCGATATTCAGGCTTAAATGACTGAGGCTTGATATCGCGGCACAGTGTAGAACCATATTTTTCTTTAAATTTACGAAGCAGCATCATAGTAACCGGGTGGATATCTTCACTTGTATGTGCATACTTTTCTACATATTTCATAGAAAGGACACTTACTGCAGAAAGAACAGCACCACATACACTGCCTGACTGGATACCTCCGCCAAAACCAGCTACCATGATCATATCTCTGTCATGAAGATCAAGTCCATAGTATTCGTTTGCAGCGCGGATAATTGTCTCCGCACAATTGTAATTATCTGACATATAGTATTTATTCGCGATATCTTTTAACATAGTCATTCTCCTTTGATTGTATAAAGTTATATGCTGTTTTAGTTTAACAAACTTATCAGAAATTGTATACTAATCACGGTTTATTTTTGCAGAGAGTTTTGATATGATATTACAGTTCAGGTGCCACTGTTCCGCGAGGTGTTTTGCAACGCAAAACCCGAGGTCTGCAGTGAAAAAGCCATCACCGAAGGAGACTTACATTATGAATAAACATACTTTAGGCTTTATCGCCGTTGTTCTTGGAAATGCGATTTTCGGATTCAGTTTTCTATTTTCAAAGCTTGCACTCGATCTTACTGTTCCGGCTGTTCTGATCGCTGTTCGTTTTACAGTTGCATTTCTAGTTTTGAACCTTATTGTACTTGTATCGAAACCATGGATTTCATTTTCACTGAAAGGAAAACCAAAGAAAGATATTCTGTTGCTTGCATTGTTTCAGCCGATTCTTTATTTTATCGCAGAAAATTATGGAATCGTATATACATCTTCATCTTATGCAGGTATTATCATAGCTTTGATTCCTATTGTAGGTATCGTGCTTGACTATCTCTTTTTCCACGAAAAGATTCGTCTGAGACAATCTCTTTGTGCCATTGCATCTGTGGCAGGTGTATTCCTTACGACAGTAGGTGCCACCAATATGCGCTCTTCTCTAAAAGGTACCCTTTTTCTCTTTGTTGCAGTACTCGGTGGATCTTTCTTCTATGTATTCAGCAAACAATCTTCCGAGCATTACAATCCGCTTGAACGAACCTATGTCATGTTCGGGCTTGGAAGTGCCTTCTATGTAATCTTTGCACTTATTACCTGCTACGGACAGTTCCAAAATCTTATCGTGATTCCTCTGCAGCAGCCTGTATTCTGGATGAGCATCGCATATCTGGCTGTCGTATCTTCCGTGATGGCATTCTTGTTGCTGAACTTCGGAAGTAATTATGTATCTGTGTCACAGTCGACATTATTAGCGAATCTTACAACTATCATTTCTATCTTTGCAGGGGTATTTATACTAAAAGAATCCTTTACGATCATGCAGGTTGCAGGATCTGTTATTATATTCTTCAGCGTATATATTGCAACTGCAAAGAAGTAAACTGGCTCATGGGCTCACTTTTATATTATATGTAACGTAAAACGAAATATTTTCGCATATATTGTTGACAATTATGTGCAATTTATTATATTATTAAACCGTAATCAACAAACACTATCAAACTGAAATGTATAACCAAAAGGAGTTTTTGCATGAAGAGTCAGTGGACAGATCCAATTACAAAGATAGATTCGGTTGAGTCGACCGATAATATTTCTTCTAACTCACATCGTATTCTTTCTGAGATGGAATATTACATGCTTCGTTATATCCAGAAGCAGGCAAGTGCTTCTATTCTGTCTTCTACGAAGAATAGATAAAGATCAGAACGGAAATGTTATATTATAAAGAATAGAATTTTTGAGAAATGCGTCAACGATTTTTAGAATCGCTGACGCATTTTTTATCATAAAGTTTATACTTTTTTAATGGTGCCTGGCACCAATCGACCGACCGGCCAACCGGTCAAAGTCGTTCGTCTTTGAAAATGTCGAGGAAATAGCGATAAGTGCCTACTTTAAGTTCGTCGCAGGCAGCTTCATCGACTGCCAGGTATGCGTTGTTATGCAGCTGAACAGCTGAGATGGTACACTTGGAGCTTACACCGCATTCTACTGCTTCTGCCAGTGCTCTTGCTTTGTTGTGTCCACTGATCAGAAGAAGTACTTCTTTGGAATCCATTACTGTTCCTACTCCAACCGAAAGGGCTTTTGATGGAACTTTTTCCGGATCATTATCAAAAAAGCGTGAATTGACGATTCTTGTGTCGGAAGTAAGGATACGGATACCGGTACGGGAATTTAAAGAGGTATATGGTTCATTAAAAGCAATATGGCCGTCTACACCGCAGCCTCCAAGGAAAAGATCTACGCCGCCATAAGAGGCAATCTTCTTCTCATAGTTTTCACATTCCAGCTCTGGGTCTTCTACACAGCCATCCAGCATGTTAATATTCTCTTTCGGAATATCGATGTAATCAAATAGATACTTATGCATGAAATAACAGAAGCTTTGTTCATGTGTACCATCCAGTCCCATGTACTCATCCATGTTGAAAGTCACTACATTGGTAAATGAGATTCTTCCTTCTTTATTAGCCTGGATCAGGCGTTTGTAAACGCCAATTGGCGAAGAACCAGTAGGAAGGCCAAGAACGAACGGTCTTTCTTCTTTATGGTTACTTATTGCTAAAATGATATGTTCTGCTGCCCATTCACTCATCTTGTCGTAGTTTTCCTGAATAATAAGATTCATTTGTCGCTACTCCTTTCCAGATACAAAATACAGTATAGCTTATGTATACTTTATAACATAAACTATACTGTATTTGTATATTTTATCTGACTTTTACCAAGTGTCCGGATTGTCTCATGGCATCAATGATCTGATCTACGCACTTTTCGCAATCTTTATAAGTAGAAGCTTCTGACATAACACGAAGTACAGGTTCTGTACCGGATGCACGAAGAAGGACACGTCCGTCTGCACCAAGATATTCTGTAGTAGCATCAACAGAAGCAATCACAGCAGGATCATCAAGAGTAGACTGCTTATCATCTACTTCTACGTTCTTTAATACCTGTGGATACATCTTTACATCTGCTGCAAGTGCAGAAAGCGGCATCTGAGTTTCAACAAGGATCGTGCTGATCATAATCGCTGTCAGAAGTCCATCACCGGTATGAGAATATTTTTTGAAAATGATATGGCCGGACTGTTCGCCGCCAAGGATATAATTATTCTCTTTCATATTCTCATAGACATAACGGTCACCAACTGCAGTCTTTTCATAGCGAATGCCTGCTTTTTCAAATGCCTTGTAAAGGCCAAAATTTGACATGATCGTAGTAACTACAGTGTCATCCTTTAAAGAACCTTTGCTTTTTAAGTATTTTCCGCAGATGTACATGATCACATCACCGTTGATGACGTCACCGTATTCATCAACTGCCAGACATCTGTCAGCATCACCGTCAAATGCAAAACCAACATCCAGTCTGTTGTCACGAACAAACTTCTGAAGACCTTCGATATGAGTAGAACCTGCACCTTTATTAATATTCGTACCATCCGGTGTATTATTGATCACATAAGTCTTAGCACCAAGAGCGTTAAATACAGCAGAACCCAGCATCCAGGTACTTCCATTTGCACAATCAAGACCAATCTTCATATTTTCAAAAGAAACAGGAGGGATATTCGTAAGGTACCCAACGTAGCGGTTACGTCCGGAATAAAAGTCGATGGTCTGGCCCACCTTATCTTCGGTAGCCCAAGGAATCTCTGCGAGTTCTCCATCGATATACTTCTCAACAAGATCCTGAACCTCATCTTCCATCTTCTCGCCATCGCAGTTCATCAGCTTGATTCCATTGTCAAAGTATGGATTATGGCTTGCTGAGATCATGATACCACAGTCGAACTTCTCAGACCTTGTAATATAACTTACACAAGGTGTTGTCGTTACATGTAAAAGATGTGCAAATCCACCGGAAGCGGTAATACCAGCGGAAAGTGCATTCTCGAACATATAGGAAGAACGACGTGTATCCTTACCGATTACGATCTTGGCAGGCTTTTCTTTCCCATAATACCAGCCAAGGAAACGTCCAATCTTAAATGCATGCTCAGCAGTAAGAACTACACCAGCCTTACCACGAAAACCATCTGTTCCAAAATATTTACCCATTGTTTTTTTCTCCTTATCTTTCGTTGATTGTGAAGATTGATGAGCCTCTTTTGTCCTGCCGTCAAAAGGTCTTGCCGCATCGGAAGGAATCATCCAGGTCTTTCCTGACTTTTTCGCTCCCGGAATCTTCCCGTCACGACAAAGCATAGTGATCCGTCTCTCTTTCATCTCCCACTTTATTCCAGCCTCACGAACATCAATATAACTCATCCAAAAACCTCTTAAACTCTTTTCTCAATCTGATCTTTTCCCTTATAAATGTGGCCTTCCGGTACACATCCACGTACACAGGATGTTGGATATACACTAACCTCTCTTCCAAGAACAGTACCAGGATTCAGAACACTGTTACATCCAACTTCTACATTGTCACCAAGCATAGCGCCAACTTTCTTTCTGCCTGTCTCAATATAGTGTCCATCATTCTTGATCACTACAAGCTTCTTATCGGACTTTACATTACTTGTAATGGAACCAGCACCCATATGAGCCTTATAACCTAAAATAGAATCACCAACATAGTTATAATGTGGAACCTGAACATTGTCAAACAGGATAACATTCTTAAGTTCTGTGGAGTTACCAACCACACACTTATCACCCACAAGCGCAGAACCTCTTACAAAAGCACCCGGTCTTACTTCTGTCTCATGTCCAATGATACATGGACCTGCAATATAGTTATTCGGGTAGATCTTCGCATCCTTAGCGATCCATACATCCTCACACGGATGATCGTATTCTTCCTCACTTAAACCTGCTCCAATCTCAAGAATCAGGTTCTTGATCCCTTCCAGAGCTTCCCATGGATAAATAAACTGACTTAAGTACGCGCCAGCCTTTGTATGGGACAGATCATATAAATCATTTATCGTTAATTTCATAATGAACCTCCATAATAATGTCATGTACAATCTTTTTACATGACAAAATGGCATTTGTCAAGATATCTTTTCGATAATTAAGAATTCATATCTTGACAAATGCCATTTATATCTGGACATTAAAACTGTGCATATATAAATGCTGTATTCCCTACATAGGAGAATATAAAAATAACAATAATAAAACAGATCAGAAGTACTTTATTCCAAAACTTACTTTCAATTCTCTATTCACCATCCACCATCCACAAAAGTGTGCCTTTCTGTTAATCATTGATCCAAAAACTCTTCTTATATTACAACAACTTTATGGAATGTACCAGATAAATATCTATTTTCATAAAAAAAGCCTATGTATCTTTTATAACATAAGCTTTCTTGATTTCCTGCCAATCAGGAATGGAAACCATTTATTAATAATATAGATTGGTATGATAAGAATTAACGATATTACAATCGTAAATGCAATTGCAAAAATCGAGGAGGTAAACATATTCGACAAAACAGCTGCATATAATGTTCCACTCACCTTACGAATAATGACCTGCAATATACTAAATATCTTTCCATGCAGTGCAAAACAGATAAGTGTATTCTGTCCAATATACAGCAGATATCTGTTCGGAGTAATGTGTTTGCTGACATAGATCAAAACAAAAACCCCCAGAAATGCTGTCAGATATGAATAGATAATACTAAATATGTTACCCTGCAATTTGTATCCCATTAAGAACGGAAGATATATCATCACAAGAAAAACAAGAAAAACAGCTGCTGCCGACACTATCTTCACATTTTCATCGTACACCTTCTCATACTCTTTTCGGAAAAGATATCCAAGAAACATCCAGAACATCGCAACAAAAATATATTCCGTATGCCACGGAAGCTTTACTGTTCCCCATGGCAGAAGTTCCGGGTTCATAAATATCTCATATAAATTGCTCAGAATGGAAAGTATAAAAGCTATTAAGATAAATACAATGTTGTCTGTTCTTTGTTTTGCGCTTTTTTCATATAATCCAACAAAAAAGTAAAATGGAATAAATGCAATAAACAGCGCTGCAACAAACCAGATTCCATCACCTAAACCTCTTATCTGTAAGAAATTCCACTTTAATTCATCGATCAGGGATGAATGTTCGTTAAATGATAAGATCTGAGAAAATAAAATATTGAAAAGACTGAAAAATAACCATGGAACAAAAAGACCCTTAATCTTTTTTATAAAAAAAGGCTTAAATCCAGTCTTATGAAAATATACATAGCCAGATACAAAGAAAAATCCATTTAAAAAGAAAGGAGTATAAAATACGCTCAGTAATTCTGTATCAGCTTCAAGATGACACAGAATCACCCACATAATACATATATATTTAACTATATCTACCCACTCTATTCTTTTCGTTAGTCTCATTATATAGTACCTAATCAATACCCCAAAGAGTACCTTTCCTTTAAATTAAATAAAAGTGAAGATCAATTAACAACCGCGTACGATCTTTCCACTTCCATTCTTCTCAAACGGAATATTTCTAAACTCTACATCAGCGATATGTTTGTACATTGCTAAAGTATTATTAAGTTCTGAGATGTAATCTTCCAACTCTTCCTGTTTATCTTCGTCGCAGTAGATTTCAGCACAGATCTTCTTATTCTTTTCCTTTACGATTACTTCCTTGCATTCCTGATTTTTATAAATCAGATTCTCAAGCTCTTCCGGACTGACATTCTCTCCATTAGCAAGAATGATAAGATTCTTTTTTCTTCCGGTTAAATATACATACCCAGCATCATCCATATATCCCAAATCACCGGTATGAATCCATCCATCTTTAATCGCTGCATTGGTTTCCTCTTCATTTTTATAATAGCCCAGCATCATAGCATCGGACTTAATACAGATTTCACCATCTTCTACTCTGACTTCAACACCCTTCCCCGGCTTTCCTAAAGATCCATAATTCTTAGATATGTAATATTGATTCCATAATCCGGCAGCGCAGATCTCTGTCATAGAGTATCCGCCCGATAAAGATTTTACATATTTTGAGAAAATCTGTACCACTTTTTCATCCAGTGAAGCACCTACACAGGAAACTGCAAAAAGCTTTCCGATACAGGAAGAAGCTCCGCGTTTTAACATCTGTGCCCAACTCTGAAGAATCATAGGTACAACAACAGTATATTCACTTTCCATCACATTAATATCTCTGAAAATGTTTTTCATATCACAGCAAAGATTAACCGTCTTGAACATTGCTGTCCATCCAAAGATAGTAGAAATTCCAGCTATGTGATAAAGCGGCAGGATATGAAGTATCTTTCTGATAGGACCACCTACTTCAGCTTCCAGCGCATCTCCCCAGTCGGACAGATACTCAAGGAATACCAGGATACTATTTAGTGAGATCGCTACACACTTGCTGGCACCTGTTGTACCGGATGTAAATACCATGACAGCCGGTTTTTCAGTATATTCTAAACTGAAGATCTCGTTACTCTCCGGATAATCTGTATATCCATCAATCTTTATCAGCAGATCCTTGTCAAAAGATGATACCACATCCTGCATATTCACATCATATACAATATAGTTAATATCAGCCAGATCCATCTGATATTTAATATTATCTTCTGTTTCTCCGATATTAAATGGAACAGCTACTACACCCATCTGCAGACAAGCATAGACAGCAACACTGAAATGATAACTTTTCGGTGCCATAAAGGCTATATGAACATCTTTTTTATCACCTATAATATCTTTAAGATAAGAAACATATTTTCGAATATCATTAACAAATTCTGAATACTTTTTTGCTTTTACAATATCTTCATTAGAATCGAACCATTGAAAACAGATTCTATCTCCATATACATTCTCCATATCAAAAAGAATATCATTCAGTGATCTTTCCATACTTCATATCTCCCACAAATTATAAATAATCTTTAAATAAAAGTAATCTTATTTCTGTAATTTATCAATCAAAGGTTACTTTCTGCATCTCATGATCGACAACCTTCTGTTCGTTTTCATCGAGCATAAAATAATAAATATTATCAACATAAAGACGACCTTTTTTTGTAACAACGTAACGATCGTCCAACTCCTGAACCATATCTATTGTCTTTAAAAATTCTAGTTTCTTCAGGAAATAATCTTTATGCACGCTGTTTAAAACAGCCTGCTTTGAAAGAACCAGAAGCTTGGAAAAACTTACAATATTCATACAGTCCTTTTCCCAGTCTGTCAGTTCTTTTACCTGCATATATGCCGGAACAGATCTTCTCATATATCCACCATACATAGCATTACGATACTTGAATCCATTCAGAAGTCCAAAAGCACTGCATCCAATCGCAAGAGTATCAGATACCTCTTCCATTCCTCCATAATAAGAAGTCTCCATGATGATACGTCCATCTTTTACAAAACCATAGGATGTATTCTGATGATAACCACAGCTTTCCATATAATCCATACATTCTGTCATATGTGAAGTAACCGCCTGTGTACTCGGGAATTTCAATCCTTTTGCTTCGATGATCGTATGAAGACGGTTGCCATAAGGGAAAATCTGGCTGAAATCGATACCTTCCACATTCAGTCTGATTGCTTCACGGATATCGCTCTTTACAATATCTTCCGGTGTATCTCCTACACCAAAATCCGGATAACCGAATAAAATATCAGTAAAAACTCCAATCTGATTCTTTTTCAAAGTTTCAATTGTCTTATAAACCTCATCGATGGAAGCTTTTGTTTCAAACACTTCTCTCATACGAGGATCAAAAGTCTGTACTCCGATACTTGTACGTGTAATACCTGAATCTTTTATAAATTCAATGATATCATCTCTCCAGATACTGGTACAGGATCCTTCTATGTTAATATCCATATCAGGTGCACATTCAAAATGTTCCTTCACAAAAGCAATCAGTTCTGATAGCATCTTACCTGGAAGGAGGGTTGGTGTACCGCCTCCAAGATGAATATTCTGAATACGAATATTATATTTAGAATAAAAAAGTAATTCTTCTTTTATACGTGTGACATAGCGTGTGATCTCTTCCAGTTCATAACGCTTTTCAAAACCGCAGAAAGCACACTTCGAATCACAAAATGGAAAATGCATATAAAGAAGAACATTTCTCTTACCTTCCGCCAGATAAGAGAGAAGCTTTTCTTTCTTCTCAGGAGTTACTCTATCTTCCATCATCTGTAAAGCCGGATAATAATACTGATGTGGTAAGAGTACTTTATTCTCGATAAATTCTGTATTATTCTGCCGCATTTAATTCCTCCCACTCATCCTCAAGAACTCGTCTCTTTAATTTACCGCTGGATGTATACGGTAACTCTCCATCGTAAATCCATATATCCCTGATCCTTCTATGATAAGCAAAAGGCTCATTATATTCATTAATCTTTTCTTTGATCTTTTCTTCGGAAGAATCTTCTCTTAAATTCAAAACAGCAATAAGCATCTGATTCTTATAGATGACAGCGCCATCTTCTACGCCTTCCAATGATTTTAAAGCTTCATCGATATCAGAGGCAAATATCTTTTCACCATTATTCATAACGATCAGATTCTTACATCTTCCTAAAAGCTGAAGTCTGCCTTCTGAATCAAGAAGTGCCATATCACCGGTATAATACGTATCGCCGACAAGAACTTCAGCAGTTCTGTCCGGATCATTGTAATATCCATCAAAATGATACTTACTATGAATCATCAGTTCTCCTTCCGGGCTTATCTCAACCTGCAAAAAGTCATGAACTGTGATCTGATCCACGTCATCTTCCGGTCTGTTCTCACCAATTGCACATGGTACTTCTGCACATCCATAACGGTTCTGTACTACCATGCCAAGGGAACGAAGACTTGCTGCAAGTTCTTTCGAACAGAATGCACCGGATACAAGAAGATACTTCACAGACGGAACAAATCCTTTCTTTTTGATCAGAAATTCTGCTGCACTTGGTACAATCGGCATCATAACCGGCTGTACTTCTTTTACATCCTTTTTCAGATCTCTCATATTACTGATAAAGATTGGACATCCTGACATAAAATAGAATGGATTGATTGCAACACTATAAGCATAATGAAATGGAAGCGCATTCAATGCAATCTTACCCTTTTCAAAACAGATGCATCTACTTGTAACTTCATAATCTCCGATATAAATGTCTGTCGTTCCTACGATTGTCTTTGAATTCTGTGTAGTACCGGAAGAAAAACAAAAGATCTTTGCCTTTGAAGATAATGATATCTCTTCTTCTGTTAATTCATCAAATACCATCTCTGAATCATCATCTTTACTGATCGTTACATCATCTTCGGACATGAAAAGAAATCCAAGTGAATAAGAATGGGATTCAAAAATCTTCATCAGGTTTTCTTTCAGTTCTCTAAGATCAGCATCCATGATAATCAGATCAATATCAGACTTTTCAATCATACGAGCCATATCTTCAACACTCAATGAACTGTCCATAGGAGCAAGATCCTTACCACTGGCAAGAGTACTCCATGCATATAACACCCACTGAGCACTGTTTCTTCCTATAATCGCCACACGTTTATAGCTTAAAGAACCGATCTCCTTTACTTTATTCTGTAGTAAAGTATAAAAATCATAATATGAAATCTGTTCTATACTTCTATCACTTTTTCGAAACATGAAAGCAGGCAGCTTTTTTTCTTCTTTCGCTTTCTGATAAACAATGCTGTATATATCATTGCTATACATTATGCTTTCTCCTCGATAACTTTGATAGTATCACCAACTGTAACACATCTCTTTAATTCCTGCTCATTGATCTTAATATTGAATTCATCCTCAATATCAGAAATCATGGAAAAGAAATTCAGGGACGAAATCTGAAGATCGTCCATAAAACTTGCATCAAGTGTAACTTCATCTTCCTCAATATCTTCACAGTTATCTAAAATAATCTCAATAATAGTCTCTTCAATATTCATGCTCTTCTTGCCCTCCGTCTTTTTTGTTTTTTCTTTTTATTAATATATGAATTGATTCTTATTACAATCATCAAGGCTATAAATATGATAACAAGTTTGATGATATAAATAATCAATACATTGATTCGCCATGCAAAAGGTAAAAATGAACCAAAATAATACCACAATAATCCCTGATTTTCAACTGTATGGATACACATTACCCATAATGAATAACGTCCTATCATACAGATCTGTTCTCTGAAAGGGAAAATAAACTGGTTTAGATGAATGAATAACATGATCCAGGCATACGCAGCAGCTCCGGCAAGTATAAGATCTGCAATTCCGATCTTCCAATAACTGGAAGCAAATCTTACATCTCCTATAAAAATACTTAAGAAAATAAGAATTGCCAGAATACAGATTCCCGGTTTCGAAAATTTTACCCTGAATAAATCGTGTTTACGAATCTGATATCCCAAATACAGATACCAGGTTCCTAACAACATCTGAATGAAACAAAATGGAATTGTTATGCCGGTATAACCCCATAAACATCCGATAATCAAAAACACCGTGCAAATGATACCTACGGTTTTCTCTTTAAAATGAAGCATAAGATAATTTAAAATTACCGTAGCGCCCCATAAACTAATTAAAAACCATACAGGACCAACCTGAAAAATCTGATAACCATGAATTGTTGTTGAATTAGACAAACCTAACAGGAAACCAGCTGCCACACTACTTGTTGCATTTAATGCCCCTGGCAGATATCGAAATACAATAAAATGACAGAAAAGGTGCAGACATATTGTGAATACTGCAACAATTGCATATGGTATCAATATCTGTGAAGATTGTGTTTTCAGGCACTTTTTCATCTTGGTGACTCTGAACCCATAACCCGATAATATAAAAAATATGGTAATCATAGCATTACCAAAAGCAATATTAAGAATCATATTATCAAGGTCAGTCATCAGTCCATTACCGACAATATCAGGTGTATGTGTCAGAATAATGCTAAGCATCATTAGACCTTTTATAAGATTAAACATTCCCGGATAAAAAAGGTCTTCTTGTTTTTCAAGGTAAAATAAACGTTTTGTCATAAAGTTCTCCTAAATCTGCTATTAAACCATATTATACCTTTTACTGCTACAAAGATAAAAATACTTCTTAAGATAAATATTAAAATCCCTACGATAATCGGTGAGCCCTGCATCTTTTCCTGTAAGATAAACCATGGAATACCATGCATCTCAACAGTATGTACTGCAAATATATATAAAGAACAACGTCCAATTGAAGCAAGACATGAAAGAACAGGATTCTCATATTCACTTATCCATAATAAAACATATAATATAAAGATACTTAAAACTACATCTGCCAGGATACTTAAAATTCCAAGATTCCAGATTCCATCCGCCATATTATCAACACGTTTCATTATAAATGTTGAAACTATACAAAAAATACCGGTAATTACAAAAAGATACCAGTATTTCGGAATCGTTGTTCCCTGTAATATCTTCTTCTTTTTTATTATATAACCTACATATAAGTAACCAGCTGAAATGAAGCCCTGTGATAAGCAAAAGAAATTGACATCAAAGTATCCTAAGATCCATCCGATTATAACAAGGATAAGTATCGTAATATTCCAATGTTGTTCCTTAACTTTATACATAACAGTATTAAGCAGGATCCATCCAATAAAGAGAGCAATAAGATACCACATTGGACCACAGCAAATGTAGTCAATACCACATATATTTTTATTTACAGGCAGCGCAAGTAAAAAACCACCGGTTACCTTGAGTGTTAAATAGAGCGCCACTCTTTTTGAGTGTGATAATAAATATCGAGTAAAAAGATGAAGAAGAGATACACCTATCATCGTATATAAATATGGCTTTAACATACTTTTACTCTGTTTTTTCAGACAAGTTAGAGGCTTCATCTTTCGAAAACCATATCCACTCATTATCATAAACATTGGCATAACACTTCCAGCCACTAATGCATACAAAGCCATCAATATTCCGGAAAACAATTTATTCGAAGGAATATCAAGGCCAAAGGTATGTGCATAGATAATAAGGATCATACCAATCCCTCTTATTACATCAAACATACCAAGACGCATAGTCAAACCGTTCTTTATTGAAGTCTTCATTTCTTACTTATCATCTTTCTCAATATTATCTAATTGAACATATCCCCAGGAAGAGGAAACCCACTTCATTGGTTTATCTTTACTCTCATCTTTTATCTGAAAATCAAGTCCTTTTACACAATCAAGATCAACCGTCTCATTATAAGCGTTAATCGTGAATATTGTATAAAATGTATGATAAATCCCATTTGCCAGATTCGAAACATCAATAGAAAACTGACCATCATCTTTCCCATCTTTGTCAACATCATACATGATCGCGGTCGCAAACGGTTTATCATTCTGATCGAATACTTCAAAACGAAATCCTATTTTATCGATAGGTTCTTTTTTGACCCATTTCACATAAGTTGTAACAATGCCATCTGTAATCAGATAATTGTCTTTTCCAGGATATTCTGCCCAGGTTAATTGTACATCATTTCTCTGCAGCCATCCCGGACGAATATACTTTGACAGATCGATCGACGTCTCAGAACGTATGAGATCACCATTATAAATATGAACCGCTTCATCTGTAGGACCATCAAAAACAAGATTACCTTTATTAAGAACAATACATCTTTTACATAACTTACGGATTGTATCCATATTATGGCTTACGTAGATAATCGTACGTCCTTCCGTTTCTGCAATCTCATTCATCTTATCCAGACATTTATGCTGAAACTGAATATCTCCAACTGCCAGTACCTCATCCATGATCATGATCTCTGACTCGAGATGTGCAGCTACTGCAAAAGCAAGCTTAACATACATACCTGATGAATATCTTTTTACCGGTGTATCAATAAAATTCTGACACTCTGAAAACTCTATAATAGAATCGATCTTTGCATCAATCTCTTTTTTTGACATACCAAGAATAGAACCGTTCAGGTAGATATTTTCTCTTCCTGTCAGTTCCTGATGAAATCCTGTTCCTACTTCAAGCATACTTGATACTCGTCCATTAATACAGATTTTACCTCTTGTAGGAGCAGTAATTCTTGAAATTAATTTTAATAATGTTGATTTACCGGCACCATTGGAACCAATAAGTCCAATAGTCTCACCCTTTTTTACAGAAAAGCTTACATCATTCAATGCTCTGAATTGTTTGTTTCGAACTTCTCCTGTTTTTGAAAAAAACTCTCTAATTGAATCTTTTAATGTTCCGCCGGTAACAGATCCTAAGATATAATCCTTACCTACGTGTTCTATTCTTAACATTTCCTGTGTATTATTATCCATATCTTCCTTTATATCCATATATGATTCACCATATACTTTCTAAGCTGAAAACAATTTGCTTTAATCTGTTCCATATTCTTTACACGGTTTCTTTCAGTCGGTAATTCTGCTAACCAACCCATAATCTCTTCCTTTGAAACCTCTTTAAACATATATTGAATATGATAATTTAACAGATGAAAATATAATTTCCAGTAATTATTCTTAAAATTTCTGTTACGTAAATGTATGAGTTCTTTATAAAAAATATCATTCAGATTTACGATACGTTTTAAAACTGTTTCAAGATTCTTCGTACCTAACAACGAATCTGAACGCTGTCTGTAATAATAGAAACAATTACAGATACAGCCGATCTTTTTAACGTGTAAAAAATAAATTAATGTAAACAGATAATCCTCTGCAAACACTTCCTTTGTCGGAACAAAGCGAAGATGATATTTTTCAATAATATCCCTTTTGAATACCCGGGACCATGCTTCCCAGCCAAACTTATACTGCATCAGTTTCTTTTCATAAAAATCAAATCTTTCATTCTCATTATCAATTCTGAACACATCTGATTCAACGAAAAAGATGAGCTTTTCCAATTCTGATTTTTCATCTTCTGAAACTTTAACTGAGTTGATACAATATACATCTGCTTTTGATCGATTGATGGTCTTATTTACTACCTCCAGGTAATCCGTTGATACCCAATCGTCACTATCAATAAAAATGATCCACTCACCTGAAGCATGTTCAAGACCGGTATTTCTCGCTCCGGATAATCCGCGATTTTCCTGATGAATAACCTTAATTCTGTTATCTTTCCCTGCATAGTCTTCACATAAAGCTCCACTCTGATCAATGGATCCATCATCGATCAATAAAACTTCAAAATCTTTAAAAGATTGATCCAATATGGAATCTATGCACTTTTTCAAATACTTTTCAACGTTGTACACAGGAACTATAAGACTAAATTGCATATATTAACTCCTACGAATGCTTATGGACTTCTTTATATTCTTTTCAATGATCCTATAGACATATACGATTGCCGGATAGATCAGAAGCGTAGAAAACATAAATAAAAGACCACGATTATGCCAGTTTCTTAACATTGTAATATCGAGATTATGCAAAATCAAAATAGGAAATGTCTCTCTTCCACAGAAAGTCATAAATTCTGAAATAACCGGAATCTTTTTTATCGTTGTTGCCAGAAGCATAACGAATATAAATCCTGCCATACTTGCCGGTAATGAAATAACAGAATAGTTATTACTTCCAAGATCCATATATCGATTCACACCTAAGTATGTTTTCACCCAAAATGCTGCTATGTTTGTACCTGATAATACGAAATATAACAGGAAGCCAACGATAATACTCTTAATCCAACCAAAAGATGTAAATCTATCAGCAAGCGAAATCCATTTATCTTTCAGTGATTCTCCAATCCAGATAAACATAGCCCCTACCGCTGCACTTTGAATAGTAAAAGGAAGAATTATATAATCGCCTGAAATAGAACCTATAAGCATAAGTACTATAATGATAACACCACGATACTTGAATTCACGTACAATTTTATAAATAATGCTGGCAAAAAACAGGCAAACGAGAAACCAGACTGGTCCTATACCAAAAGACTCAAATGGTCCAATATTAAAATAGTTAGAACGAGCATTAATCATTGAAAGTATCAGATTACACACCTTAATAAGGCGAGTAGATCCATGTACTCTCCTATGATAAATTCTATATAACAGATTTATACTGGTGACCACAGTATATGGAATGATCAGTTTTGAAAACTGTCTCTTTATATATTCCGGTAAACTTCTTTTTCCACTGAAGCAAATTCCAGCTGACCAGAAAAAAAATACCAAAAAGAAAACACCCGTTAAACTATTAAATATACCCCAACGGCCAGAACTGCCGCATGCATGACATATAATCATCAGGAAAATACATATACCTCTTGCAATATCCAACCATTCAATTCTTTTTTTATTCATAACAATTATCTCAATACTACTTAATTCGCATGAAAGAATGGACCTTCCGTTCTAAGTAATAACCCCCATTTAAATTTAATCGCTGAATATGAATCATACACTACAGATGCTACTGCTCTATTAAGCAGTAATCGATTGCTGCATTGATACCAGAACCAGACAGGATCATTCGTACACATACCTTTATATGACCAGGAGGTATTGGAAACACCATATTTCATACAAAGATCTCTAAATTCATTATCTGCATATTCACCAATATATATCGGTATATTCTGGGCTTCAGAATATTTAATCAGTGACATAAGCCCCTCTTCCATATCGGAACTATACATATGTACCTGATATAAAATGTTTTCCCATCCGCTTTCTTCCGGAAGCGGAAGTGTATCGATCCACCAGATTCCTTCCACTGTTATGATATGTTTCTCATCATTTTTTCTGATCACCTTGATCATACGATCATACACCTGATTACGAACATCATCCATTACAAAATCACAATATTCATAAACCATTGGTTCATTCATAATATCATATGCCGCTACAACCGGTGTATCTTTATATCTGTCTGAAAGTGTATCCCAAAGCAGATCCATAGTTTCCAGGCATTCTTCATCAGAAAAGAGACGATACTCATCTCTGCTTCCACAGACATGATCCTTTGTCTGTCCTCCCGGACATCCGTGCATATCGAGAATAACATAAAGACCATACTTTTCTGCCATCTCTATGATCCAGTCAAGTCTCTTAATACCAGGATTGTCGTCCAGATTCTCAGTAATCCAGGTTCCCTTTTCATCTTTCATAAAATTTCTGTACCAGAATGGTACTCTGACAACATTCGCACCTGCTTTTGCTATATTGATAATATCAAGTTCCGTAATCCAGTTATCCTGATAAGTATCCATCAGTTTCTGAACTTCTTCCTCAGTAAATCTGCTTTCCAGAACCTGTAAGGTTTCAAGATTAGACCACTTGTGAACCTCAGGATCTCCATATACAGGGCACATCCAGTACTCCTGCAATAACCAGCCACCAAGATTCACACCATGCAGGAATATCTCTTTGCCATCTTCCGTAACAAGCTTATTCCCTTCTGTTGTGATCCATTGTAATTTTGCATCAGAATTCTCTGCAAGAACGCTTTTACCTAAGTAAGGATACAAAATACCTTCACTATATACAAACAAAAACGCAACTATTACAACTGCCAGAAGTGTTATCAGTTTTATTAAATTCAGTAATATTTTTTTCATAATATATCCCCAAATAAACGTTTTATTCTCCTAGTAATTCTTCAATCTTCTCTAATCTTTCATCGAAAGAGATTATAGCTTTTCGTTCCATAATCTTCTTCTTGTAATGTTCGTGAAGCGAAGGATTCTCAATAACCATCTTCATCTTCTGATAAATATCCAATACCGAGATATCCATTACAATACCATACTCATTATCACCTAACAGCTCTTTTACACCAGAGCAATCTGTAAGAAGCATTGGAAGATCAAGAATAGCTGCCTCCTGGCTTACAAGTGAAAAGCCTTCAAAAACAGATGAAGAAACAAACCAGTCAGCACATTTCATATACTTATATGGATTCTTACGTCCACCCATAAACCTGACGCTCTTCAGACCAAGCTTTCTTTGTTTTCTGTAAAGACGATTATGTTCATCACCCCAAGGCTCTTCAGCACCTACGATCAATACTTCAAACTTTAAACCATCTTTTTCAAGCATATGGCATGCTTCAAGCAGAAGATCATATCCTTTCTGATAGTTCAGTCTTCCAACCGAGAGGAACCTTGTAACTCCTTTTTCAGGCACAACCTCCAGATCTACAACAGGCTCCTGGGCTTTCTCGATAATATTCTCCACATCAATTGGATTATAAAGAACACAATAATTGCCTGTATCACCAATATTATCAATCAGACCTTTTTCGATATCTTCTGATACACATACGATCTTATCGAATCCCTTCATACAGATGTGCTCATTCTCCGGTCCCTGGAAGATATCATAGGTATAATAATAGTTATTATAATCTGTATGAACCCATGCCATCTTCTTTTTTCCGTTATTAAGAAGCTCTGCTGTATTCTTCAGGTTCCATCCCTCTTTTATGGCAATGATAACATCAAAAGATTCTTTATTATAATTTCTCCAGAAGACTTTATCATATATTTTTTTTCTTATCTTATTGATCTGTCTGATAAAGAATCCGCCTTGCAGTGTATTCGAAATTGTTGGACAGAGGTATCTTACGCCTTCAGGAAAAATATTCTCTGCATCAGGACAATAATCCCAGGTCATAACTGAAATATCGTAGCGATCATGCATATGCCATACAAGATCATACATTAACTTCTCAACACCGCCGCCTTGAAGCAGGTCATTTACAAATAAAATTTTCTTTTTTTTCATCTCACCCATCTATGATTCTCCACACACTTTCCATATTTGAACTAAACAATATCAATAAATGTCTTCTCAGTCTGATTAAACATAATGACACTGATAATCAATATGATCGAAATTACAATCGCACTATAGATTAAATAATACCAGTGAATCTCACCGGAACCTGTCATACAATATCGGAACATTTCAATAATAGAAGACATTGGATTCAGAAGTACGAGCTTCTGCAGTTTTTCCGGTAACTGTTTCATAGGATAAAGAACAGGCGCTGCATACATTAGAAGCTGCATACCAAATCCTACAAAGTGACTTAAATCACGATACTTTGTTGTTAATGAAGAAACAATAATTCCAAGAGCCATACCAAACATTCCGCTAAACACTACGAGAACAGGTATCCATAATAAATACAGACCCATAAACTGTGCTTCCCCACGTACAAAGAAGAAAAGCCATACTGCAACACATACTACTCCCTGAATCAGGAATCGAATCAATTCGAATATGATATTGGATACAGGAACTACCAATCTTGGAAAATATACCTTTCCGAAGAGGTACGCATTATCAATAAAAACTCTGGAGTTTCCACCCATACATCCTGAGAAAAAACCCCAGATAATACTGGCAGTCATATAAAAAAGAAAATATGGAATACCATCAGAATCGAAATTACCAACATATCCAAAGATAAAGGAGAACAAACCAGACGAGAAAATCGGACCTAATACCATCCAGAGAGGTCCAAGAATCGTCTGCTTATACTGAATCTGATAGTTTCGTTTTACTAACATAAAAATCATACTTCGGTACTGATATACTTCCTTGATCGGTATATCAAATAAACCGGTTTTTGGTTCTATTACAACCTGATAATTTTCTCTCATATATTACTTTCCTCAAAATTAAAGTTATTGAAATCTGATCGTATCTTATTTTACTTCCCTTCCCCCCAGAAACGATAATAATACCATTTTGGATTTAAAGAAAAAATTAAGCCAATGATATATTCCTTTTTGGAAATACATGGATATCGCAGATAACTGATCAGATTTCTCCATCTAAGTCTGTACTGTATATCTTTCTCTGTATAATCTCTGTAGAACATAATAATATTCTGTCGATATGCATCGATCATCTTCAGATAAGTAATCCTATCTGAATTATCTTTACAATATCTGATTCTTTCTTCAAGAGCATCCAGCAGATCAAGGTGGCGCTTATCAGACTTATTTCTTGCGCCTGTTATACTATCGTTTCGCTGTCTGTAATAATAAAGTCTGGCAGATGTTTTTACATATGCCTTTGCACGACTCAGTAACTTATGGACAATAAACTCATCTTCATGCCACAGACCTTCCGGAAACGTAATGTCTCTGTACAGATCATGCCTGATTATCTTTCCCCAGGCTGTAACAACCGGAGTAATCTCCCTTGCCAAAGATCCGCTTAAAGTTAGCTTCTCCCATATATATTGAGGAGACATATCCTGTACCTTATTCTCCTGTAATAACATTTCCTGTTCCAACTCAGAATAATTCACTTTCAAATAATCCCATTCGATATAATCACAAATCGAAATATCCGCTCCGGAAGCCTTTGCATTCTCTATTAATGTCTCAAGAAAAACAGAGGAAATACAATCATCCGAATCAAGAAAACAAAGA
Source organism: Marvinbryantia sp. (assembly GCA_045598185.1). GTDB lineage: Bacteria > Bacillota > Clostridia > Lachnospirales > Lachnospiraceae > Marvinbryantia. The sequence goes on from JAZLLO010000073.1 coordinate 40,897, forward strand.
TAACTACCTTTTGCGATCGCTATTCCCGCATTTCGTGCTGAAGATAATCCTCCGTTCTGCTTATGAATCACTCTAATAAAATCATACTTTTCAGAATAATCATCACAAATCTGTGGTGACAAATCTTTAGAACCATCATCTACAAGAATTACCTCGTAATTCTTATAGGTCTGAGAAATAACAGACTGAATACATTCATGAAGATATTCAGCCACATTATAAACAGGAATAATGATTGATACCATTACATCTAATTCTTTATCTGACTCCATAACTCTCCTGCATTCCCTTTGATCAGAAGCAATGTAAATAAAGGCCAGAGCAGCTTCTTCTTATACATAAAATACTCAATACGAACAAGCTTCGTTGATTTTGATTCCTCGTACTGCTTCATCTTCTGTTTTGTTTCTTCCTGCAACATCTTCTCGCGGAATAACTTATATCTTTGGGATAATGACAGATCTTTTCTCTTTTTAACGATGTCATGAATACTATAAACATATTCATGAACCTGCCATCTTTCAGACCCTTCTTCCGGCATCCCATATTTTCTTAAAAAGTCCAGATACTTTGCATAACGGTAATCTGCCAGTTCCTGCCACCTTTCACCTGATAATCTGGATGTTGTCTTTGTACCTGTTATGAAATAATACTCGTAAATGACATTGTTCGTATAATAGATCTTCTCACATTTATCATAATATTCCAAATTAAACAGGAAATCTTCACACCATTCAATTCCTTCCGGAAAACGAAGATGATACTTTGTCAGGATATCATTCTTATATATCTTATTCCAGATAACACCATAATAATAACTATCTGCATTCTTAATAAAATGCTCCAGAAACTCCTGCTTGGAAAGTACTCCCTTGAGTTTATTATCTCCGGTGAATTCCTTCTGATAAGTACTGAACTTAAATCTGCCAATGGACATATCAATTTCCGGATCATTCTTCATTGGAGCCAAAAGGAAGTTAAAGATGTCTTTTTCGAGGGTGTCGTCGGCATCTGCAAAATAGATATACCTGCCCTGTGCTCTTTCAAGTCCTGTATTTCTTGCTCTTGAAACACCACCATGTTCATTCTCAATAAGATTAAGCTTACTGTTCTTCTCAGCAAACTCCTTAATTATTATCTTAGAATCATCCACTGATCCATCATCGATAAAAAAGACCTCACAATCTATATTCGATATTATAACAGATAAACTGGTTATAAACTTTCTTAAAAAACCAGCCGCATTATAAACGGGAACAATTATCGTTAATTCTTTCATCTTAATCTCTTTCTAGCTCTCTTTCTTCAGTAAAATAAACCTGTTAATGAATTGAATAACATTCTTATGATTAATGATCAAAAATAAAAACAGAACAATAATCAATCCATATCTGATAAGCGGGAAATCATAACTTGCAAGGAAAGCAAAACCAATGATCAGGAAAATTCCTGTAATACCCAGTAATATCTTAGTCTCATATGGTATCACTCCATCACAATACTTTTTACAAACTACTCTCATCAAAATGTAATGAGCTATACTATATATCATGTAACATAACAATGTTGTATATCCAGCTGCTATATATCCATACTTACCAATAAATATGAAATTCAAAACTACATTTAAGATAGCGCCCATGATACTGGCTGTCATGATCAGTTTTGTTTTTTCATAATAAAAAGCAAATTTGGCAAACAGATCATAGCTATACATAAAATAAACACTCATCGCTACCGGTGGAATTACATATATTGCTTCACGATATGTACGCGGAGCAAATACTGCAACAGCCTCTGGCGCAAGTAAGATCAAAATCAAATTCACTGCTGCAATTAATATCAGAGATAAGTATGCTGTAGTCTCAATATCTTTGATACTCTTTCTCTTGATCTTCTGATATATCCATGGACTAAGCGTCTGCATTAATGCAGAATTAAACAGTACCATAATTGCAGATAATGCATATGCAAGACTATAGATACCAGCTTCGCTGTCTCCAATCATCTTACTGATCATAATTCTATCAGAACTGCTAAGTACAATCTGGGAAAGATAATGCGGAATTAATGGAATATTATAGCATAAAGCATATTTCCAGAATCTGGCAGAAAAGAATACTTTCCCTTTTCGCATCTGATATATATATAATCCCGTATAACATATTACCTCTACCAGTAATAAACCGAGAATCCTTGCCGTAACTTTATCATTAGCGGTTAAAACGAAAAAAATACCAAGCAACGGCTTAGCTAATGATACAAGAATCGTAAGAATAACCAACGATTGATAACGATAATGAACTCTTTGTTCTGCAGCCCAGAAGTTAAAAGCAGCTGTTGTCCATATCATTATAAGCATTGACATGCTCTGAATCGTAGTTAATGAAAATAAGTTATTCCAAAATCTATGAAATATACTATAAATAATAATCCAGACAAACACCAAAGAGGTTGTAAGTCCTTGTAAAGAAGATGAAAATATAGCCTCATCTTCTTCAAATTTTATAAGCCCTTGAGTATAGACTCCATAGCTAAGCTGCAGTGACACAATAATAGTAATAATACTAAGCCAGGAATTAAACACACTGTACTTACCATATTCTGTAGTACTCAGAAGTCGCGTAAATACCGGTGTCGATAACATAGATATGCCCTTCTGAAAAAACATGCATATCAGAAACCATACAGAAGCTTTTGCCTGTACCGGAAGATTATTATACTTTTTTATAAACTGTTTCATATGAAGACATTCCGTATCTATCTTTCTCTTTTGGCTTCTCTCAGATTATCTGCATCCAAAGCATCCAGGACAGCCGTAATCTTTGTTGATGATACACCTTTCGTATATGGAAAATAAATGATCTTTATACCATACTTCGAAAACTCTTCTTCATATTGTAACCATTTTTCCGTACCATACCAGTCATCTCCAACAAAGAGATAAGAAGCTCCAAGCTTACGACATGCTGTCAGCTTATCCATATCATACTGTGGAACAGCAGCATCAACATATCTACAGCTTCGTACAAGCTCTATACGATCTTCAAATGGAATTATTGCATCCTTCCCTTTATACTTAACAAGCTCATCAACGGTTACACCAACGATCAGCTTATCACAGATACCCTTTGCACTCTTAAATAAATTAAGATGTCCGACATGAAAAAGATCATATACACCCGTCGTATATCCAATTATCATATGTCACTCCTAATTCTATTTTAATATTATATTTCTTTATACGATCTGTTCAGATCGATAATTACTGTTTCATGGCAAGTTACCTGCTTTTCTTTTGGCGGTAACTTCATATAATCACCAAAGTCCATTTTTAGATATTCATCATAATTCTTTGGAACACGTATCATTGTATCTTCAAATGGTACTTTCAGATAATCAGAGAAAATAGAGTATGGAAAAACATTCTTATAATTTCCCCGAAGCGTAAATCTCCATGCAAAAAAAACGCGTTCCGTAGTACCAAATTTATACTTTGAAATCCATTTTTCGTATTTTCTGGAATAGTAATTAAATGGTTTTCCAACGCGAATAAAGGAAGATAACAAACGAAAGCCGATGGTTTTCAATGACTTTACATTCTTATTGATCTTAATTCTCTCCTTGATCGTAAATCGATGTGCACTATTCCATCTTTCTATCTTCTTACATTTTTGAATAAACTGTTTTATATCCTTATCCGAAGATGGCAGACCAACAATCGGCATAATATCCATAAAAACTCCGGTTCTTCGTTCCGGAAAATCACTTACCGTGCTTTCTATAAAAGCTGTCTCAGTATTATGAATCTTCAAAAATGTATGCGTACATCTTTTATTATCAAGAATATCATATAATTCATATGGCTTTTTTAATTCTTTTTTTGCAATCTTTCTGAACTTCTGATAATCCTCATAAGGCATAGCAACATCAAGGTCATCATCCCATGGAATAAAACCCTGATGTCTGATTGCTCCTATACACGTTCCACCTATTGCAAAATACCTTAAATTATATTTATCGCAGATACGACTATATTCTTTAAATATATCTAAAATTACTTCCTGAATTCCATTCATGATCGAATATCCTCTATAATTAGCTCTTTATAATAAATAAATGGTATAGCTAAAGCAGTATAAGCAATATAGCCAGTCTCTAATGACAAAGAGGAATTATAGATAAAATTAATCATCAAAAGAACGATCATAAGCTGCCCGAATGATCCATAACCTTCTCTATCTTTATACTTTAATTTATTCTTTGTGAACCAGTAAAAACATACCGAGAAAAATGCAAGCAACGAGATAATACCAATATAACCGCACTGTAAAAACCACATCTGATGAGAAAACCAACGATAGTTCAGACTACCATGCGTTCTGAAGAAATCACTGGTAAACATACCAAATGAAGAATATTCACAAGAACCAAATCCAAGACCAAAAAGATTGGACATAATTGAATTATAAAAGAAAAGTCGATTAATATCAGAAAATGCAGAGAATCTTGAGATATTATATCCACCACCAACAGCTTTTCCTACTTCAAAGAAGGAACTCAGACTTGAAAATGAATCTGCCCACATAGGGAAAAGAGCGATCGTGATTCTGATACCGATAATAACAGCTACAATGATCATTGCACCTACGATGAATGACTTAACCGATGGCTTATCAAGAAAAACTGCAATCATAATAATAAGTGGAACTTCAACAAAGGCAATCTTTAACTCTGTTAAACCTGCTATAACCATCCATGAGAAACATGTAAAAAGTACCATGGAAAAACGAAGCTTTTTATGTAGATACTTCTCAATAACCAATGCTACTACGATACATAAATAGATATTAATATATGCATTACAACCTTTTTCAGTACCAAAGATACCTCCAAGGAAGTCACCTACCTTACCAAAAACCAGGAACTGAATTAATATAATTATAAAATTAGGTATCTGGAAATAAATCAAAAAATTGATCAGCTTTTCGATTCTTTCCCTTCTCCATACCATAATCATGCATAAAAAGACCGGAAAATAGCGAAATGTATTTCTACAGGCCCATACTACTAACGTAATCTTTACACCATTCATGATAGCTGATGTAAGACATGCGCCCATAACTACAAAAACAGCTACTACTACTTTTCTCATATTGAAGATTCGAAATCTCAGTCTTGAATTCTTCGCAACTACCAGGTAAAAACATATAATCAGATTAACGAGATCAAGGGTATATATTATGTAATGCGGGAAATGCAGAAAGCTTTCAAGACCCGTCAGAAAGAAAGCTCCGAAAAACATGATATCCAATAATCTGGAGACTGATTTATTATTAAGTACTATATCCTTCATATACTGTTCAACTTTCTATACGTTCTAGCTCATTATATTATTCGCATCATTCGTTCCTAATATAACAAACACATCGATTCCTTCTGGAATTTCATATCCGTTATAGCTTTCATAAGAATTAAGATCTTCAAAATAAACTTCTACATCTTCGAAAATATCAAGGACATCCCCGATATCTACACCTTCGTTAATATATGCTACTGTAACATCCTCTATTTCATCAAGATCAATTTCAGCGGCCTCAACATTATCATAGCCCTCATCATTCAATCTTTCTTTCCATAAAACCTCAGCATCTTCATATCCTGTAGGATTCAGAACAAGGATATTGATCTCAGCTTCTGACTTTACCACATTGTTCTTTTCAGTTTCATCTTTTTTCGCAGACTTCTTTTTCGCGTTTTTCTTTCTTTTTGCCTCTTCTTCTTCCTGTTTTTTTCTTTCCGCTTTTTCCTTCAGACCTTCCTGATAGATCTTCTGGTAAGAAGATACCATTCTATCCTGATTCTTTCTATAAAGCTTCATAAATCCATAGCCAAGTACAGAAACTATTACAATAAAAACAATTAACTTTAAAAAATTAAATTTACCTTTTAATCTTAATAATCTGCGTCTTCTTTTTCTTTTGTTCATAACCCCATCTCCAAATTACTTATTAGAATAATATGGTACTACAGATAATACTGTAATTCCGAGTTCTTTCCTGAATTCTTCTTCCGTCTGAATAGTACGATTCGTTATCATCAGCAAAGTCAGAAAAGCTGCTGCTGCTGCCCCACCGAAAATAACACCCAATATCAAATAGACTGCAAAGCTCGGGATTGTCTGTGTGATAGAATCCATATCTGCATAGTCAATTATCGTAGGCGTGATATACTGCGTTACATCAGTAATTCTCTCCGAACCCAAATCAAGATATGCATTCGCTACTTCTCTCGCCTCAATAGGATCCTTACTTCTTACATAGATCATAAGACAATTTGTCAATGGCGGATTATCCACACTGATCATAGACTTGACTGATCCGACAGACCTGTGGAAACCAAGCTCTTCCGCCACTTTACCAGCGAGATATCTGCTTCTCATTATCCTTCGACATTCCTTCGTAAAATTCCTGCTAAGCGCCAGCGAATTCAGAGGATTGTTCTTCTCTACATGATTCGTTAAATATATCTCGCCTTTTGCAGTATAGGTAGGGGTAAGAAAATATGTATAATAAGCCGCCATAAGAACCCCACCTGCCAACATAGCAACAATAATCAACTTCCAGTTATGAATCCATGTTCTAAGCAGGTTCGATATATTAATCTCATCATCTGCTTCGATGTATGATAATAAAACTTTTCTTTCATCCCGGTTTGGATCAATTACTCTCAAATACGAACATCCTCTCTATTATAAAACACAAAATTACCTAAACAATATACTACAGTTTTTTTTAATTTTCAATAAATCATTCATTTTATTACCTCTTATTCATCTGCTTATATCCGATCCAGTAGATGATTCCACCAATGATACCGCCAATTGTATTATAAAACAGATCCGATAACTGCCATGTTCCTACTCTTAAAAACAGCTGAATAAATTCAATACACAAACTTACGAGAAATGTAATCTTAAAACTATTCCAGATTACAGTACAAAAAGTGAAATTTTTAAAAATTCTGTCTTTATAATTCCAGTAGAGACCAATGATAAATGGAATGAACAATATGATATTCTCAGGGACTTCACTTGTAAAACTCATCTCACCATTCTTCTCTTCCCAAAATCCCCATACACCAATTACATTACTCAGCGGATTCATCCACAGGTCTCTGTTAAGTAAAGTTCGAAAAAGAATCATAATCACAATAAATGCAAGTACAAACATCTTACGAAATTCTTTTTCCTGCCTGAACCATCTTACCCACTGAAACACAGCTGCCTTCACACTGGAATAATGTTTCCAGATAAACATATAAAAGGCTGCAAGCAGAAACGCAAATAAAAAAGGCTGATACAGTGCACTTAATACATGCGAAATAATCATCTTTAATAATTTAAGAACATCTGTGTTCATTATCCCACCTCAATAAATTCATCGTCTCAGGATACCTGTCATTACTCCATCTTTGCAAGATAACTCTGTGGATCACTGTTCAGTTCCTCGTATGTTCCTTCTTCAATGATCGTTCCATTATCCAATACCACGATATGATCAGCACTCTGAATCGTAGAGGGTCTGTGTGCAACAAGAATAACTGTAAGCTTTCCTTTCAGAGAAATAAGAATATCGCGTATCTTTCCTTCGTTCTCAAAATCCAAAGCACTAGTCGCTTCATCAAGGATAAGAAGCTGCGGAAACTTTACAAGTGCTCTTGCAAGGACGATCCTCTGTCGTTCTCCGCCTGATAACCTGATTCCACGATCACCGATAAGCGTATCCATTCCATTCGGAAGTTTCTCAACAACATCCCAGATCTGTGCATTCTTTAGAGCATTAACTATCTCTTCCTCAGTAATATGCTGATGAAATCTTTCAATATTCTCGCGAACAGATCCATTGATCAGCAGCGGATCCTGCGGTATATAACTAACCTTAAGTCCAAGTGTATCCTGTAGGATTCCATCGATAAGCACTTCTCCTGTCGTAGGCTTTAAAAAACCTAAGATCAAATCTATAAGAGTACTCTTTCCTACTCCACTCTTTCCTATAAAGGCAACGATTTCGCCTTTTTTAATCTTGAAGGAAATATCATGAAGAATCTTTTCTGTCGGTGCATCCTGATAACAGAAATCCACATTGGAAAACTCTATTCCATCTTCCATTATAATTCCTTCATTCTCATCCAGAAGAACGTGCTGATTCTTCATCAAGTCTTCCATTACTTCTTCCAGTTTCTCATATACCGGCATAATGGACTGTATAATCTGTACATAATTTTGTCCGGATGATACACATGGCCATATCTTTGCAAATACATAAACAAGCACAACAATTCGTGAGATTGGAAGTCCAAGTCCGAAATATGCAGTTATGAATAATAAAGAAATGAAAACGGCACTGCCAATAGACATTATCATCGGAGGAATCGCAAAAAGCTTTGCGCTGCTGATTCCAACATTTAATTCATCCTCTTCTGCCTTCCAGTATATCTCGCGCTGCTTCTTTTCTATCTTGTAACTTCTTATCTCATAGATACCATTAATCTGATTCGTTATCTCTTCAAGTAAACGCTCATTCGCTGTCTTGGTCTTCTTTCCGAATTCTCTTGTCTTTGCGCGAATCTTCTTAAAGAATACAAAAGCAAATAACCCCACAAGAATAACAAGAGATGTCATAAATACATTCATATAGAAAGCAATAACGAGATTCACTCCTGCTGTTATGATAAAAGTTACAATACAGACAAGATAATACCCAGCCGCACTGATACGATTGATCTCTGTAATCATAAGATTTATGATATCTGTTTTTTTATAGGATCTATACTTTTCCCAGTCAGAACAAGTAATCGCATCATATAATCTGCTTCTGAGATTACGAGTATAGGATGCAACCATCTTATCAGTCCATACACTAAGTTTCGCTGTGATAATCGCCTTAACCGATACGAGGAGAACATATAGTCCAAGTAATATCATGAGCATAGCTGTCTTTGAGAGATGACCATTCATAGAGATCACTCTTGCCCAAACACTGCTCTGATCATCCGATATCTCAAGTACTGACAGCATCGGTATCAACATAAGAACACCAATACCGGCTGTAAAGTTCGATATCAATGTCCAGATGATCAATCTAATCGTTTCTTTCTGATCATATTTCCAAAAATCATAAAAGAACTTTTTCATATCTTTTACGCATTCTCCATCTCAGTAATCAAATAATCATAAATCTCGTTTTCTGTCAAAATGTTCTCTGGTCTTTCCACCAGAAAAGCTTTCACCTGAGATGCAAGCATCATACAGGTCTTCAGTTGATTTGTCTGACCTTCCTTATCCCGCACCATATACCTGCGATAGATATTCAGAAGCAGAAGATCTGTCTTTGGAAATCCGGTTACTTCAGACATATATAATCGATCAGTACCCTTTGAGAGCATTACTACGTGTGAAAATGGAATCTGTGCATATAAAAAGTTATCTTCAGCATTCATCTGAAACTTTTCACGCCCATCTTCTTCACGATATAGATTCGAAACAATACGATATGACTCATCATTCCTGTCAATGGTATCCTGCCATAACTTCTGTCCCTGATAAGTAGCCTGCGCATAACATGTACCATCTTTAATAATAACCGGAGTAACATCATCCGTTAGCAGCTTCCAGCCATTCTTAAGAAACCTGGCCGCCATCGTACTTTTTCCACATCCACTGTCTCCAGTAATCAAAAGTGCTTTCCCGTTCTTCGAAACGCAGCTTCCATGAATCGCCACAATGTTACGCTGCTGGAGGATTGCACCAAAACAGGTTCCAAGTATATATAGACGAAGCATCTCTTCTGAGGTGTTCTCTTCCGGCTCTACCATAATAACAGATCCATTCTCAGCATAGAACTTTCCAACAGAATCAATCTTCATATACATCTGATTCTTTGAGAACTGGAAACGATCTGACCCGTTTTTATCTTCTTCAGTTACTTTGGGGCACATCCTACAGAGAATACTCACATCAATATGTTGAGATTCGTTATTTGATAACATTTTTGCATTAAATGGCAGATATGACTGAACATTTAATCCAAACATACTATACAGATATACCATATTTCAACTACCTTACCTTGCCAAGAAACTCTGTTACCTTTTTTTCTCTTTCCGCTATCATTGGTTCCAGTTCTTCGAGTCTCTGTTCCAGTTTATCCTTCTTTTCCTGTGTCTCTGAATCTATCAGTATTCGCCCTGCATTTCTGGAATCTACCAATGAACGACGATACTCATAAGCATCTTTCAGATTCATGTTAACCAATGCATCCGCATCTTTATATGAACGATAAGAAGAAATCATGCCTTCAAAATCATCATCACTGAACTTTCTTCCCTTAATTGAATCATTTCTACCTCCTATCAGGAAAAGAAATGTGTTAAGTTCCTGTGTATTCTTTTTCATAAAGGCAAAAACTTTCGGATCCAACCAATTGCTGGCACTGATCTTCCATGGTTTTGAATTAATTGTATGATCTGTTTTATATGTAGTATTCGCATTCCCTATCGCCAAATAATCGATACCATACTCTACAAACTGTTCATTCCACAGCTTTTCATCTTGCTGATATAATTCTAAAGGAATATATGCAGAGTTTATACTATCAGACAGGTCAAAATTATATGAGAGCGTATCCATGTCATTCTTCCATTCATCCACTGTTGTGTTATCATCAATCAGATAACAAAGATCCCATCCCTCATTCATCAATTCATAAGTTTTATCAATAGCGATACATCCATCCATTCCAGGATATACATCCTCTGTTACTGCAAGTAATGCCTTTGTTTCATCTTTTGAGAAAATCGGATAAATATCATCAAGTACAAAGTTCTCTGAAATATCAGTAATCAGAAAAGAAATAACGGCTTTTCCATCCAATTCTTTTGCATAAACCTCATTGATCTTCGAAAGCTTGATCTTACAATCCGTTCTCTCACTTTCCATAACGATCAGCTCATCAGACATCTCCTGGAGCTGATCACGGATCACTCTTTCTTTTTTTACTTTATTTATCTCAAAGCAACCTACTGCTATAAGCAATCCGATCACTACAATTATCGCTGTCCATTTCCCATTATTACGCATAAATTCTACCAGTACTCTTTCTATTGATGTCGACTGAGAAACAGACTGGATCATATGACCAGTCTGCCTTTCAATCCTTTTTAAAAAAATAAAATTATAAATTCTTAATTAAGAATTACCTGGATCCATTTCTGAGTTTGAATTCCAGGTTTCTTCATTACGGCTAGCAGCGTGGCCACCTTTTGTTTCCAGAACAGTTAATTCTTCAATTACAGGAGTAACCCATGTCTTCATTTGCCTCTCCCCCTTTCTTATTCAGACTTATAAAAAATACTTTACAGTATGTTTTATACTTATAAATTGTACAAACCTTGTAAGCAAACCAATAATTCAAGCATCACTCGTAAAAACAATGCTTTATCTTGCAGGTCTGCTTTTATATCTTTTTCTATTGCATCCTGCAATTCCAGAAAATCAATATACTTATCCCATAACTTTTCGTCAAGTACCTGAAACATTCCATAATAGAACGATCTCAGTTCATCCTGGTCACCATAAAGCTGCTTAAGATACACAGTGCCTTTACCAGGGTCATCTTTAAAACGATATGTATATAATTCATCGATCATATCATCCCGAAAAGCTTCTCTGTATAATACACGTTCCTCTGGCCCTTTCAGATATAGATAACGCGGAATCGAAACAGCGAAATCCTCAACTCGGTAATCCAGATAAGGAAAAATATACTGAACCTTAAACAAACCGCCACGATCTGATACACTCTGTGTACGGAATCGATTTCCTCCCTCTGCAATCTGTCTTACAGGATCAATCGCAAACGGAAATGGCAAAATCTTAATTCTGTCTTTAATATCTTCATAAAAAGATGATTTTATAAAAGTTGGAAATTCCAGATCGTTCTTTTCATAAAAATCGGTTGTTGATTGAAATGCTTTGTGATCATGTATTAAATACTTAAATAATCGTTTTGGATAGCGATATATCTTTTTCAGTCGTCCTGGCGTTCTTTTCCATGCAACATTCAGGAAATGAAGATATTCACCTGCATACCATAATTCTAACGGGTGGCATCTTCTGCTGATCCCCTCATCACCACCCCAGCCCGAGAATGCCGCTTTGGCACCAACAGAATGGAAATACTTCATGGAACGGTCAATCATATCTTCTCCGTCCCGAATCGTTCTTGGCTCTTTTAAAATGTCATCCAGATCAGGGAATACCCAGGCTTTGTCTTTTTCATAATGACAAACTAGCCCAAACTTTTCGCAGGTTTTATCTATGATATATCTTTCATCATGATCCTGCATAGGATTCTGTTCATAAGGAGGAGACCATGTGCAGCAATGAACATCCGCGCCAAACTTCTTCATCAGAACATCAATAACAGAAGAATCAAGACCTCCAGACATCTCTGCTCCAACAGGCTGACCTGAAAGAACTTCTACACGTCTCCTGACGGCATCATAAACAAGTTCCCTTGCTTTTATCTGATACTCTTTTTTCCCGGATAACCTTATCTTTTTTTCTTTTAATCTCCAATATTCAGATTCTTTTAGTCTGAACTTATCTTCCCCGTCAACCGGAAAAGTAACAACAGTGGCAGAAGGAACTATCTTTATCTTAGCAAAAAAGGTATCTCTGGAATAATCAACATAATTCTTAGTCATCTCTGCATATAGCTGAACTTCATCAAAACTATGATCTGTTCCAGGTATCGCAAGAATCCCTCTGATATCAGTAGAAAAAGCAAACAAATTATCATCCAGATAATAATACAATATACGCACTCCCAGATGATCACGGAAAAGAGATAACTCACCATTCTGAAAAACAGCTCCAGCAAAATCGCCATTGACAATCCTAAGCCCTTTCTCACCTGTTTGAAGCCATACCTTTAATAACAATTCTTCATCAGAGAGTTCTGATAATTCTTCCTTTTTCAGAGAAAGCAACTCTCCGAGCTCATCACGATTATATAGAAGCGCATCAAATACTGCATATCCTCCATCAAAGAAAAGAACAGGATTACTTTTTGAAACATTTATAGGAATGTGATGAAGTGAGCATCCCATTCCTGATAATTCTGTCTCTATTGTATTCTTTCCGTCCTCACCATAGAAGTCATTCCATCTTTGAAGCGGTGTAAGAATATCACTTACAGATTCCGTCTTCTTAATATAACCATAAATTGCACTCAAAGCTATCCCCTCCAGGAAAGATTCGTCTGCTATTCATTCATTTTATCCAAGAACCAGCAGTCCTTGCTCTGACAATTGCGCTACAAATGCAATCGTCTGTGATCTACACTCATCTTCTGAAACAGCATACTCAGAACACAACTTTTCGATTAGCACATCAAGTGTAGTCTCCTGCTCAAGCAGCTCCCAAATCGTGCCGCCCACTCCAGACAAACGAAAATACTTTCCTGATATGACATCCATCATTACAGTACTACCGTCCATCTCTACAGCAACCAGATCGGGTCTGCGACTAATCTTCTGATTCAAATCCATCCCTATACTCCCATTCTACAAAATGATATAATTATACATCATATTTGTAATTATAAAATACTTTAAGAATAAAAACAAGCTGTAACAGTAAAACTCTCGTGTCCTGCTTCTCCGGTAAGGAACATACTTTCAATCTTTGTCCATGCATGTGCAAGCATCTTACCATCATCAGATTGTGCCACTCCCATATATACGATACATGGAATCTCTCTTTTCAGGAGCATCCTTTTCGCTGCAAAAGCTCTAACAAGGCACTCACTCTTCCATGGAGTAGCATCACAAACCTTATTTACGATCCAGGCCAAGCGTGTAATCATCTCTTTTTTTTCATTCGGATACTCGCCAAGTATAAGCGGCATCTCAAACCCTGGATCCTTTTTCTGTCCCAGATCATCAGCAAATGTACGAAATGGCTTATGCAGCAATAAATATCGATACCTTGCAGAATACCATAAAGCTTCCATTACCATATGTTTTTCAGCTGATGATAATCTAATAAACTTTCTAATCTTTCCCATGTTTAAATAACAATTCCCTGATACTTCTTGTATCATTTTTTTCGCCGGAAAAAGGCAGTTTCTTCCAAATCCACCATAACGGACGTATTATATAGTACAGCCAGAAATAAGTATCCGGCAGATCAAAGGATTTAAATAATTCCGGTCCAAGCTGTAATCGATCCCAAACACTTCGATAATCCCGAATACCTCTGGATTCCATAACGGATTCAAAGAAATGTACATATCTGTATTCAAGAGTCTCGTCAGAATCATCCAATCGAAACTTCCATGATTCATTAAGAAGCCTCATTGCATCCTGCATCTCTTTCGGATCAGCTTCAATAATCGGGTTGTCCAGTAAAGACAGTTTTTCCATATAAAGAAAAGTATATAATAATAGAAACTCGCAATGTTTATCCTTAAAATACGTATCAAGTTCCTGAATATCCGGTGCATCCTCTGATACAAGTATCTCCAGGATATCCATCAGCCATCGGATTCTATAAAATCCATGATAGGAACCATGGCTAATCAGATAATACAGATATGGGATCTGGTCAGGAATCCGAAGCTGTAGCCCTGCAAAAATCATTCTTCTGTTTTCCTGAGTGATCTCCTCAAAAGTACAGTCAACATATTCCGCCGCTCTCCAATGAAGTTCAATAAGAACCTCGCCATTAAACATCTCAGCATGGTGCTGATGAAGATGTGTGAAAAAATATCGTTTTCTTTTTGGGGTATCTAATCCTTCTTTATTCTTATATCCCAAAGATTCCAGTACCTGATAAGCTTCTTCAAACTGTTCTCTTTTTACACAGATATCAAGATCCCTGGATGGACGAAGTGCAATATTTCCATAAAGTATCTGTGCAAGTATAGGTCCTTTCAGAAGCAAAGCATCAATGTTTTTCTCTTGAAACTTTTTCATCACACTTACCAGTTCTCTGACAAGAATCATGCTTAGATAATCATATTTCTTTGCAGCTTTTGTAATCCCTGCAACTTTTGCATCCTGATCAAGCCCAAGTCTATGCAGGTTATAATTAGCAATAGAATATAATCGATTCTTTTCAGCTTCCTTTGTTAACTTATTCGAATCAATATCTCCATCCAGCATTTCTCTGATTAGCTTTTTTTTACTATCTTCTATTCTTTTACAGGAACAATTGATTAAAAATCTCAATTCATCCGATATGTAACATTCATCAGAAATAGTTTCATCATACTGTATATCCAAAGTATTCTTTGTATTTTGCATTGTATTCCTTTTTGCTTCAATGTTAAAAAATGATAACCAACCATAAAGTAATGAAACTATCTTAGAGGATAACAATATTGTCAATCCTCTAAGATAGTTTCAAAAATCGACTTTTACAATCCACTCTGTGCAAGTATTGCGTCATTCTCGCCAAGAACAATATAGATATCTATATTATCAAGAAGCTCTGAATCGCCCCAATCAATTCCAGATAAGATTTCTCCTTCCATTAACTCTGATTTCTCAAAGAAAGATTTCACTCTCTCTGCTTTTTTTAAGTCATCTGTATAAAGAATCGTATTATCAGAAACTGAGCCACCAGATAAAGTTGCTGCCTGTACATTCTGATAACCTTCACTCTTCAATTTTGCGGTCCATTCACCGGCAACACCACTTCTCCCAGTGTTATTCAGAATTAAAACAACCAGATCCTTATCATCTACTTCAGAATCTGTCTCTGTTTTTTCTTCTTTAGATTCTGTTTCTGTTTCTTTTTCAGATTCTGTTGCTTCTTCAGATTCTGTTGCTTCTTCAGATTCAGTTGCTTCTTCAGATTCTGTTTCTGTCTCAATAGCCGTCTCTGTCACTGCTTCCGATATACCTTCTGACTCCTCTTCTGTATCCTCTTCAGATTCTGATTCTGATTCATCATAATAAGAAGTATCCTCTGTCTCAGCCGCTTCTCTGATTGCCTGATATCTTTCAACGGCCTGATCCATTGTCAATTCACGAATCCTATATAAACCATAAATCAAAGCTGCACTTATTATAATGAACAGCAAGCCCTTTAAAAAACGATGTTCTCCCACAGGTTTTCTTCCTCTCATAAGATTTCTACTTGATATATATGACTAATTACTTTCTTTTTGCTCTGGTAGTTCTTTTCGTTGTTTTTTTCTTCTTCTTGGAGGAATTCTTTTCTCCATAGCCATAGCCATAACCGTAGCCATACTTACTATAACCACTCTTACTTGTACCGAACTTATTCAATACTCCGCCAAGGATCTTGATACCCGCATATTCAAGCTGCTGTTTTGCTCTGATTGCTTCCTTTTTCTCTGTAATACCACTCTCAACAACAATAACAGTACCATCACACTGTTTTGCAATCAGAATACCATCGATAACAGGATTAACAGGTGGTGTATCAACGATAACATAATCATATTTATTCTTTAGCTTATTGATCATATCCTGGAACATATCGCTTGATACAAGTTCACTAGGATTCGGTGCATAAGAACCCGTGAAGATAATATTCAGGAATTGATTCTCTGTTCCATAAATGATCTCATTGAGTTCTACTCTTCCGCAAAGATACTCACTTAATCCAACTACTTCATTTTCAATCTTATATCTATCCAAAGTCATTGAATTACGAATATCACAATCAAGATAAACAGTACGCTTACCAAGAGAAGCAAAACTATTCGCCAGTCGGAAAGCAATTGATGATTTACCCTCATGTGCAAGTGCACTTGTAATTGCAATCACCTTAATGTCTTTACCACTCATCTGTATGTTACCACGCAGAACATTGATTGCTTCTCTGACCTGAAATGGGATCTCACTGATAATAGGTTTTATGCTGCGATATGTTAAAATATTATTTTCTTCCATGTCATTATCCTCTTTCTTTTATACAAAAATCTCTATAGTGAACTTCTTGAATTATTTTTCCTTAAAGTATGGAACTGTAGCAAGAACTGTGATTCCCAAAGCTCTTTCTACTTCTTCTTCTGTCTTAAGAGTTGTGTTCATAAACATTAAAATAAGAAGAACAAGACATACTAAAACTGCTCCGCCAAATGCGCCGATAATTACATAGTTTTCAAAACTTGGAACGATCTCATATACAGAATCCATATCTGCATAATCAACGATAGTAGGTGTAACTTTAGTGATGATCTTTGAGATACGCTCTGTACTTATTTCAAGTACTGCATTCGCAATATTCTTTGACATAATAGGATCATCACTGATAACATTGATAATAAGGCAACGTGTCTTTTCAGGATTATCAATATAGATCATATTCGATAAAGTCTCAACTGTGAGGTCAAGACCAAGCTTTTCAATTACTTTACCCATTACATATCTACTTTTAATTACTTCGACATAGTCTTCTGTCAACATCGAACTGACCTGAAGATCACTGTATGGATTACTTTCTTCTGCACTGGTAATATATAACTCAACGTTTGCATTATATGTTGGTTTCGCAGTTACAGTATAGATACCTCCGAATAAAACTCCGCCTGCCAGCATTGCAACAATAATACTTTTCCAGTGATGTAAAAACATAAAGAAGATCTCATACACGTTAAAGGTATCTTCACTTTCAACACTTGTCACCATTCTCTCGATATTATCCATAGTATCTCTCCTATCCTTTTTTTGTAATCAATTGTATATTATGTGAAAACATATCGATAATAATTGAATCATCAACCTGTTTTTCAATCCACTCACATGCCTTGGTAATCTGATATGGTCTGAACTTCATTCCATGACAATCACTCCCAAGATAATCAACAATGCCCTGTTCTATCAACTTTCGCCATGGGTTTCTGTGAAATAAAGAACCTTTCTCTGATATCGTATCAAAATTCATCTGAAGCTTTACGTTCTGATTCTTCAGCTCAACCAAACGTTCTTTTTCTGATAAACAAGCATATCTTTCAAAGTGTGCAAGTATCACTCCGTATCCATGACACTTAAGATCTCTTACTGCACTTTTCACCATACTATAAGAAACATCAGGATCAAATTCCAGAAGAACATTCCTTGTATGATTCATTGTCAATGCATTCTCTTCTGCCAGTTCTGCTATAAGACCTGAATAATAATAACATTCCTGTCCTTCATACAATTCAACCAGTAAGTTTCTCTTCTTACACTCATAACGAAGTTCTTCT
This sequence comes from Marvinbryantia sp., assembly GCA_045598185.1. Lineage (GTDB taxonomy): Bacteria > Bacillota > Clostridia > Lachnospirales > Lachnospiraceae > Marvinbryantia. The sequence continues at coordinate 59,187 of JAZLLO010000073.1, forward strand.
AATATATCCCGTGTTTTCTGAGCTTCAACAACAAAACGTCCCGGATGATAATGCGGAGTAACAACAAAACCCCGAACACCCTGAGACATCGCAACCTTTATGGTCTCAATTGCCTCTTCTATTGTAGCTGGTCCATCATCTATACCTGGAAGTATATGACAATGTATATCTATAATCCCATTTTCACTTCTCATATAAGTAATTCTTATATGCTCCTTCCCTTATTACATAGAACCTTCTTTTTTTATAACAGCAAAAACTGTCTTAAACAATATCTTGATATCTTCAGCTAATGTCCAGTTCTGAATATAGTCATTATCAAGCTTTACAACCTGTTCAAAATCAGTTATCTTACTTCTTCCGCTTATCTGCCAGTTTCCGGTAATACCCGGTTTAATTGCAAGGCGTGTTCTATGGTGAAAATCATACTTTTCCCATTCATCAACTGTAGGAGGTCTTGTCCCTACAAGACTCATCTCACCTTTTAAAACATTGAAAAACTGAGGAAATTCATCGAGACTATAATCCCGTATAAAATTACCAATTCCTTTTTTATAGGTTCCATCCTGTAAAATCTCAGAACCAATAATACGAGGATCTTCCTCAAGCTTAAACATCATACCATCACCGACCTGATTTTTCTTCATTAAGTCAGCTTTTCTTTTTTCCGCATCAAGGTACATACTGCGGAACTTATACATCTGAAACTTCTTACCATTCTTACCAACTCTTTCCTGTTTAAAGAAAATAGGACCTGGGGATTTAATATAAATTAATGGTCCGATGATAATCGTAAGAATAATGGTTATGAAACTTCCAACAATTCCCCCGAATATATCAAGCAGTCGCTTTGAAAACATCTCTCGTACTGTAACATACTTCATCCCCGTTGTAAGCACAGGAATCCCATCAATATGTTGAACATAAGAGTCATCTCCAAGGGAATACAGTTCATTCATAATAACATGACTGGTTATACCCATCTCTTTAAACTTTTCCACAAGATCAATTGGATATGAAAAAGAAAACGGAATAGAGATCATAACTTCATCTACCCACTCCCTGCAGGCATACTCAATTACTGAATCTCCATAAGCAACAATAGGAACCCCTTTTATCTTCGTTCTATTCGATACTTCTTTATCAAGTAATGCAACGCCAACGATCGTATGCATATTATAATTATGCTGTTTAAGATAACTGACCATCTCATCTGCCTGAGATGATATCGTAACAAGCAGCAAAGACTTGTCTGCTCCGTTCTTCATATTCCTGCGAAGCTTATCTTTCCAGATAAAATGAACAAAATAAGACAGGAAAAAGAATAACAACATCGTTCCCATAATAACGATTCTTGAAAACTCTTCACTCATCTGAAATGAGAACATCCAAAATATAGTAAACAGGAAAATAGTCAGTGTATGTTTGAAAATTGCAAATGCCTCAACCAGATACCCCCTACGAATAATGTCAGTATATGGCGAGTTAAAAAAAACAGATAATATATTAACAAATAATAATATGATGGATAATTCCATATATATCTCATTCTGCAGAATATTCAGATCTTTATGGCGAACTATATATAAGAGATACAATGAAATTTCTAATGTAAAAATATCCAATAAAAGAAAGTCGATATGTTTAATCCATCCTTTAGGACTCTTCTGGTACATCGCTCAACCTCATCTTTAGTATGATAGACGATAGCCACAACTATCTAATTCTATAATATACTGTATCAGAATATATATTTCAATATAATCATATAAAAAATATACATTTATCAGCTTGATTTACTAGTATTTAATTCACAAAGCTTTTTTAGCATAAATACAATTTTATATTTCAGGAAAAAATTAAATATTCTCTGCTTTAAAGGATTCTTCCTGTATGGATAACTTTTCATTACAGAAGAAAGAAGCTCATGATTACATATAAGAGATATCTGTTTATTCTTATCCGGTAATTCTGACTTACTAATCTGTCCGATGCACACTCTGGATCTTGCTATCAGATATCTCTGCAAGTGCAATTCATATCGTTCCTTCTCAAGAAATTCGCCCAGCTTTTCATTCAGATACTGATACATCTTAATCTCCCGTTCAAATCGTTTCGGATTATAAGATGTTGTTAAAGAATTCATATTCATTCGATAGAAATAGAACTTCTCCGGTATCACACATACGGACTTCACATGCTGAAGATAATCAATATTAAAGAGCAGGTCTTCGGATATATACTCTCTTTCAGATCTGAAACGTATATTTTCCTTATTTAACAATGATAATTTATATAAAGAAAGACATGCTGACATATCAAAGGCTGTATCTTTCTGATCCTCCGGTCTTGTTCCGATCATTCCCAGCAGTACTGTTTCAATTACTTCTTCTTCCTGAAATATCTGGATAGACTCATATAATTTCGGTACCTGCATGATGACATCATCATGAAATCGTTCAAACATCCCATACACAATATCAACTTTCTCACGATGCATGGTTTCGTATAATAATTCGATACAATTCAAGGAAATATAATCATCAGAATCAATAAACTTTACGTATTCCCCTGTCGCATTCGCAAGTCCCGTGTTGCGAGCCATTCCCAGACCTTCATTCTTCTTATGAACTACCTTGATCCTGATATCCTTTTTTGCCCATTCATCGCATAATGCACCACTCTCATCCGTAGAGCCATCATCTACTAAAATAATCTCCAGTTCTTTATATGTCTGGTTAACAATACTCTCCAGGCACTGATTCAAATACTTTTGAACATTATATACCGGCACAATAATAGTAACCAATTCTTTCATAAGTGAATGCCTTCCTTTTTCATTTCAATCTTATAATTCTCTTTCAAGAATATCAGCAATTCTTTCACATGCATGACCATCACCATAAGGATTCGCTGCATGAGCCATCTTTGCATACTCTTCCTCGTTATCAAGGAGCTTTGTAAACCATTCATAGATAGTATCTTCATTGGTGCCAACCAGCTTTAGGGTACCTGCATCAACGCCTTCCGGTCTCTCAGTAGTATCTCTCATAACCAGAACCGGTTTTCCATAAGAAGGACACTCCTCCTGAATTCCACCGGAATCAGTAAGGCAAAGGTGACATCTTGCTTCAAAATTATGACAGTCAAACACTTCAATCGGCTCTATGATATGAATCTGTTCACAATCACCAAGCTCCTCATCTGCTGCCTTTCGAACCACAGGATTCATATGGATCGGATAGATTGCTTTTACATCCGGGTGTTCATTCAAAACCCTGCGAATCGCACGGAACATGTTATGCATCGGTTCACCAAGATTCTCTCTTCTATGTGCTGTAATAAAGATCATCTTTCCATCTCCAACCCAATCGAGTTCCGGATGATGATAATCTTCAATGACGGTATGCTTCATTGCATCAATAACAGTATTACCTGTTACATAGATACTGTCCGGATTCTTTCCTTCATCTAAAAGATGCTGCTTTGCAAGCTCAGTCGGAGCAAAATTAAACTTACTGATGATTCCAACTGCCTGGCGGTTAAACTCCTCTGGATAAGGAGAATAGATATTATAGGTACGAAGCCCTGCTTCCACATGCCCAACAGGAATCTGCAGATAAAAACATGCAAGAGCTGTTACAAATGTAGTGGATGTATCACCATGTACCAAACATACATCCGGCTTTACTTCTTCAAGAACTGATTTGATCTTCTCAAGGATACCGGTTGTAATATCAAAGAGTGTCTGACCGCTCTTCATAATAGAAAGATCATAATCAGGGACAACATGAAATGTCTCCAGAACCTGATCAAGCATCTGGCGGTGCTGGCCGGTAACGCATACGATCGTATCCAGTGATTCTCTCTTTTTTAATTCATTTACCAAAGGGCACATTTTAATAGCTTCCGGTCTTGTTCCGAAAACCAGCATTACTTTCTTTTTCATCTTGTAATCTCCTCATATATGCTTTTGATCTGGGAGATATGTTCCTCTACAGAAAATATCTTAACTGCATCCTGATAGGCTTTTTTACTTAACGCACATCTATATTCATCATCAGAACACATCTTTTCCAAAGCCTCTGCTAATTCATCCGCTTCTCCCGGATGGATCAGGATACCATTACTCTCATTCACAGCTTCCGGAATCGCAGCAACCAAAGTTGTGATGGATGGAATACCATAGGACATCGCCTCCAGTATCGTCATTGGAAGACCTTCATTATAGGATGGAAGAACATTGATAGCCGTATTCTTAAGAACACTGCCCTTAGAATCTTTATCAAGCCAACCACAATATCTCACCCATTCAGACAATCCTGTCTCATCAATACGCTGCTTTATGTTCGAATCAACATCAGGTCCATAGATATTAACCTTATAAGTACCTACTACCGTATCCGCCTTTTTCTTTAAAGCTTCTAATAATATATCGATTCCTTTTCTTTTTGAAACTGCCCCGAGAAATAAGATGGATCTATTCTCCTTCTTATATTCATACACAGAAGGCACCGGAACTGCATTATATACTACGCAAACCTTCGATGGATCTTCTACTAAACTTCCGATGAATTCTCTCCAGTATTCTCCAAGGATAATAATCTTATTTGCCAGGTTCAGGATATCCCGTACGGACTTTTGCTTCCCGGAATCCATCTGCTTGTATAACACTTCAAATTCCGCTCCATGCATATGAAGCACGATCTTCGTTCCGCGCTTCTTTGCATATCGCATTACGATTCCTTTACGCTTGATACTCAAACGCTCTGACATATGTACATGAAGTATATCAAACCGTGTACTTCTATAAGCTTTCATAATCTTCAGATATGCTTTAGCTGTAAAGAGCAGCTTATCCAAAGCAGGACATCCGGTAATTGAAGTAGGTATATAGATCAGGTTATTGTTCTTTGTAAATTCCTTATCATTCAGATAATTCTCTACAACAGTCCACATACCGCCTTTTGTAGACTCATCTACGCCTACCATCAATACATTCATTTTTTATGTTTCTCCTTAAATACATCTCTAATGAATATTCCATTTCCCACAAAATAACGCTTAAACAGTCTTCGTGGTTCCTGAATCACACGGAATAACCATTCCAGATTCGCCTTTTGCATCCAGAGTGGGGCACGTGGAATCTTACCGGAAATAACATCAAAGCTTCCACCTACACCCATAAAGACAGAACTATGTCCATCATTCTGTAAAAATTCAATAAGGTATTCTTTTAATGGTGATGTGATCCCTACGAATACAAAATCTGCATTCTTTTCTTTTAACTCTGCAGAAATAGCCGGCCAGTCTTCTTTTTTAAAATAACCGTTATGAAATCCAACCAGATTCAGATTCGGGTGTCGTTCCTGCAAAACCCTGGCTGTCTTTTCGACTACCTCCTGCTTTGCCCCAAGTAAATACACAGAATAACCCTTTTTTTCGCTTAAGGCAACAAGGCTCTGCATCAAATCTACGCCAGCCACTCTTTCCGGCAATGGCTTTTTCAGATATTTACTTGCCAATATAACAGAAGCCCCGTCTGCATTGATGATTCCGCAGCTGTTCACGATATGCTTCATCAATTCGTTGCTGTTCACTTCATTGATCTTATCTGCATTCACACCCATCAAATGTAAAGGTGTCTTCGTCTGTACATACTTTTCCACTAAATCTATTGTCTGCTGAACATCCAGTACATCAATTACTGTATTCAGAATCGTAATTCTTTTATTCGTACCCAAAAGCACTTCCTGTTTTACATCTTTAAAATCCATTACTTTCCCCTTTTAAAGATTGTCACTTATTACTATTAAAACCTTTATATTATTCCCCACAAATATAATTAACGATATCTTCAACAGAAGCCATTCTTCTAAGTTCTTTTTCAGGGATATTGATCTTAAACTTACTTTCAATCTCTGCTACGATTGTGATAACCTCAAATGAAGATATATCAAGATCATCTATCAGTTTTGCATCTACTTCAATCTCTTCTTTTGGAATATCTGTTACCTTTTCAATAATCTCCTGGACATTGTCTACTGTCGTCGTTCTATCCATCTTTACTACCTCTTTCAAATCATTTTATTATCTTAATCTGAATTTTTCAGACTAAATAAATATATAACTATATTATAGTATCTCATAAAATCCTAGTTGTCCATTTAAATATGCGGAGATTTAACATAATTTAACACAATTAAAGTTACAGTTCAGCTAGGTGATTGATACTTACAATAAAATTGAAAAAAATATGCTGAAAATTTCTTGATGGTTTTCATTTGAAGTAGTTGCATCTTGTTGATAACTTATTGATGAATTAGTGCTTTTCTTCGAAAACGC
>JAZLLO010000074.1:0-6795 GCA_045598185.1 Marvinbryantia sp.
TTCATTTTTTTCAAAATCAGCCTTGATTTTTGTCGGTTTCGTTTGCGGACGTGTGATGACCAGTTCCTACACAAATGGTGAAGGAAAGTATCGCCGGGGTTGAGGTAGATGCCGATGGATTCATGCATTTGCCGGAAGGTACGGAAGAAGAGATCGCGGACTTGGTTCCATTGATATTTTAGCTGCAGCAAGAAGTGTTATTCTGGTCGGGAGAGTGAAAAAGGAACTGGAATATGGATGGGATGTTACAGGGCGTTTTAGCGTTACCTTTTTCAAGGTTGTGTTTGAAATGAATACAGAGATATGATAAGATTTGAAATACGGAACCCATGACAGGGGTGGTAGCCTCCCGAGCTTAATGACCGGCTTGCCGGAATACATAGGAAGGGAGGTGCGTGGTTATGACATGTGCAGATATCATTTTGATATTTATCGGGATTATCGGCTTGCTGATATCCTTTGGTACATTAGTAGTTGCGTTTCTGACCTTTCTCGATAACAAGAGAAACAGCAGAAGAAAATAAAAATGCCTTACCTGTCGGCCAACAGGTAAGGCAGCGCTCGTAAGAGTGCATCAACCTTGCTTGGGAGCATCCACTTTTGGAATGGATACTTTCCGTTGAAGGGCACCTGCAGCAACAGGTGTCTTTCTTTATTTAGAATATAACACAGACATAGGATTTATTCAACTTAATTCTTTTTCACAGTGGATCTGATTTGACAATAGAATATATTTGTATCTGAAGAAGCTACTACAGGATTTATAGTCCGGCAGTAGCTTTTTTTGATTGGAAAAATAAAAAAATATAATTTTTTTCAAAAAATTCCTTTATTTTCCCCAAAAACTTTGTCCTTAGAATTTGAGAGGAATAAAAATTTAAAAAAATTCAAAAACTGACTTGATTTTGATTCAAAACGTGGTCCTAGAGAGTAGAAGGAATTTTTTTACTTTCTGCCTAAACTTTTTCAAAGATTTTTGTATTTAGTAGGTGGAAAGAATATCAAATTCTCTTCTGAAAAGCAGAAGAGCGCACTTATATACCTAAAAAGGTATCGGCGCCTAGCAGGGGCTAATCATCCAGAAAGTCATTTCAGGATGATTAGGACGGATAAATCCGTATCAAGAGAGAACATGCCGCAGGCATGACCCTTGCGGCCAAAGGCCTATCCCCTTTTCAGTATTTTATACAGAAGAAAATAATCCGGGAACTGATCACTCCCACAGGATTATTTCTTATACACGGAAATCAGTGCTGGCGAGATTTTCCCTAACAATTCTAAGGAGGAAATAATAATGTCTAAGAAAAAAGAAGAACTCACATTTAAGGAATTTTGTGCTGAGCAGGAAGCAGTTAAAGCAGAGGCAGAGCGCAGAATTGAGGAAAACAATAAAAAAGAAGAACAGATCAACCATCAGATGATGAAAACTCTGAATGAATTATCCGCTTTGCGAAAGAAAAAAGATAAAGCGAGAACCTCTCGTTTGATTCATATAGGTGTAGAGCTGGAGAGAGCATATAGAGCATCTGCCTATCTGACGGATGAGGAGTTTAAACAGCTTGTCCCAAGATTTTTTTCTGATAAACAGCTTTGCAGAGATATTGACGAAATCACAAAGGGACGCAAAGAAGCTGCGGATCAGGAGAAGGCTGAACTGGATGAACTTTCTGAGATGTATAAAAAAGCGTTAAAAAATGGGTGATAGATATGAGCTGCTATCATTTTCATATGGATCAGATCAAAAGATCTGAAGGAAGAAGTGTGGTTGCGGCAGCTGCATACAGAGCTGGTGAAGCTCTCAACGATAACTACTACGGTGTACGACAGGACTATACAAAAAAGGAAGGAGTTGTGTTGGCAGAGATCCATCTGTCGACAGGTACACCAGAACGTTTTCTGGGCAGAGAAGTGTTATGGAATGAAGTGGAGCAGGTGGAAAAAAACAGAAAGGCGCAGCTGGCACACAGCTTCAATATTGCTTTAATGAATGAGTTTTCCTTGGAAGAAAATATTGAAATTGCCAGAAGATTTGTAGATGAACAATTGGTTTCCAGAGGAATGATTGCGGATCTTGCAGTTCATCTGCCTAAGAAAGCGGAAGGAGAGCCAGAGAATCCACATATCCATATCATGGTTCCTATACCGTGTTTCTTTACCATGAATTCATAAACGCCTTTCATAGTAACTCGTTTGATGGAAAGCTTTTCCATGATTTCTTCCTTGTATGGATCGAGCTTGCTTCCTTTTTCTCTTGAGGAAGGTTTTCCCTTGTACCCATTATGATATTTTTTTACGGTCCTCCAATCCAGATCATATTTCCTCCCTAATGCTGCATAGTTCGGTTTGATACCTATACTATCCATTATTGTCAGTTCTCCTTTCAGATTATTTTTCATATCTATTTTCACCTCCAACTTGGAGTATAAGATATGATTCTGAAAACAAAATAAGAATGTAGGATTTCATACATTTTTATAATGTATAATTCCTACATTCTTATTTTAGACTTTACATAAAATGAAGAAGATCGACGAAAGTACAATGAGAAAAGTAAATGGAGGATGGACATGTCCGTTCTGTGGAAAGAAATTCTTAACACTGATCTGCTTGGGCTTAGCAAAACACATCAATACAGTACACTGATAGAAACAGCAGGAAGGTGAAAATTTGACCGTATTATTTTGAGGATGCATTTCATAAGAAATTAAACAAATTAGTATAGAAAAGGACTGCCAAATGTGGACAGTCCTTTTTCGTGAGAAGAAATAGCAAAGGAGGAAGGACATATCATCTAATATGCAGTTTCTGGATACATCTTTATACCGTTAAGAATTAACTAACTGACATTGGGCTCTGAATAGTTACTCAAATTCTTGCTAAAACGCAAGGAAATCGCAAGGTTTTGACCATGTGATTGTCCTTGCGTTTTTTTTATACTGCTAACGAGGAGGTGATCGAGATGAGTTATATGGATTTTGTAACAAGAGTTTTATTGTCTTTGATATTAGGCTTCTTTGTTGGGCTTGAAAGACAGCTAACCGGACACCCGGCTGGAATCAGAATCAATGTTTTGATAGCACTGGGAACGTCATTCTTTACATTGTTTCCAATGTTATATGGATCAGAGCAGATGTTCCGAGTTGCGGCAAGTATCGTTTCTGGTGTTGGATTTCTTTGCAGCGGCGTCATTTTCAAAGAAGGCGGCACGGTAAGAGGTATTAATACAGCGGCTACATTGTGGTGTACTGCCGCAATTGGTGTATTAGCAAGTACGGGTATGTATGCCATGGCGATTTCTGCAACTGGAATTCTGGTTGTTTCTAATATGATGCTCAGACCGCTGGTAAGAAAATTGGTTCCTCTTTCCGGAATGGTTGATGAAGATCAAATTTATCAGATTTCTATTACATGTCAGGAAGATGCAGAGAGAGAGATTCGCCTGTCTTTACTGAAAAACAATTCAAACAAAAACCTGTATCTGACGTTCCTGGAGAGTGGTGATGCTGTAGGAAATAAAGTTGAGATCATCGCTAAGTATGGTATTGCAGGAAAAGTAAAGAAAAGTCATATGGAAGAAATCGTATCAAATTTGTTAACGAATCCGGCAGTTGTCAGTGCAGGATGGGAAGTATTATAGGAGAAAAACACAGAATAAATCTTGCTGAATCGCAAGAAAATCGCAAGATTTTAACCATATGATTCTGCCTGTAATTTTTATATTCTTACATTGCAATGAAAAACAAGATGGACAGGAGGTGTGAAATGAGAAGAAAAAAAGCTTTATTAGAACTTTCGTTATGGTTTTATATTGTTTTTTCTTCAGTTTGTCTGATCTTATATTTGCTTCCTGCAATCGAAAAGATACAAATCATTAGAGTTTGGCTGCTTGGTACAAACATTCTATGTTTGGGACTGGCTGTAAGCATGTGCGTATTGTTGATAAGGATTATCAAAATTCAGAAAATAAAAAATAACTTAAGAAAAAGGAGGACATAGATTATGAATTTTACTTGTGTTTTCTTTGGAATACTGTTTGTTGTGGCAGGATTATTATTTGCAACAGGAAAACTTCACATTCACCTTTCTGCATGGAAACAGATGCCTGATGAAGAAAAGGAAAAAATACGGATTCATCCACTATGTCTGAATATTGGAGAGGTGATCATGTTAAATGGCTTGATTTTTCTGCTTAAAGGTTTATTTGCAGGTTTCACATCAAACTGGTTCACCATTTCTATGGTTGCATGGATGATCGTTGCCGGATTTGATGTATGGTATATCTCTAAAAGTGAGAAGTATATCATGAAATAATCCTGCGGAGCAGTTAATCATAGATATTTTGAAATTCGGAGGTGAGTAAATGGATTCTGACGGGTATCCAAAAAGTTTCTGGCAGACGTTTCATATAAGGAAAACGCAGGATCTGTTTTCTTATACATAGATAGTCTGCCAGGAGGCGTACTTGAATTGAGAAGGAGGTAAAGACGAATGAACAAGAAAGAAAATCGTGCAGCTGTACGTGCAACAGCACAGAAAGCAGTTCTTCGGGATGAACAGAACAAGTACATCCAGTATGCTGCAACACATACGATCAAAGAAACACTGAAATATCTGGATACAACCTTAAGTGGTGTTGATCCGGATAAGGTTTCTGAGAGAAGAAACAAATTTGGTATTAACAAGGTTACAAAAGAAAAGAAGAAATCCCTTCCACAGAGACTGGCAGGAGCATTTATCAATCCGTTCACCGCAATCCTCTTCTGCCTTGCACTGGTTTCTACGATCACGGACATGATATTCCCTATGATGGGGCTGTTTGGAAGTTTACCGGAGGATTTTGATCCGCTTACGGTTATCATTATTCTTACCATGGTATTTCTTTCTGGTACACTCCGTTTTGTGCAGGAAAGCCGAAGCGGAAATGCAGCAGAAAAGCTGCTGGCTATGATCACAACTACCTGTACTGTTACACGTAAAGGGCAGGAAAAGATCGAGATTCCATTGGAAGAAGTAGTTGTAGGCGATATCGTTCATCTTTCAGCCGGTGATATGCTGCCGGCAGATGTGCGTATCCTTGATGCAAAAGATTTATTTGTCAGCCAGGCAAGCCTTACAGGCGAGAGTGAACCAATTGAAAAATATGCATCTGTGAGCGAAGTTTCAGAAACAATTACCGAGTATGGCAATATTGCCTTCATGGGAAGTAATGTTATTTCAGGAAGTGCAAAGGCAGTTGTAATCTCTGTTGGGGATAATACATTGTTTGGATCCATGGCATCTGCAGTTGCGGGAGAAGCAGTAGAAACAAGTTTCACCAAAGGTGTAAATGCAGTTTCCTGGGTATTGATCCGTTTTATGCTGGTCATGGTACCACTTGTATTTGTGATCAATGGTATCACAAAAGGGGACTGGCTTGCTGCCTTCCTGTTTGGTATTTCTATTGCAGTAGGACTTACACCGGAGATGCTTCCGATGATCGTAACTACCTGCCTTGCCAAAGGCGCTGTTTCCATGAGCAAGAAGCAGACCATTGTAAAAAACCTGAATTCTATTCAGAATTTCGGTGCGATTGTCATTCTCTGTAGAGATAAGACAGGTACACTCACGCAGGACAAAGTTGTTCTGGAGTACCACCTGAACGTTAATGGCGATGAAGACCTTCGTGTTCTTCGTCACGCTTACCTGAACAGCTACTTCCAGACCGGATATAAGAATCTGATGGATCTTGCCATTATTCACAAAACAGAAGAAGAGGAAGCAGCAGATCCGCAGCTTCTGGATCTTTCTGAGAACTATGTAAAAGTGGATGAGATTCCATTTGATTTTGCCCGCCGCAGACTGACGACTGTTGTTCAGAATAAGGCTGGAAAAACACAGATGGTAACAAAAGGCGCCGTGGAAGAAATGCTAGCTGTCTGCTCCTTTGTGGAATGCGATGGCGAGGTGCAGGCTATTACAGAGACTCTTCGCAAAAGAATTCTTGATACAGTTGATGACCTGAATGATAAAGGTTTCCGTGTGCTTGCTATTGCTCAGAAGAGCAATCCTTCTCCAGTCGGTGCATTTGGCGTAAAGGATGAATGCGACATGGTGCTCATGGGATATCTTGCATTCCTGGATCCTCCAAAAGAATCCACGGCGGATGCAATTAAAGCACTGAAGGCTCATGGTGTAACCACAAAGATCCTTACCGGAGACAACGATAAGGTTACAAGAACCATCTGCAAGCAGGTTGGCCTTGAGGTTCGTAATATGCTGCTTGGCTCTGATCTTGAAAAAATGAGTGATGAAGAATTGGCAAAGGTCGCAGAAACCACAGAAGTTTTTGCTAAGCTGACACCAAGACAAAAAGCAAGAATTGTGTCAGTGCTCAGAGCGAATGGACACACGGTTGGATTTATGGGCGATGGTATCAATGATGCGGCAGCAATGAAATCTGCGGACATCGGTATTTCTGTTGATACGGCAGTTGACGTGGCAAAGGAATCAGCAGATATCATCCTGCTTGAGAAAGACCTTATGGTTCTTGAAGAAGGCATTATTGAAGGCCGTAAGACCTACGCCAATATGATCAAGTACATCAAGATGACGGCATCTTCCAACTTTGGAAACATGTTCTCTGTTCTTGCGGCATCAGCACTGCTTCCGTTTCTGCCAATGATGAGCGTTCACCTAATTTTCTTGAACCTCATCTATGATCTGTCGTGTACGGCGATTCCTTGGGACAATGTTGATGAAGAGTTTATTGCGGTTCCGCGTAAATGGGATGCTTCCAGCGTAGGCAACTTCATGATA
>JAZLLO010000075.1:0-55544 GCA_045598185.1 Marvinbryantia sp.
CCGCCACTCACCTCCACGTGTTCTGTAGTGTGTCAGCCTTATATAAGAATTGTATCAGAAGGATAATAAATTAGATAGCGAAAGAACCTCGGTTTCATGACCCCATCGGTGTCTTTCGCAGAAAGACGGTATATAAAAATGAGTATCTTGCATTTCATTATTCCCCCTCTTCTTGGAGGATTGATAGGTTTTGTTACTAATGATCTTGCTATTCGTATGTTGTTCAGACCATTTAAACCGAAATATCTGGGAAGCTTTCAACTGCCATTTACACCAGGATTGATACCAAAGGAAAAGCCAAGGATTGCCAGAGCAATCGGACAGGTGATCGGAGCGAATCTTCTGGATACAGAGACTTTATCAAAAGCACTTGCCTCTGATAAGATGAAGGCATTGTTTGCAAAAAAGATCGATGAGATCATCGAAAAACTCAGAACAGATGAAAGGAACATTCAGGAATATATCAATAGTGTCGGATATGAAGACAGTGTTGATAAGGCTGTAGCATATGTGGGAAGTAATCTTGGTACTTACGTTGCCGAAAAACTGGTAGAGAATCAGGTAGGAACCGTTATTTTTGAATATGCTCTTCAGGAACTGGTCAAGAATCTGAATCCGATGTTTGTTGTTCTGGCAGAAAGTGCAATTGAAAAGTCTAGAGAAGGAATCCTGGATAAAATTGATGAACTGATTCTGGAACAGTGCCCTGGAATGATTGATGGCTATCTGGAAAAAGAGTATGAGAATCTTCTGCAGAAGCCGGTGAATGAGGTAGCCCTCTCGCTCTGGCAGAAGAAGGAGACTTTGCAGGAACGTATCTGGGATATCTATCTGCTTGTTCTTGAAAAAGGAGCAGGAAGTTTCCTTAAGAATCTGGATGTAGGAACGATTGTAGAAGATAAGATCAAAGATTTTGATGAAGAAGAACTGGAACGATTGATCCGTGATATTGCAGATAAGGAACTGCATGCACTCGTTTGGATCGGAGGTCTTCTGGGAGCGGCCATCGGATGTATTAACATCTTTATCTAATGAAATATCTTGAAAAAATGTTTGCTTTACAGTAAAGTGTAAAAGTGAACGTTGACTTAAATGATTAAGGAGACGAATGCCTGTGAACACGGACGAGATATTAACGAAGCTGGCAGAGAATGAGATTACGGTTCAGGAAGCAAAGAATCTGCTTAAGACAGAACCATTTGAGGAACTTGGATATGCGAATCTTGATTATCATCGGGAGATTCGGACGGGAGTACCGGAAGTAATCTATTGTGCCGGAAAGACAAAAGAGCAGATTCGCGGAATTGTAGAGAATATGCGAAAGCATGGAATTGATCACATACTTGGAACACGCTGTAGTCGCGAGAAGTATGAAGCAGCAAGAGAAGTATGTGAAGATCTCGAATACGATGAGGTATCCGGGATCATTACTTATGTAGAGAAGCCATATCCACTGAATAATGGAAAGATACTGATCGCCTGTGCAGGTACTTCAGATCTTCCGGTAGCCAGAGAAGCCGCACTGACGGCAAAGTTTCTTGGAAATGAAGTGATAGAGGTTTATGATGTTGGAGTTGCAGGTATTCACAGATTACTGGCAAAGATGGAACTGATCAATCAGGCGAATGTCATAGTTGCGGTTGCAGGTATGGAAGGAGCACTCGCCTCAGTTTTAGGTGGACTGACAGATAAGCCTGTAATAGCAGTACCTACTTCAGTAGGTTATGGGGCGAGTCTTGGAGGAATTACCGCACTTCTGGCTATGCTGAACAGTTGTGCCAGTGGCTTAAGTGTAGTGAATATCGATAATGGATTTGGGGCCGGATATATGGCGCATAGTATTAATTGTCTTGCAGGAAAAAGATAGGCTGGAGGTTAGATGTGGCAGAAGAAAAAATCTTGTATTTTGATTGTGCATCAGGAATCAGTGGAGATATGACACTGGGTGCACTTACGGATCTTGGTGTTGATAAAGAGACATTTTTAACAGAGTTGGCTAAACTGAATCTGGATGGTTATGCAATTACTTTTGAAAAAGTTGTTCGTAATGCAATTACGATGAACCATGCGAATGTAATTCTTGATGAGGAGCACGATCATGAACATCAGCATAGTCATGGACATCATCACGATCATGAACATCATCACGATCATGAACATCATCACGATCATGAACATCATCACGACCATGAACATCATCACGATCATGAGCATCATCACGATCATGAGCATCATCACGATCATGAACATCATCATGCAGGACACTTCCACAGAAGTTTTCGTGATATCAGACAGATGATTTCGGAGAGTGAACTTGCTCCGGAAGTTAAAAAACTTTCCCTTGCAATCTTTACAAGAGTTGCAAAAGCGGAAGCAAAGGTACATAATAAGAGTATCGATGAAGTGCAGTTCCATGAAGTAGGAGCAGTAGATTCTATTGTAGATATCGTGGGATGTGCAATTCTGATCAATATGATAAAACCAGATCATATATATGCATCGATCGTATCAGATGGTCATGGATTTATTCACTGTCAGCATGGTCTTTTATCAGTACCGGTACCTGCAGTTTCAGAGATTTTTGCTGCTTCTGATGTAAAGGTCAGACAGATAGATATTGAGACAGAACTTGTAACACCGACAGGAGCTGCTATTATTGCAGAGCTGGCTGAGAACTTTGGCAATCTTCCGGTTATGAAAGTTGACAGGATAGGATGGGGAGCAGGAACCAAGATTTTATCTATTCCGAATGGGTTAAAAGTATACCAGGGAACCGTAGAGGTAGAAGAGCAGAGTGATTATCTGGAAGATGAGATTGTTGAACTGCAGACGAATCTGGATGATTGTACCGGTGAGATGTTAGGTTTTGCTATGGAAAAACTGTTTGAAGCAGGGGCACTGGATGTATTTTATACTCCAATCTTCATGAAAAAGAACAGACCGGCATGGTGTCTTACCGTCCTTGCAAAGCCAGAAGATGTACGTAAGCTGGAGAATGTCATCTTCACACATACAACTACCATTGGCATTCGAAAGACAATGGAGAGACGCAGTGTCTTAAAAAGAGAAAGATCTGCGAAAGAGACACCATTTGGTACATTGACTACAAAGGATGTAGAGATTGGGAGTCAGAAACGCAGCTATGTTGAGTATGAAAGTGCTGTTCAGCTGGCAAAGGACAATAACTGCTCATTATGGGAGGTTTTGAATCAGGATGGCGAAAGAAAGTAACATTCTGGATAAAGCATTCAAGATAGCGAAAAAAGCGCATGCAGGACAGTTGGATAAGGCGGGACAGCCCTATATAACACATCCAATGCATGTGGCGGATGATCTGGATAGTGTAGAACTGAAGGTAATAGGTTTACTGCATGATGTACTGGAAGACAGTGATTGGACAAGTGAGGAACTGATAGCTGAGGGGATTCCTGAGGAACTGGTTCGTGTTGTCTGTATGCTTACACATGACGAAGATGTGTTTCCGAATTATATGGACTATATTCGTATGATCAGTACAGATCTAATGGCAAGAAAAGTAAAGATGGCAGATTTGCGCCACAATATGGATATCACACGTATTCCGAATCCAAGGCAGAAGGATTATGATAGAGTGAAGAAGTATCAGAAGGCGTATGCATTTCTTGAGAATGTAGAAGAACAGTAATTATTTTTAGAGAGAGAAACATTATGAAACCAGGAAGATTGTTGTTGTGGTTATTTCTAGTGGTTCTTGTGGCAGGAACTGTGACAGGTACTGCATTGATGCTCAGAAATGACAATGGAAAGATTAATTGGAAAACACATTATGAAACGGAGACGGAAGCGAAGGTAATAGTACCGGCAACAGAAGCATCTGCGCTTCAGGATAAGAAGCAGACAGAGACTGTGATCGAACCAAAGGTACAGGGAAAAGTGCCAACTCCTGATATTGACGAACAGCTCCTTACAAAGAACGAGTATTCAAGACCAGGAAAAAAGATAAAGAAGGTGAATTATCTTGTAATTCATTATCTCGGTAATCCAGGTACGACAGCACAGGAGAACAGAGATTATTTTGAAAGTCTGAAAGATCTGAAGAATGCTACCATGAGTTCGAATTATATTATTGGTCTTGATGGTGAGATTATTCAGTGCGTTCCGGATGACGAGATGGCTTATGCGTCGAATAATGCGAATAAAGAGTCAATTTCTATCGAGAACTGTAATATAGATATTACAGGAAAGTTTCTGAAAGATACTTATATTTCTCTTGTAAAGCTTACAGCTTATCTTGCTGAAAAGTACGATCTTGACCGAGATCACATTATCAGACATCACGATGTTACCGGAAAGGATTGCCCGCTTTACTATGTTGAGAATGAGGAAGCATGGGAAGTATTCCTGGATGATGTTATGTTCTATATTGAGCTTTGTCACCAGAAGTCACCGGAACTGAAGAATATCGAGAATGTTCTTGATGGTCTGGAATATACCTATGATTCTAAGTTCGATGGTTCTATTGTTCTGGAAGGTAAGAAAAAGGATGATAAAGAAGCCGGTCGACCACATGATGCCGGTGAGACAACTGAAACGGAAGAAGAAAAGAAAGAATCTGCTCCTGTAGAAGAAAAGCATGAGGAAAGATACGAAGAAGAGCAGCATGATGATGATCATAGAGATGATACATATTATCCGGAAGATGACTATTATGTAGATTATGATAGTAGTTATGATAATAATAATTATGATAATAGCTATGATAATAATTATTATGATGATGGATCAGGATATGATTACAACTATGATAATGATAGCCAGCAACAGTATGAACCGGACGGAAACTATGATAATGGAGTAGTGAGTGATGATTCAGACGTCGAAGAAGGTATGTACGACGACGGTGTTGTTGAGATGGATGAATAAAGTTAAACATAAAGACAGTTGAGCCATTGTGGACGGTTCCGGCTGGTACAGAAAGTGTACCAGTTGGAACCGTCCACAATGGTTCATTTTGTATTAAAAAGTACTTGCTTTTTTTGTATTAAGTGTTATAGTAGTTATAGAACAATTGCGAGGAGGTGTTCGTTTGAATATCAATAAGTTTACACAGAAGTCGATAGAAGCAATTCAGGAATTGGAAAAAGTTGCTTATGAATATGGCAATCAGGAGATAGAACAGGAACATTTATTGTATTGTTTAGTGAATCAGCAGGATAGTCTGATTCTGAAGCTGATCGAGAAGATGGAGATTCAGCCACAGTATTTTCTGAACAGGCTGGAGAGCGCGCTGGCAAGATTCCCGAAGGTATCCGGTGGGAAAGCATATATAGGGAATGATCTGAATAAGGTGCTTGTATCAGCGGAAGATGAGGCTAAGGCCATGAAGGATGAGTATGTATCTGTAGAACATCTTTTCCTTGCTATGCTTCGTTATCCGGGAAGAGGGATGAGTGAATTATTCCGTGAATTTGGTATTACCAGAGAACGATTCCTGACTGCGTTATCGACAGTAAGAGGGAATCAGAGAGTGACCTCTGATAATCCGGAAGCGACATATGATACTTTAGGAAAGTATGGACAGGAACTGGTTGAGAAGGCACGTCAGCAGAAGCTGGATCCGGTTATTGGACGTGATGGGGAGATTCGTAATGTGATCCGTATCCTCTCCAGAAAGACGAAGAACAATCCTGTTCTGATTGGAGAACCTGGTGTAGGTAAAACGGCAGTCGTAGAAGGTCTGGCACAGCGTATCGTACGTGGTGACGTGCCGGAAGGGCTTAAGAATAAGAAGATATTTTCGCTGGACATGGGTGCACTTGTTGCAGGTGCAAAGTATCGTGGAGAGTTTGAAGAGCGTCTGAAGGCAGTACTTGAAGATGTGAAGAAGAGTGATGGAGAGATTATTCTGTTCATTGATGAGCTGCATCTGATTGTAGGTGCAGGGAAGACAGATGGTGCTATGGACGCAGGGAATATGCTAAAGCCGATGCTGGCAAGGGGTGAACTGCATTGTATCGGTGCTACAACACTGGATGAGTACCGTAAGTATATCGAGAAGGATGCAGCACTTGAGAGAAGATTTCAGCCGGTATTGGTTGATGAACCGACGGTAGAGGATACCATTTCGATTCTTCGTGGATTAAAGGACAGATATGAAGTATATCATGGAGTAAAGATTACAGATGGTGCACTTGTAGCAGCAGCAACTTTATCGCACAGATATATTTCGGACAGATTCCTTCCGGATAAAGCTATTGACCTTGTAGATGAGGCATGTGCTCTTATTAAGACAGAGATGGACTCCATGCCATCAGAACTGGATGAACTTTCCCGTAAGATCATGCAGATGGAGATTGAAGAAGCAGCTCTGAAGAAAGAGACTGATAAGCTAAGTCAGGAACGTCTGGAGACTTTACAGAAGGAACTTGCAGAGTTAAAGGCTGAGTTTTCGGTTATGAAGGCAACCTGGGATAATGAGAAGTCTGCTGTAGAGAATCTCTCTGCGTTACGTGAGCAGATTGAGCAGCTGAATAAAGAGATTGAACTTGCACAGCGCAATTATGATCTGAACAAGGCTGCACAGTTACAGTATGGGGAACTTCCACAGCTTCAGAAGAGGCTTCAGATAGAGGAAGAAAAGGTAAAGAACAGAGAATTATCTCTGGTGCATGAAAGCGTCACAGATGAAGAGATTACAAGAATTATATCAAGATGGACTGGCATACCGGTAGCAAAGCTTTCAGAGAGCGAGCGTAACAAGATCCTGAATCTTTCAGATGAATTACATAAGCGTGTGGTTGGACAGGAAGACGGAGTTCAGAGAGTTACAGAAGCAATCTTCCGTTCCAAGGCTGGCATAAAGGATCCGGGAAAGCCGATTGGATCTTTCCTGTTTATGGGACCTACCGGTGTAGGTAAGACTGAACTGGCTAAGGCACTTGCAGAGAATCTTTTTGATGATGAGCAGAATATGGTTCGAATTGATATGAGTGAATATATGGAGAAGTATTCTGTTTCCAGACTAATCGGAGCGCCTCCTGGATATGTAGGATATGAAGAAGGCGGACAGCTGACAGAGGCAGTAAGAAGAAAGCCATATTCTGTAGTGCTCTTTGACGAGATTGAGAAGGCACATCCGGATGTATTCAATGTACTGCTTCAGGTATTGGATGATGGTCGTATTACAGATTCACAGGGAAGAACAGTAGATTTTAAGAATACGATCCTGATTATGACATCTAACATTGGTTCACAGTATCTGCTGGATGGTATCACAGATAACGGGGAGATCAGACCAGAAGCGGAGCAGATGGTTATGCAGGATCTTCGTGGACATTTCAGACCGGAATTTTTGAACAGACTGGATGAGATCATCATGTTCAAGCCATTGACAAAAGAAAATATCGGCAATATCATTGATTTAATGATGGATGAGATCAATAAACGTCTGGCAGATTCAGACCTTTCTATCCGATTGACAGAGGCTGCAAGACAGTTTGTTATTGAAGGCGGATATGAACCGATGTACGGCGCAAGACCTTTGAAGCGATTCCTTCAGAAGAATGTTGAGACATTGGCAGCAAGAGTTATTCTGGGAGGAGAAGTACGAAGCGGTGACGTGATCGTAATCGATGAAGTGAATGGAAGACTTGTTGCCGGAACACAGTAAGGAGGATAGCGATGGCACCAAAGGATCCGGTTATGTTATTAAGTTACATTAACACACAATTAAGAGATTTCTATTCAGATCTGGATGCGTTGGCTGAAGGATTGGAACTGGATAAGGCGGAGATTATAGAAAAGCTTGCCATGATCGATTATGAGTACGATCCACAGAGGAATCAATTCGTATAGGTTACATAAAAAGAACAGGCTCACTTACTGAGCCTGTTCTTTTTTCTTCGTTGCGTTTAATATCTGCAGCCAGATCAGTCCGATCATAAAGACGATGGTTCCGAGAATAATGTAGAAACTTACACTTTCGTGGAAGAAAAGTACACCCCAGATGATTGAGAAGATAACCATAGTGCTTTGCACGATAGGAACCATATATAGTGGAACTAAAGGAATTGCCTTAGCGTTCAGATAGAATCCGATTCCGGTAATGAAGCCAAATGCCAGAATTCCAAGGATGCAGGCAAGGTTTGGATGAACACCGGTCAATGCACCGTCTGCTGTTGATGGAATAACTGTTACAAAGGAAAGAATCGCAGAAATCAGGAAGATGGTAAGATTACTGTCGATAATATCCATCTTTTCTGCGACCATCTTCTGCGCCAGAACATGTGCACCGGCACAGACACCGGAAAAGACAAAAAGTATAGTAGCAAATATATTCTCGTGGAAGAAAGAAGACATATCTTTTCCGTTCCAGGAGATACAAAGAACACCGGATATACACAGGAAGATGCACAGAATCTGTTTCCAGGACAACTTCTCGTGAAAGAGAACTACGCTTGAGAAGGTTATGAATACAGCCTGTGCCGGCTGTGTAATGATATTCCCGTAGGAAGGTCCAAGAGTGAATCCCATGTTCTCGGTGAGGTAAGCAAGCCACTTACTTACCGCACCAAAAAGGATCCACCAGAACAGGATCTTTACGATCTGTTTTATATTCTTTTGAAAAGGCTGTTTCAGAATAAGCTTTAATAACAAAAGAAAGATGATTCCGAAGAAAAAACGGAAAAAAGCAATATAGGAAGGACTGAAGTATGGCTTGATCATACGATTACAGGTCCCGCCAAAGCTAAACATGATAGCAACTGCAAGTAGATAAAGATAACCCATGCTGTCCTCTTAGTGGAAGATACCACTACGCTCATATATTGGTTCGTAAGTAAGCTGAATAGATAACTTCTGGAAAGTTTTAATATCAACAGAAGAAAGTCTTACAGATGCATGCACCTGACATTTAGCAAGTTTTGGAAGCTGTTCCAGAGCAAGCTGAGCCATATCATTCATAGCAGCACTTGAAGAGAGAGCAATCAGAACTTCGTCGGTATGAAGACGTGGATTCTTGCTTCCAAGGTATGCTGTCTTTAACTTCTGAATTGGTTCAATAGCAACCGGAGAGATGATCTTCATGTTGTGATCGATGCCGGCAAGCTCCTTTAATGCATTCAGAAGAAGTGCAGCAGAAGCGCCTAACAGATCACTGGTCTTGCCGGTGATGATCTTGCCGTCCGGAAGTTCCATGGCAGCAGCAGGTGCGCCGGTTTCTTTACTGCGTTCTGTTGCAGCAACAACAACTTTACGGTCTTCCTTTGTAACGCCAGCCTGTTTCATGATCAGTTCCATCTTAAGAACTTCGGATTCCTTTGCAGTTCCATCTGCAAGAGCATTCACTGTGCTGTAATATCTGCGGATGATCTCCTGACGGGATGCTTCCTGACATGCCTCATCATCACAGATACAGTTGCCAGCCATATTAACGCCCATATCAGTTGGAGACTTGTATGGACTGGAACCGGCGATCTTCTCGAACATAGCTTCCAGAACAGGGAAGATCTCAACATCACGATTATAGTTAACAGTTGTCTTACCATATGCGTCCAGATGGAATGGATCGATCATATTCACATCATCCAGGTCTACCGTTGCTGCTTCATAAGCAAGGTTAACCGGATGCTTTAATGGGAGATTCCAGATAGGGAAGGTTTCGAACTTAGCATAACCAGCCTGAACACCGCGCTTATGTTCATGATACAGCTGTGAAAGACAGGTTGCCATCTTTCCGCTTCCAGGACCAGGAGCTGTGATAACCACCAGAGGTCTTGTTGTCTCGATGTAATCATTCTTTCCATAACCTTCATCACTTACGATAAGAGGGATGTTGCTAGGATATCCAGGGATCACATAGTGAGTATACACTTTAATACCAAGATTCTGAAGACGGGTACGGAACTGATCAGCAGCGTTCTGACCACGATACTGTGTGATTACAACACTGCCAACGTAGAGACCACGTCCCTGGAAAAGGTCGATCAGACGCATAACATCAAGATCGTAGGTAATTCCAAGGTCACCACGTACTTTATTCTTTTCAATATCACCAGCACTGATAACAATAACGATTTCAGCCTGGTCAGCAAGCTGCATTAACATACGAAGCTTGCTATCCGGTTCAAAACCAGGAAGTACACGGGAAGCATGGTAATCATCGTAAAGCTTTCCGCCGAATTCAAGATAAAGCTTGTTATCAAACTGGCAGATACGTTCTTTGATATGTTCCGATTGCATCTTTAAATATTTATCATTATCAAATCCTATCCTCATAATATAGACTGCCTCCTCATAATTTTATAAAACTTAAATAACATACAGACAATAATATACTATCGAAAGAGATTTTACTAGAATTTTTTTGCATTGATTTTATATTTTTTTTAGGATTGGACACAGTTTTTTTAGAAAGTAAATGTTGATTTCTATTATAAGAATCCTTATACTATTGTATGGGTTGCTGTAGGCACTCAGATTAAGGAGGAAGAAGATGAATAACAATCCAAATAATGGACAGGATAATAAGGGGCCAAAGAATAGTCAGACTATCATGATCTTCCTGATCGTAACAGTTATCACACTTGTTGTAATGGCACTTTTCAATAACCTGATGAGCGGAACAACGAATCAGGAGATTACATACAATGAGTTTATGAAGATGCTGGATGATGGCGAGATTTCAGATGTTGTGATTGAATCAGGACAGTATGTGATCACACCAAAGGAACAGCCATATGGTCATGGTATTCCATCTTTCAGAAACGTTAAGTTTACTTATTATACAGGTGTTGTATCAGATCCGAATATTGCAGAAAAGCTCCTGAAAGCAGGTGTGAATTTCCGCAAAGAGATTCCGGATATGACAGGTGAGATCATCTATAGCATCTTATCATTTGTTATCCCATTACTGCTGATATGGGGACTTATGGGATTATTGATGCGAAAGATGGGCGGCGGCGGAGGCGTCATGGGAATTGGAAAGAACAAGGCCCGTGTTTACGCACAAAAGGAAACCGGTATTACATTTGCAGATGTTGCAGGACAGGATGAAGCGAAGGAGTCTTTGCAGGAGGTTGTAGATTTCCTGGAGAATCCTGGTAAGTATTCAGAGATTGGTGCGAAGCTTCCAAAAGGAGCTCTTCTTGTAGGGCCTCCAGGTACAGGTAAGACATTGCTTGCAAAGGCAGTTGCAGGTGAAGCACATTGCCCGTTCTTCTCGCTCTCCGGTTCAGAATTCGTTGAGATGTTTGTAGGTGTTGGTGCATCCCGTGTACGTGAGCTTTTTGAAGAAGCGAAGAAGAACGCACCATGTATCATCTTTATCGATGAGATCGATGCCATTGGTAAGAGCCGTGACAGCGTCTATGGCGGTGGTAACGATGAACGTGAACAGACACTGAATCAGTTACTTGCAGAGATGGATGGTTTTGAATCAGCATCAGGACTTCTGATCCTGGCAGCTACGAACAGACCTGAAGTACTGGATAAGGCACTCCTTCGTCCAGGTCGTTTCGACAGACGTGTCATCGTAGATAAGCCAGACCTTCAGGGTCGTATCGATGTACTGAAAGTACATGCCAAGAAAGTACTTCTTGATGATACTGTTGATCTGGAAGCAATCGCTCTTGCTACAGCAGGTGCGGTTGGTTCTGATCTTGCGAATATGATCAATGAAGCTGCGATTCTTGCTGTTAAGAAAGGAAGAAAGGCGGTCAGCCAGTCAGATCTTTTTGAATCAGTAGAAGTGGTATTTGTTGGTAAGGAAAAGAAGAATGCAATCTTAAGTGCAGAAGAACGCAGAAAAGTTTCTTATCACGAGGTTGGTCATGCACTTTTAAGTGCTCTTCAGAAGGATGCAGAGCCGGTACAGAAGATCACCATCGTGCCTCATACAATGGGAGCACTTGGATATGTATTACAGACTCCGGAAGAAGAGAAGTTCCTGGAATCAGAAGAAGAGCTGCTTGCAAGCATTACAGTTGCAACTGCAGGACGTGCAGCAGAGCAGATCGTATTTAACAGTATCTCAACAGGTGCGGCACAGGATATCCAGCAGGCGACAAGAATTGCAAGAGCTATGGTTACCCAGCTTGGTATGTCGAAAAAGCTTGGCATGGTAAGTCTGGAGTCACAGGAGAACAGATATCTTTCCGGTAGAACAATTGTTAACTGCAGCGATAATACCGCTACTGAGATTGATAATGAGGTTCGTGATATCATCGACGCATGCTATCAGAAAGCATTGGAACTTCTGACCGAGCACAGAAGCACTCTGAATCAGATCGCAGATTTCCTGATTGAGAAAGAGACCATCACAGGTAAGGAATTCATGGAGATATTCAACAGGATCGAGCATCCAGAGCAGTGTCAGGCAGAAGCTGATGCAAAGCAGGAAGAAGCAGAAGAACCAAAGGTTGAAACAACTGTTGAAGCGGCAGCGGAAGAAGTAACTGAAACACCAGTTGCAGAAGCATCCTCTGTAGATGAGATGATAAGTGAAGTGCATCATACAGAAGAATGGTAACAGATAATAAAGAGACTTTGAAAGGCAAATGATTTGTCTTTCAGAGTCTCTTTTTCTTTACAGAAATGTCAAAATCATATAGAATATACAATGCTACAGTTCAGGGATCCCTTTTATCGGAATGGGAACGAAGTGTACCTGAACAGTACAATGCGATTCTTCGGGAATCAATAAGAGAGATTGGGGAAAAAGGGAACACGTTATGAAGGAACAAATGGAAAAACATGATCCGATATATCAGGCTTATGTTAATATCCTGAAAGAGGAATTAGTTCCTGCAATGGGATGTACCGAGCCAATTGCGCTGGCTTATGCAGGTGCTGTGGCAAGAGATACACTTGGCAGGAATCCAGACAGGGTAGTTGTAGGTGCGAGCGGAAGTATCATTAAGAATGTAAAGTCTGTAATTGTACCACATACCGGACACATGAAAGGGATTCCGGCAGCCGTTGCTGTTGGTATTGTTGCGGGAGACTCGAAAAAAGAACTGGAAGTCATTTCAGACGTTTCAGAAGATCAGATTGCGGTTTTACGCGAATATGTGCAGAATACAGAGATCACAGTAACCCATATTGACAGTGGGATTACTTTTGAGATCGTTGTAACTGTGTATGCAGGAGAAGACTGGGCAAAGGTACGTATCGCGAATTATCACACCAATATTGTACTGATCGAAAAGAATGGGGAAGTCCTGAAAGAGATTCCGGTAACCGGAGAAAAGGAAGAAGGTCTGACAGATCGTGACTGCCTGAATATGGAAGATATATGGGCATTTGCAAACTCTGTGGAACTTTCTGATGTAGAGCCTGTTCTTGAACGACAGATTTCTTATAATATGGCTATTGCCAATGAAGGAATCCGTGGAGATTATGGTGCGAATATCGGAAGTGTACTTCTTTCTATGGAAGGAGAGAATGTCAGAGTCAGAGCCAAGGCTATGGCTGCAGCAGGTTCAGATGCAAGAATGAATGGTTGTGAGATGCCGGTTGTCATTAATTCAGGCAGCGGTAACCAGGGAATGACGGTTTCTGTTCCGGTAGTGGTCTACGCAGAGCATCTTAAGGTATCAAAGGAAAAGTTATATCGCGCGCTTGTATTATCGAATCTGACAGCGATTCACCAGAAGCGATATATCGGACGTTTATCTGCATATTGTGGTGCTGTGAATGCAGGCGCAGGAGCGGGAGCAGGTATCGCTTATCTGTGCGGCGGCGGATTTAAGGAGGTTGTGCATACCGTGGTGAATGCACTTGCTATTGTATCCGGTATCGTATGTGATGGTGCAAAAGCTTCCTGTGCAGCTAAGATCGCATCTGCAGTTGATGCAGGTATCCTTGGATACAATATGTTCATTCGTGGACAGCAGTTTTATGGTGGCGATGGTATCATTACAAAAGGTGTTGAGGCTACACTCAGGAATGTAGGACGCCTTGGAAAAGATGGTATGCGCCAGACAAATGAAGAGATTATTAAGATTATGATTGGAGAGTAGTAATGAAAAAATTAACAGCCAGTTTACCATTTCGATTATTACTGGGAGTTATTCTCGGTATTATCGTAGGACAGCTTATTGGCGAAGGTCCAATGAATGTTGTCGTAACTATCAAATATATTTTAAATCAGGTGATCGTATTCTGCGTACCACTTATCATTATCGGTTTTATCGCACCATCTATCACCAGACTTGGTAATAATGCATCTACCATGCTTGGAGTTGCACTTACTATTGCATATGTATCATCTATTGGTGCAGCATTCTTTGCATGCGCAGCAGGTTATACACTTATCCCACACATGTCAATTGCATCAGAAGTAGAAGGATTAAAAGAACTTCCACCAGTTGTATTTGAACTTACAATCCCACAGATCATGCCTGTAATGAGTGCACTTGTTTTCTCTATGCTTGTAGGTCTTGCAGCTACATGGACAAAGGCAGTTGTGATCACACAGGTACTCGAAGAGTTCCAGAAGGTAGTCCTTGAGATTGTTACCAAGATCGTAATTCCAATCCTTCCTGTATTTATCGCATTCACATTCTGTGGATTATCTTATGAAGGTACTATTACAAAACAGCTTCCTGTATTCCTCCTTGTAGTTATCATCGTTATGATCGGCCATTATATCTGGCTGGCACTTCTCTATGGTATTGCGGGAGCATATTCAGGAAAGAATCCACTTAACATTGTCAAGAACTATGGTCCTGCATATCTTACAGCTGTAGGTACTATGTCTTCAGCAGCAACACTTGCAGTTGCACTTCGCTGTGCAAAGAAGTCTGAGCCTACATTAAGAGATGATATGGTAGACTTTGGTATTCCTCTGTTTGCGAATATTCACCTTTGCGGTTCTGTATTAACAGAAGTATTCTTTGTTATGACTGTATCTAAGATTTTATATGGAAGCATTCCTGATCTTGGTCATATGATTCTTTTCTGTCTGCTTCTTGGTATTTTTGCTATTGGAGCACCAGGTGTACCAGGTGGTACTGTAATGGCATCTCTTGGTCTGATCACAGGTGTACTTGGTTTTGATGAGACAGGAACAGCTCTGATGCTTACAATCTTTGCGCTCCAGGATAGCTTTGGTACAGCATGTAACGTAACTGGTGACGGTGCGCTTACACTGATCCTTACCGGTTTTGCAGAGAAACACGGCATTAAACCACAGAAGCTTAACTCAGGTCTGTAATTATCTCAGTCGGAACTCAAGCTCCGACTTGAATAGATTCCTTTTTAGATTCCGAAGAATAAATGAGCCCTTGGGGATGTCCCCAAGGGCTCTATCTGTTACTGAGCATTCTTCTTATTAAATGCAGCACGCTTTCTCATTGTTGGATCCAGAATCTTCTTTCTGATTCGTAAGGATACCGGTGTTACTTCCAGAAGCTCATCGGTATCAATGAATTCCAGTGCTTCTTCAAGACTTAAGATCTTTGGCGTTGTCAGCTTTAACGCATCATCAGATCCGGAAGCACGTGTATTCGTAAGATGCTTTGTCTTACATACATTCAACTCAATATCATCCGTCTTTCCATTCTGCCCGATAACCATTCCGGAATATACTTTCTCACCAGGTCCGATGAAAAGAGTACCACGTTCCTGTGCATTGAAAAGACCATAGGTAACGGATTCACCGCTTTCAAAAGCAATAAGGGAACCCTGTTTACGATAGGCAATCTCACCTTTGAAAGGACCATAACCATCAAAAGAGGTATTCAGAATACCATTACCCTTTGTATCGGTAAGGAATTCACCACGATATCCAATCAGACCACGGGATGGGATGGAGAATTCCAGTCTTGTATATCCACCGCTTCCCGGGTGCATACCCTGAAGCTCACCCTTACGGTTGCTCAGCTTGCTGATAACAGTGCCTGAGAATTCTTCCGGAACATCGACATAAGCGATCTCCATAGGCTCAGTTCTTTTGCCGCGTTCGTCTGATTTGTAGATAACCTCTGCTTTACTTACTGCGAATTCATAGCCTTCACGGCGCATATTCTCGATAAGTACAGACAGATGAAGTTCACCACGTCCTGATACTTTGAAACAATCCATATTCTCTGTTTCTTCTACACGAAGAGAAACATCGGTATTCAGCTCACGGAACAGACGGTCACGTAAGTGACGGGAAGTAACGAACTTACCTTCCTTTCCGGCAAGAGGACTATCATTAACAAGGAACTGCATGGAGATAGTCGGCTCAGAGATCTTCTGGAATGGAATGGCTTCTACCTGTTCAGGAGAACAAAGAGTATCACCGATATGAAGATCTGAGATACCGGAAATAGCAACAATAGAACCGGTTGAAGCTTCGGTAACATCCACCTTGCTCAGACCATCAAATTCATATAATTTACTGATCTTAACCTTCTGGTGCTTATCAGGATCATGATGATTCACAAGGATAACATCCTGATTGATTTTAATCGTACCATTTTCAACTTTACCAACACCGATACGGCCTACATATTCATTGTAATCGATTGTACTGATCAGAATCTGTGTAGGAGCTTCGAGGTCACCCTGTGGGGCAGGGATATAGTCAATGATGGTCTCAAATAAAGCTGTCATATCCTTCTTAGGATCATTCAGATCCATCATTGCATATCCAGCCTTAGCAGATGCAAAAACAAATGGACAATCAAGCTGTTCTTCCGATGCATCCAGATCGATAAACAATTCCAGGATTTCATCGATAACTTCATCAGGACGAGCTTCCGGACGGTCGATCTTATTGATACATACGATAACAGGAAGGGAAAGTTCAAGGGCCTTACGAAGAACAAACTTTGTCTGAGGCATAGAACCTTCAAAGGCATCTACTACCAGGATAACTCCATCTACCATCTTCAGAACACGTTCAACTTCGCCGCCGAAGTCTGCATGTCCAGGAGTATCAACAATATTGATCTTGTAATCTTTATAAAAAACGGCCGTGTTCTTGGACAGAATCGTGATACCACGTTCACGTTCGATATCATTCGAGTCCATAACACGTTCTGCAACTTCCTGATTCGCACGGAAAACACCACTCTGCTTCAGAAGCTCATCAACGAGAGTAGTCTTGCCATGGTCAACGTGTGCAATGATCGCGATATTACGTATGTTTTCTCGATTCATATATTTCCTTCTTTCATTTTCTGCAGGAATCAATAAGAGATTCCCGATAACATAATCTCCGAGTTATTCTAACACATATATTTCATTTTACAAGAACAAGGTTAAGTTTTCGCGGCTCGAAATGGTGTATGTCTTAGAAAAAATGCATAAAATCCGGAAAATCTGCGTATACATAAGATGTAAGGGAATAGAAAGGAGCATACTTATGGCAAAGAATCAGATGGAACACAACCAGGTTACCATCATAGGAGAGGTTGTTACGGAATTAAGATACAGCCATACAAGACTGGGAGAAAGATTTTACCAGTTTGAATTATTTGTCGAACGTCTAAGCGAAGCTGTCGATGTATTGCCGATCATGATATCGGAACATCAGCTTAGCATAGAAGAAGATTATCGTTGTGAACGAGTAAGTATTGAAGGACAGCTCAGATCATTTTATTACTGGGAAGGGAACAAAAGAAAACTCCAGCTATATGTATATGTGAAAAATATACTGTTTCTGGAAAGAAAACGAACAGAGATTACAACAAATGATATTTTTCTGGAAGGTTACGTATGCAAGGCGCCTTTTTACCGGAAGACACCGAAAGGAAGAGAAATATCAGAAGTCATGATGGCGGTGACAAGAGAAAACGGAAGAGAAGATCATATCCCATGTATCTGCTGGGGGAAAAATGCAAGGTATATCAAAAATGCTGCAAGCGGTGAACATGTGAAGATCTGGGGAAGACTACAGAGCAGAGAATATATCAAATGTGATAAGAACAATAATAAAACAGTAAAAATAACTTACGAAGTATCTGTAAACAGAATATGGTAAAAAGGATTCCGGAATATGAAATATACATGTTCCGGACTCTTTTTTTGGTATTATGACAGATAGAATTTGTATTTATAATTTGACACTGCATGAGGATATAGAATATAGTTATCATATATATAATTTTATGAAAGAAGGCGGTATTTATGAAGAAAATGCAACAGAAAAAGTCCTTCATTTTGCTTGTTTTTCTGTGTTTTATGATGTTGCTGCTTGGGACTTCAATGGTAAGTGCTTCTGAGGAAGTACCGGTGAAACCATCCAAAGGGTATACACAGGTTCTGAAGAAGGGCAAGTACTACTGGAAGGATGAGAAGGGTAAGATCATCAGAAAGGCAGGATGGCTGGATGTTGGAAAGAAGACATACTATCTGGATAAGGAAGGTGTCTGTGCTACAGGATTTAAAAAGATAAAGAAAAAGCTTTACTATTTTTCCGTAAAAGGTGTTTTGAGTAAAAGAACCGGCTGGTATCAGGGAAAGAAAGCTAAGTATTATTATTATGAAGATTATTCACTGGCACAGGGACTGGTAAAGATTGGCTCCAAAAAGTATCTGTTCAATGAGAAGAATGGAAGGCTGATGAAGAATCAGACTGCTGTGAAAGCTGGAAAGTATTATTACAGTTCCAATGCATCCGGAGTTGCCAAAATGTTATCCACTGCACAGGCAAAGTGCAGTATTGCTGCAAGGAATTTCATTAATAAGCATTCCAGTGCTTCACAGTCAAAGGCGAATCGCTTCCGCGAGTCATTTAATTATCTGAATGCATATATGAGATATTCACCGGGATATTATTCTGTTAACGATGATTATGCGAAGATGGGTAAAAAGGACTGGCAGTATAATATGGCACTGGAGACCCTTGAATCTCCGGTTCTTCGTGGGAATTGCCACCGATTTGCATGCTGCGTTGCGGCAATTGCCAAAGAACTTGGTTATCAGCCATATGTGATCGCAACGACCGGCGATCATAGCTTTGTCATGATTGATGGCCGTTACTACGATAATATGGGCGCGCTCTTTGGAGCAACCAGTCACAGCCCATATACTATATACAAAAAAGTTAAGATGTAATTTAAGGAGGTATTTATGAGAAACCTGAAAAAAGTATTCCTGCTGATACTCTGTCTCTTTATGATTCAGCCGGTAATCCTTCCAAAGGTCGCACCAACAACTGTTGAAGCAGCTGCAAAGAAAGGATTAGTAAAAGAAGGTAAAAACTACTATTACTATGTAAAAGGTAAAAAGGTTAAGAATGTCTGGAAGACAGTTACCGTAAAGAATGTAAAGTATAAGTACTATTTTGGAAAAAAAGGTGCTGCATATAAGGCACCGAAGGATACTTATACCAACAATAATATGGTAGTGAAAAAGATCAATGGTAAGTATTATGGATTTAACAATGTTGGAAGAATGGTAACGGGCGTATGGTCATCAGATGCCGGCAAGGTTTATTATTTCAGTTCCAAGGGTGTTTACAACGAGACAAAGTCAAAGAATATCAGAACAGCAATTAAAAAGAATAATGTAGCAGATACAATCAAGGCTCTTGGAAAAGTGAAAAAGAAAAACGAATCAAATAGCTGTCTGCAGCAGAACAGTACCGATATTGTTTACACATATGAACATGTAACACTTACGGTTATCCGTGATAATACTACCGGTATAGAAACAATTTATGAAGTTTGTCCAAGATTTAAATAAGGAGAAAAGAAGTATATGAAGAAGATTATTCGACTTTTTCTTGTAGTACTGATGCTCAGTGCGGTATTCGTAATGCCTGCGTCTGTATCAGCGGCTACTAAGAATGGAATCAAAACAGAAGATGGCAAGAAGTATTATTATAAAGATGGCAAGAAGGTTAAGGATAAGTTAGGCATCAAGGTTGGGAAAGAGTATTATCGTATTGATGCCAAGGGCGTTGCAAAAAAAGTCAGCAAGGTGAATGGTCTTGCAGGCATTTATGCAGAAAAGTATAAGAGAGATCTTTATAAAGCCTTTGTTGCAATTTCCAAGATGAAATATCGTAATATGCCAAAGATGTCTAATAGTGAATATGCATGTTATGGATATGAAACCGGATATGGAGACTGTAAAGTTCAGGCACTCAGTTTCTACTATGTTGCAAAGGTACTGGGCTATAAGGATGTAAAGTATGTAAAAGGTTACGTTCCACAGGCAGTAGACAAAGCAGGAAAGCCGACAAAGTTTGGGGCACACGCATGGGTAACGATCAAGAACAAGGTATATGACCCAAATCTTGCAGCAACACTTGCTAATAATAAGGTAAACAGAAAAAATGCTTATGCATTTAAATATGGTGCAAAAGGTACCTATCAGTATTATGATAAGAACAAAAAGAAAATTAAGTAGTAAACATTGGGAGGACTTGACATGAAGAGAGCAATAAAGAGAATATTCCTGTTTCTTGTTCTTATGATTACAGTAGCAGCTGTTGGAAACTTTGTTTCAGCTGCAGATACTTCTTCTGATACAGGAAAGGTGGAAACACCTGCTGAGCCAGCAGCACCAAAGCCGTCAAAAAAAGAAGTGTGGAAAAACACAAAGAAGGGCTTATACTTCTATTACGATAGTAAGGGAAAAAAGGTAACCGGCAAGAAAAAGATCGGAAAGCATTACTATTATTTCGACAAGGACGGTCGTCAGCATGTAGGATGGCAGAAGATTGGTAAAGAATATTATTTCTTTAAGATCAAAAAAGGGAATAAAGCTTACATGGTAACAAACACAACAGTGAATGGTATTAAGATCAATTCCAAGGGTGTTGCAAATCGCAAATCCAGTTATAATAAAAGAAAGCTTGCACTTATGGTAGCAGCTAATAAAACACTGGAAAGTCTTACCAAGAACCGTCTTACTTACACGAAACGTGAAAAACTTCGTATGTGCTTTAACTATACCGAAAGAAAGTACTACTGCTGTAATCTGGGATCATTCAGACAGACCAGTACCTGGGATATGGATTATGCAGAACGTGTAATCATTCCAAAGGATCGTCAGTATCGTGCTGATTGTTATACTTACGGATGTGGTATGGCTTATCTTGCCAATGCATGCGGTGCAAAGGCAGCAGCAGTTTCTTCTACCGGACATGGTTGGGCAGAGGTAGATGGTTATGTATGCGACTCAAATTGGTCCAGAGTAGACCGTGCACACAATTATTTTATGCGTTCCTACAACTTACATGAAGCAGGAACACCACCTTACAAGAGCAGTCGTTATATTGTGAAGACAATCTAATATATGGAGGATGAATATGAAAAAAATGAAGTTTCTTCTGGCAGGCGCAGTTCTTGGCGTAAGCGTAATGGCTTGTCAGATGACTTCCTTTGCAGCAGAAGAAGTAAAGAGTACTTTTGAGATTGCTGGTGCAGAGGTAGCTAATAATACAGAACTTGTGATCAAGGAAGGTACTATCGATACTGTAAAAGATGGCGATGCAGAGGTCAGCAACGTAACATTAACAGATGAAACAGGTGCTTCTCATGTTTTTGAAAAAGTTGATGTGGAAGACTGGAAAGATCTGAAATTCGTAGAAGATTATGAGATGTATTATATCCAGTATACTGATAAAGAAGGAAAATCAAGAGAAGCAGAAGAAAAGGTAGAAGAAAAACTCTGGGAACAGCCGGTTACCATGTATGCATGTGGTAATGTGAATGTTCGTACTGAACCGGTGAATGGAGCAGAAGCAATCTACTATGCATCCCTTGGGGAAGAACTCCCTGTAATTGGTATTGCACCTGGATGGTTTAAGGTAAAAGTGAATGATGATCTGACAGGTTATATCTATCATAAGTATATGACAGAAGATAAGGCAATTGTGGATGCACTGGTAGCTGAAGCAGAAGCAGCCGCAGCCGCTCAGGCAGCTTATGATGATTATCAGGAGGATTATAGTTACAGTGCTCCATCTGGAGGAAGCTCTTCAAAGAAGTCTTCAGGCGGTAAGAAACAGTGCCTGAATAACGGATTATTATACTAATGAGGTAAATGATAAGGCACAGGAAGCTGTGCCTCATTTATTGATAATAGGAGAAAAGATGTCACTCGTATCTAACTTATTTATTATATTCATAGCAGCAGCTGTTGTTTTCTACTATGTCGTCCCGAAAAAACTCCAGTGGGTGGTATTACTGGTCTTCAGTATGCTGTACTATCTGTCCGGTAATGCGAAATATATTCTTTTTCTGATGTTTTCTATTATTGTTACATATTCCTTTGGCTGTATCATCGACAATATGACACAGCAAGGGAAAGAACAGAAAAAGATTCATCTTGTTGTTGCCTGCGGTCTTATTCTGAACCTTGGAATGCTTGGCGTGATCAAGTATACAGGATTTTTCGTTGAGAATCTGAATCTTCTTTTCCATGTGGATATGAAAGGGCTGGAGATGTTGTTCCCACTTGGAATTTCATTCTATACCTTTCAGTCTTCAGGTTATCTCTTGGACGTTTACTGGAAAAGAATCCGTGCAGAAAAGAACTTTTTCCGCTACGCATTGTTCGTTTCTTTTTTTCCACAGTTAATGCAGGGACCAATCGGAAGATTCAGCCATCTTGCGAATCAGCTTTATGATTCTCATGAGTTTTCCTGGGAGAATATCAGTTTTGGAATCCAGCGTATCCTCTGGGGCTTTGCAAAGAAGATGATCATCGCTGACTGGGCCGGTGTATTTGCAGATGCAATCTGGGGCGATATGGATCGTTACAATGGAATTGCGCTCTTTGGGCTGCTTTTTTATGGAATCCAGTTATATGCTGATTTCTCAGGAGCGATGGATGTAGTGATCGGTATCGGTAATCTTTTCGGTATTCAGCTGGAAGAGAACTTTAATCGTCCGTATTTTGCAAAATCTATGGCAGAGTTCTGGAAGAGATGGCATATCACTCTGGGAGAGTGGATGATGAATTATGTTTTTTATCCTGTTTCTCTTTCAAAATGGATGATGCGATTTGCCAAATGGTCCAAGCAGAAATTTGGTCGAAAGACAGGACGTGTCGTACCGATTGCACTTGCTGATCTGATCGTATTCTTCCTTGTTGGTATCTGGCATGGTGCCAGTTGGAAATATGTTGTATATGGTCTGATGAATGGTGGTATTATAGCATTCAGTGAACTTATGGCAGGTAATTATCGTACCTGGAAGAAGGCTCTTCATATCAAAGGAACGGAAACCTGGTATGTAATCTTTGCTACAGTAAGAACCTTTATCCTGGTGAATCTGCGATGGTTTTATGACCGATCAGATACACTGACAGATGGAAACTACATGGTAAAGCAGGCTTTTACACATTTTCAGCCAATGCAGCTGTTTGATATCTCTGCGGGAACAGGTGGAACAGCTTTTGTACCATACGCACTTCTTATTATTGCGGTGGGATGCCTGATCATGGTGACTGTAGGATATTTCCAGGAAAAAGGTGTAAAGATCAGAGAAACATTGTCAAAGCTTCCTCTTCCGGTAACCGTAATGATTTATATCTTGCTGCTCGTTTCAATCGGACTCTTTGGTTCAACTGCAGCACCGAAAGGATTTATATATGCGCAGTTCTAAAAAATGGATCACCGCAGTCCTGATTGCGGTTGTTTTAATCGGAATTTTACTTGGTCTGGATTTTCTGCTTTATCCATGTACCTTTGTAAGAAATGATGTCCATGCTGTACTGGGAGATACTGTTTATCAGGATATTATTCTTGGTACTTCTCATGGAAAGATGAATATTGACCCGGAGACTATGGAACAGGTGACCGGGAAGAAAGGATTTAACCTTTGTGTTGGTGGGGAATACAGTGCAGATTCCTATTATCTGCTGAAGCTTCTCATTGAAAATGGACACAAACCGGAACGTGTAATCTATGAAGTGTCTTATGGATATCTGGTTCAGGAAAAAGAAGAAGGAAACAATTATCTTCTGTTCTATCATGAATTTCCATTCTCCAGAACAAAGATGGAATACTTTAAAGATATGCTTTTAAAATGTAATTTCCGTACCTGGTTATTCCCATGGTATGAGTATCCACTTTCTTATGAACTGGATCATATCGGACTCACTGCTTCAAAAAAATTACATCATGATTATAATGTGGAAGACTTAAAGACAGATCTTCAGGAATATCATGAGAACGGCTTTATAGAACGATATGCGGTAGATACTGATGAACTGGAATTCGAAGGTGTTTTCGAGTTTGATCCGGAAGAATTAGTAGAGAAGAACATGAACTACCTGAAACAGACCATACAGCTTTGCAAGGAGAACGGCATTGAACTGGTGGCTGTTACGACACCGGTTCCAGGCTATACCTTCCAGGAATTTGAAGAAGGATATAAGGCATATGATGAATACTTTACTTCATTTTTTGCAGATTCAGATGTACGCTTTATCAATTTCAATGCACCGGAATATTTCCGTAGTTTCTCACATATGATTGAATATTATACAGACTATGACGGACATATGAATGGGGAAAGTGCACGGGAATTCTCAGAGCTTCTGGCACATATCCTGAATGGAGATGAATTGGAGAAGCCTGATGTGCTCCCTGCTATACCAGAAGAAGTGAATGAGATCAACGAAGTAAATGGACTTAGTGAACTGAATGAAGTGAACGAGATCAATGAGGTTAATGAAGTTAATGAAGTTAATGAAGTTTACGGATTCGGTGAGATAAATGAAGTTAATGAAGTTAATGAAGTCAACGAAGTAAACGAGGTGAAGTAAGGATGAGAAGTGTATTAGAATATCTGGAGCATTCTGCAGATGTTTACCCTGATAAAACAGCTTTTGCAGATGAGCATCATTCGTGTACATTTAAAGAACTCCAGGAGAGTGCAGCGGCCATTGGTGCAAAACTGGCGAATCGAGGTCTTCTTCGAAAACCGGTAGCAGTTCTGATGGAGAAAAGTGTTGAGACGATTCAGATTATGATGGGAATCGTCTATGCAGGTGGATTCTATGTGATTCTGGATGCATCGCAGCCGATTCTGCGTCTGAATCAGATTCTGGATAGTCTGAAGCCAACGGTGCTGATCAGTAAGGAAGAGAATCTTTCCGTTGCGAAAGAACTTGTCTACCAGGGAGAGATATTCACTTCGGATGAACTTAATAGCCTTCAGTCAGAGCCAGAGCTTTTGAAGGAGATTGCGCAGAAACGTGCAGATATTGATCCACTTTATGTTAACTTTACGTCCGGTTCTACCGGTGTGCCAAAGGGTGTAGTGGTAAGTCATCGTTCAGTTATTGACTTTATGGAACCTTTTACTGAAATCTTTCAGATTACGGATAAAGATGTACTTGGCAATCAGGCACCATGGGATTTTGATGTTTCGGTAAAGGATATCTATGCAGGATTAAAGACAGGAGCGCAGGTTCAGATCATTCCGACAAGAATGTTCTCTATCCCGATGGAACTTCTGGACTTTCTGGATGACAGAAAGGTTACCAATCTGACATGGGCAGTTTCAGCACTTGCAATCGTATCTATCTTAAATGGTTTCTCTTATAAGGTGCCTTCTGCGTTAAAACGGATCATGTTCTCTGGTGAGACAATGCCGATCAGACATCTGAACTACTGGAGATCTTATCTTCCGAATGCTATGTTTGTGAATCTTTATGGACCAACGGAGATTACCTGTAATTGTACTTATTATATCGTAGACAGAGAATTCCAGCCTGGAGATACCCTTCCGATTGGAGTAGCTTTCCCGAATGAAAAGGTGTTCCTTCTGGATGAGAATGACAAAGAGATAACCGTATCCGGTCAGGAAGGTGAGATCTGTGTTTCCGGTACTGCATTGGCGCTTGGATATTATAATAACGAAGAACAGACGAAGAAAGCATTTGTACAGAATCCTCTGAATCCATGGTATCCGGAGATCATCTATCGTACCGGTGATATGGGAATCTATAATGAAGCAGGAGAACTCTGCTTTGCTTCCCGTAAGGACTTCCAGATCAAGCATATGGGACATCGAATCGAACTTGGAGAGATCGAAGCAGCACTTGAAAAGATTGAAGAGATTAAGAGAAGCTGCTGTATCTTTAATACCGACAAGAATAAGATATTCTGTTATTACCAGGGAGATATCGATAAGAAGTCAATTGTAGTTCAGTTGAAGAAGATATTGCCGGATTATATGATACCGAATGCATTTCGCCAGATGGAGGCACTTCCGATTACAAAAAATGGAAAAGTAGATCGAAAGATGCTGAAAGAAATGGAAAATCATGGTAAAATATCAGGAAGAACACGTTCCTGATAAAAAGTGTGTTGGAAGGAGATTTAAACATGGAAGAATTACTGGAAATCCTGGAAGATATTTGTCCGGATGTAGACTTTGAAGCAGAAGATAGACTGGTTGACGATAAGGTTATCGGATCCTTTGAGATTCTGTCAATCATCAGCGAGATCAGTGATACTTACAATATCACCCTGACACCGGCAGAGATTATTCCGGAAAACTTCAATTCTGCATCAGCTCTGTGGGATATGATTCAGAGACTGGTCTAAGTATTTCTGTGAAAGAAGAATAGAAGATGATAAATCCTATGAAATCAAGATATAACAACGTTTGATTTCATAGGATCTTTTTGTGGATATTTTACTGGATTACGATGGCCATCTTTCCAAGTTTGTTGTAATAATTGATAAAGGTTTTTGAATCTCTCCATACGAGTCCGCTAAGTGGATCATTGATCAGTACTTTTTTCTTGTTAGCACTGTAGCCGCAGAGTACTACACAGTGTTCCTGGTAATAGAAAGTCCATGTCTTCCCTTTGTATTGCATCGATTGTGCTTTATATGGATAACGCATATACATAGTATTCCAGACGATGACAGGAATACCGGATTTAACATATCTGTAAAGGGCGGAAAAGTTGGTGCCTGTCAGATCGGTTGCGCGTAGTTTTGATTTTTGAGCTCTCAGGAACTTATTTGCTGTAAGTGTAAGGCCAGGGGAATAGATTCCGCCGCCACTGGAAGAAAAAGGATTACCACAGAAAGCAGTTACAAAATTGCTGCTGCTTTTTGGAAGATACTTTGATGCAATGGTAGTTTTATCAAGACCAAAGCCATAATGGTTTAATACAATAGTAAGAGCGACAGATTCACATCCGGTAGGCAGCTGTGGATTCTGCTTTATATTTTTCATAGGAATGACTCGGTCTTTGTCCCCATCTCTGACAACTGGTTCGATAACCCTTCTGCCGTTTCCATCAACATAATACTTTTTATCGATCCATCTGTTTTTTCTTATGAAATAAGAAGGACCAAAGTAATAGTAGTATTTGCCGATCTTAGCCCATTCATTGCGATAAGCTTTACCGGAAGGACGACAATAATAGGTGTGTCCGTTATAATCGATCCAGCCTGTTTTGCGTCTGCCCTTCTCATCAAAGAAATAACGTTTGGTCTTTATATTTACAAAACAGTTTTTTGCAATAACTCCATTTGAATCTGCGTAATAAGTATATTTTCCTTTTGTAAACATACTGGATAATACTAAAACGCCTTTTTTATCAAAATAATAGGTTTTCTTTTTAATAGTTACAAAGGAATTCCTGACTTTCTCACCTGATTGGAAATATATATAATTGTCTCCATCCTGGGTAAAACGTGAAGGAACAATTGGAGTATCCGGTTGTGATGCTTCTGCTGCATTACAGGTAAATGAAAAGCAGAACGTCAGACATAAAGTTAATAGTATCAATTTGATTTTATTAAGTGTTTTCATCCTATTTCCCCATTCTTTGATTTTCTAGCATTATTATACTAGCATATTTATCAATGATAAGTAAACAAAGAAAGAGCCGGGAATTCCCGGCTCTATTTAAAGAGATTTTATATTAAAGATCTTTATTGGTTTCACCAGCAATCTCTGCTCTTATCTGAGCTTCGATTTCAGCTCTAAGCTGTACTCTGAGTTCAGCTTCAATATCAGCTCTTACCTTTTCTTTCATCTTGATCTCATCCTGATTATCTCTGATGAGGGACTTTGAAAGGTAGGAACCTGTCATAGCTTCCAGAACGTTCTGCTCTTCAACAGAAAGAACATTCTTCATCTTAAGACCTTCTACCATGTCGATGTCACCAAGACGTCCGAACCAAGTACGAACGATACGGTTGTTAGCACCATTCTTAAGAAGTTCTACTGCATGATAACCCATACGGGAAGCATTCACACGGTCACGTGCTGTAGGAGCACCACCACGCTGTGTATGTCCAAGAACAGTAACTCGTGGATCGATACCAAGTCTTTCTTTAACGAGAGAAGCAACCTGATGAGCTGCACCGCCGTTACCAACTGTATCATTATCCATACTTCCGTCATTCTTCATCTTTGCACCTTCAGCAATGATGATCATGAAGTGTGTACGTCCTGCAAGACGAGCATCGCGAAGCTTATCAGCAACATCCTTTTCGAAATCCCATGGCTTTTCAGGTACGAGAACAGCAGTAGCACCTGTAGCGATACCTACATACTGAGCAAGGTTACCTGCACGATGACCCATAACTTCAATAACAGAACATCTTTCGTGAGACTGCATAGTATCACGAACCTTATCGATTGCTTCAATAGCTGTGTTAGCAGCTGTATCATAACCGAGTGAATAATGAGAACATCCGATATCATTATCGATTGTTCCTGGAATACCGATTACTGAGATAGGATATTCACTTGAGAATGCAAGACATCCTGCAAATGTACCATCACCACCGATAGCAACGATACCGTCAAGACCGATCATCTTACAGGTTGCATAAGCTTTGGCACGACCTTCTTTTGTACGGAATTCATCACTTCTTGCTGTGTAAAGAATAGTACCACCACGGTTAATGATGTGAGCAACATCTTTACCTGTCATATGGAAGAAATCGCCATTGATCAGACCGTTCCAACCACGCTTGATACCGATACATTCGATACCTTCGTACATACAGGTACGAACAACTGCACGAACTGCAGCATTCATACCAGGTGCATCTCCACCAGAAGTGAGAACACCAATTCTTCTGACTTTCTTACTCATTTTTAAATCTCCTTGTGTATATATTTAGCAGACAACGCTGGACTGTTACCTGCTTAAGGCACGAGTTTACTTTTTTATCATACCACCTTTTTGGGATATTTTAAATAAAAAACTGTTAGAAATTATAGAATATTTGTTCCATTTGTGCTTTATGAATAAAAAGCGGAAAAACAATGTTAACCATTACGAGCATACTGGTTGACAATATAGAGGCGGTATGATATATTTCCTAAGGTGAATAAAAACTCATGAAGGGGTAAGAGAAAATGAATGAGGGAAATAAATTTTTAACCACAAAGAATACCGTTTTGATCGGTATGTTTGCTGCAATCATGGCAGTAATCTCACAGATTCAGGTACCTACACCAGGTGGAGTTCCGGTTACGATTCAGTTTTTTGGAATCGCGCTGATCGGTGCAGTTCTTGGATGGAAGATTGGTACAATGTCTATCATCGTTTATATTCTGCTGGGTACGATCGGCCTTCCGATTTTTGCCGGTCTTCAGGGCGGTGCGCAGGTACTGGTAGGCTTTTCCGGTGGATATATCTGGGCCTGGCCAATCATGACACTTGCATGTGGTGCACAGTTTAAAACAGATAAAAAGGTTTTGAATATGGCACTTCTGATCGTAGTATCACTTATTGCGGCACTTTTTGATGAATTTGTTGGCGGAGTATGGTGGGCACACCTTTCTGATTCTATGACACTGGGACAGGTAATGGCATATTCATTCGTAGCATTTATTCCAAAGGATATGCTCATCACTGTATTAGGACTTATTATTGGTAAAGGAATCCGAGACAGACTGATCAAAGGACACTTAATCTAATGGAGGTAATTATTCACGGCTACCGTTACCGGAATGGGAACGAAGTTGACGTGAACAATAACTATGGAAAAGATATATCAGATTCGACCACATCATGGAATGTGTATTGCATTTTTCAGAGGGAATGGATACAGTCCGGAGTTTACCGCTCATATGAAAGAGATGATCGGGATCTTCAAGGAGAATCCAAAGCTTCAGCTAGTGCTTCATACAGATGAGATTTGCACTGCCTGTCCGAATAATGAGGATGGCACATGTGTTACAGATGAAAAGGTATTAAGATATGATACTGATATACTCGATGCATGCCATCTGGAAGAGAACATGGTAATCGGTGCCAGAGAGTTTTTTCAGATCGTAGAAAAAGAAGTAATCCAGACTGGGGTTCGCAAAAAGATATGTGGAGACTGCGGATGGAATTACATCTGTGAAGCATTGGAAAATCAGGATAATGACTGATCATATAAAAAGAATAGAAAGCAACCTATGTAAGATTGTTTATTTACAGTTTAGCATAGGTTGCTTTTGTATTCTATATTATATCGAATAATACTTGACGTGGAAATTTAAACTATGTAATAATATTGAAAGAGATGTGATGTATTATTAGAAAGCTTACGATGTAGTAATGAATACTAAAAGAATTAAGAATGGAAAGAGGAGAATAAAAGTATGCCTGGTAAAATTATGATTACTGCTGAGACTGGATCCGATATTACAGCAGAGCTTGCAGAGAAATATGGTATTACCCTGATTCCCATGCATGTTTCCTTAGGGGATAAAACTTTGGATGATGGGACCTTCCCGCCGGAGGATGTCTGTGCCTACTATGATATGACAGGGAAATGTCCTGGCACCAGTGGCAGTACGCCGAATGATTTTGAAAGGGTGTATGATCGACTTTTTGAGGAAAATTCTGATATTGAGATATTGCATCTTGCTTATTCAGCGGTTACAACTTGCTCTTACAACAGTTGTGTTACTGCGATTGAGGGAAAACCATATGCAAAGAAAGTACGTGTTGTGGATACAAAGCATGTTTCCGTAGGTCAGTGTGCGGCTGTAGTTGCAGTCGCAGAATGGCTGAAAAGTCACCCGGATGCAACTTTGGATGAGGCAGCTGCAGTTGCGGTACAGATCAGTGAAAAAGTGCAGATGTGCTTTATTCCGGATAATCTTGACTATCTGCGGGCTGGAGGTCGATGCAGCAATGCTGTTGCCCTGGTGGGGAATCTGCTGCAGCTTCACCCATGTATTGAGATTATCAACGGGAAATTGATTGCCGGGAAGAAGTATCGAGGCAAGCTTCCAAAGATTGCGCCAGCTTTGCTGCAGATGTTTGCTGCGAAGCATAATTTAAAAAAGGATCATGTGTATTTTATCTGTACTCCGTACATGAATAATGAGATAAAAACTGCACTGGATAGTGAAGCTGTAAAGATGGGATTCAAAAAAGTAACATGGATCAAAACCGGCTGTGTCATCACCTGTCATGGAGGGCCGGGAGCATTTGGCATCGTTGGAACGATGGAATAATACATATTAGCTTGTTGTTACATAGGAAAAAGTGATAGAATAAGAATAGACGAACAGTAGGACGAGGCAAAGAGTAATTCTTGCCTCGTTTTTTTTATCAAAAATGAGGTGATACAATGAGTGAAAATAAGAAAACAGACCGACGAATCTATACCATGGCGGAGGAAAAACCAACAAAAGCAGTACTTAAGATGGGAATTCCGGTTACGATGGGGATGCTCTTCATGGTAATCTATAATCTTGTGGATACTTATTTTGTAGGTCTCCTCCACGATGATTATCAGCTGGCAGCAACGAATCTTTCTTATCCGATTATGATGGTGACGATAGCGATAGCAGGTATCGTTGGAAATGGCGGTGCATCTTATATCGCAAGATGTATCGGTGCAGAAAAAAGAGAAGAGGCAGA
The DNA here is from genome assembly GCA_045598185.1 of Marvinbryantia sp. GTDB lineage: Bacteria > Bacillota > Clostridia > Lachnospirales > Lachnospiraceae > Marvinbryantia. Next base: position 31,783 of record JAZLLO010000075.1, read on the forward strand.
GCATACGCTGACCATTGGATTTGAACTGATCGTGATAAGTGGAATTGTGATTGCACTTCTAGGAAGCGTATTTATTAATCCTATCGTTACCGTGCTGGGAGCGAAAGAGAATACATTTGCTTATACAAGAGATTATTGTCTTGTTATGGTGCTGGGTTCCACATTTACCATGGGGAATTATGCATTCGGACAGCTCCTTCGAAGTGAAGGTTCTACCTTTTATTCTATGATTGCAATGATTACAGGAACAATTGCTAACATTATTCTGGATCCAATTTTTATCTTTACCCTGGGACTTGAGATAAGAGGGGCCGCTATTGCAACAGTTCTTGGGAATGGCATCGGAATGTTTCTCTGTCTCTGGTACTATATCAGAAAAAAAACGATTCTACGCCCATCCACAAGACTTATGAAGATGGATATGAATATTATCCGGGAGATTATGTGGGTCGGCATTCCTCACACATTGGAGCAGTTTTTCAGTACAGCGGCAATTATTGTAAATAATAATTTAGCGGCTAGCTATGGAGAACTGACGGTAGCAGCTATGGGAATAGCCAATAAGATCATGAGTTTCGGAAATTATATCTATCAGGGACTTGCCGCCGGCTGCCAGCCACTGATGGGATACAACTTCGGGGCAAAGAATTATGCAAGAATGAAAAAGCTGATCAAATCCGGCGTAGCCGTAACGACAGCAATTGAAGTATGCATCATGTGCATCTTCGGAATCTTCGCAAAAACCTTTATCGGAGTATTCACCACATCAGACGAAGTAATCCACATCGGAACGATAACCTTACGATCATTCATGCTGATGCTTCCATTTGTAGGATCCACATCTATCGTAAGAAACACCTTCAATGCCATCGGAAAACCGATGTTTGCATTTGGGATTACCATCGTAAGACAACTGATATTGTATATCCCATTTCTGCTTCTGTTTAACAGATTCTGGGGCTATAATGGACTGATCCACGCACAGCCGGCAGAGGAATTACTCTGCATGGCATTTTCACTGATATTATTGTTGAGATATCTAAGACAATACGAAAAATGAGCCATTGGAGCGACTGGGGATGTGTCCCTGGACGCTCTTTTTTAAAACACAAAAGCAACTTTAGATAATGAAGATTCAGAAAATTACAGCTATAATGTAATTATTAGTAGAAACTACGAAGCAATAATCATAAATAGAGAAGGAGAAAAAAGATGACATCTAGAGAACGTTTGATAGCTACATTGAATCATCAGCAGACAGACCGTACCGTTCTGGATTTAGGAGCAACATCCCAGACAGGTATCAATGCGAGTACCTTGTACCAGCTGCGTAAAGAATTGGGTCTGGATGAGCACCGTATTAAGATCATTGAACCAGGCCAGCTTCTCGGAGAAGTGGAAGATGACTTATTAAAGATGCTTGGCTGTGATGTCGTGGGACTTTTTAATATCGGCAATTTTTATGGATATAAGAACAAAGACTGGAAGCCTTGGCAGATGGACGACGGAACTCCTGTATGGATGGGCGGCGGATTCGAGTATGACGAAGATGAAAAGGGCACAAAATGGGTATATCCTCATGGCAACAGATCTGCAGAATACAGCGCAATGATGCCAAAGGGCGGTTCTTTCTTTGACGCAGCACCTAGAGAGAAGTTTGATTTTGATCTGGATGAAGATGATCTGACACCACTGGAAGACTTCAAGGATGATTTCGGTATCATGAGCGATGAAGAAGCACGCAACTGGGAAGAAAAGTCTTTAGACCTTTACAACAATACAGAGTACGGTATTGTAGGTTGTCTTGGCGGTGGAGCTCTCGGTGACGTAGCAGTTATCCCAGGACCTGCAGTAGATCATCCACGCGGAATCCGTCGTGTAGATGACTGGCTGATGGCACAGGTAATGTATCCAGACTATGTAAAAGAAATCTTCCGCTATCAGACAGATATCATGCTGAAGAATCTTGAGATCTACCATCAGGCAGTAGGAGAGAGAATCCAGGTTGTGTGGATTTCCGGAACTGACTTCGGTAACCAGCGAGGCCTGATGCTCAGCAAAGATACCTTCCGCGAACTGTACAAGCCATTCTATAAAGAAATCAATGACTGGGTACATAAGAACACCACATGGAAGACCTTCTACCATACCTGCGGAGGAATCTATGATCTTCTGGATGACTTTGCCGAGATGGGACTTGACTGCCTGAACCCGGTACAGCTTTCCGCAGACGGCATGGATATGCACAAGATCAAAGCCAACTACGGAGATAAGTTCACCTTCTGGGGCGGCGGTGTAGATACACAGCACATTCTTCCATTCGGAACACCGAAACAGGTAAGAGAACAGGTAAGAGAACGTATCGACGTACTTGGAAAAGACGGAGGATTCGTATTCAATACGATTCATAACATCGTTGCTAATGTACCTACTGAGAATATTATAGCAATGTACGAAGAAGTACTTGGAAGAAAATTAAAATAGATCAAAATTTAGATTTTTAAAGATGAACCTTTGAGCCACTTGGGAGTTTTGAGTCCCAGGTGGCTCATCTGCGTATGTGATGAAAAATCCACAGGTTCTTTTTCCTTGTATGAAAGATTAGACGTGAAAACATAAAAATCAAGGTTAGAGAATTATACAAAAATAAGCAGGGATATTTCTTTCAGCTCGCTTCTCAGTTCATGTGTCAGTCGGAACCCCAATTGCTCTTTTCTATTTACGATGCAGTAGTTTTCTGGTGATAGTTATTCTTTTTGGATACGGTGTTGGTACATTGGTGTTCGAGAATAATTGAATCAGCCAGAGGAAGAATATCAGTACCACAACTGGTATGATGCACGAGGTTACAAGAATAACTGCAAGTGCTTCTAACAGTTCATTCAGAACATGTTCTCCCATAGTGAGCCATTCCTTGACTTTGCTTACAACACTTCCAACAGCACTGCTTGCATTGTCAAGAATATTATCCAAAAAGGAACCGACTTCATTTTGCGCTTCTGTTTCTGCGGTAATCTCATCTGTAATATTTTCAACATTCTCAATTGCTTCTTCAATCGAAAACTGGTAAGTGTCTTCAATCGTATTTGAGATGGTAACACTGACTGGAATCAGCAGAAAAATAGCGATACCAAATGCAATTAGTTTTTTTGCATAATGAACAAATCGTGGATCCTTCCATTTTATCCAGATGGCAAGCAGGATAAATGACAATGGGAAAAGAACACCAAAGGATGCATAACCTGTCATGGTGAGCAGATACTTTTCGAGATATACCGCGCAAAGGGCGATGAGAAAGTAATCGGTCAGGTCTGCAAGGTTCTCGGCGATTGGCGTTGCGGTGTCATCCGGAAGCATTGATACACCCACGGATGCAGCTGTTGCAGCGGCTGTTAATCTTGTTATATTCTTATGCTTCCGTTCCAGAGAGGCGATAGCGTCTGCATGCAGTGATGGGGAAGCAGTAGCCTTTGCTAAAAAAGAAAAAGATATAAAAGCTGCAACAATCAGGATTACGATTTTGATCAGATCAGATTGTTTTCTTTCCATAACAATAAACTCCTTTTTATATGTGAATGTAGTATAGCATATCTGTTTGCAGTTGTGACAATATGAGATAAATATTATACTATTAACAGAGCACACCATTTTGCGAGGCTATAACAGATAAAGAAGGAGAGAACAACATGACATTTATGGAGAAGCTTCTTGAAAAGGCAGGTCTTGGTGGAAAAACAGTATCGCTTGCTCCAGAGGACAAGATAGATGTTGACCTATTAAGAACCGATCTGTTGAAGAAAGTATCTGCACACACAGGTAGAAATGTAATCGCTTATTATTCCGGCATGTTAGAGGGAAGAAAAGGAGATCCATTCATTGAAGAAACTGATATGTTCGGATTCATGGAAGTGGTACCAGAACTTGATCGTACCAAAGGTTTGGACCTGATTCTTCACACCCCTGGCGGTATTCCGACTGCAGCTGAAAGCATTATACGCTACTTACATGCTGAGTTTGGAGATGACATTCGTGTCATAGTTCCTGGGATTGCCTTGTCAGCAGGAACTATCATGTCCTGCTCAGCCAAAGAAATATTGATGGGCAACTATGCCTGTCTTGGACCGATTGCTCCACAGTACAGAGCAATGCCGGCATTTGACATGCGTCAGGAGATGTATGCGGCGAAAAAAGATCTGAAGAAAAATCCTGAGACACGTACCTTCTGGAGCTATCGTCTAAGAGAACTGCCGCCAGGATACTACTATAAGCTGCAAGATGCTATCACTTTTTCTGGTATTCTTGCAGAAGAATTCCTCACTAATTACATGTTCAAAGATGATTTGGATGCAAAGGAAAAAGCAGAACGTATCGTGAAGAAGTTGAATTCCAATAACGGTTCCCATTCTCGTCCATTTGGTATCAACGATTGTCAGGATCTGGGATTCCACGTAACGAGTCTGAGTCAGGATGCGAAACTGGAAGATATCATCTTGTCACTTCATGGTATCTACAGCGTGATTTTTTCCAGAACCAGAACATGCAAGATTATTGAGAACCATCACGGTACCAGATATTTATGTGCGGAAAATAGAAAGGAGGACATCATGAATAAGAAAAATTACTTCTTTAAAGAAGACTTACTGGACTTTCTGTCCGAACATGGATTATCTGCAGATGCTCTCCTGGAAGAGGGGAATGATACTGGATACAGCCAGTATATCGATCCGGAACATGCAGAGAAAAAGATCACATTTATCAGCAGAACTCTTCTACCGGATGAGAGTGAAGAAGATGAAAAGGAGTAAGTGCTAATGACTTCATGGACGACGATTCTGGAACAGATTCAGAAGCAGATAAAAGACAATCCTGAATATAATGAGGCAAATGCACTTGCCGAATATCGTCAGGAGAAAATCAAAGCAATCGCTGAAAAAACAGGAAGAAACCTGGTTACCTATTATTCCGGATTTTTAGCCGGTAAAAATACGGACAGCATTATATCAAGAGCGGATAGAAAAAGATTTGAAGAAATTGTTCTTGATATGGATCCTGAGAAAGGACTGGATGTAATCCTTCATACTCCTGGTGGAGACGGAGAGACTACAGAGTATATTACAGACCACATTCACAATATCTTCGGCAATAATCTTCGGGTAATTGTGCCGCAATGCGCCTATTCTTCAGGAACACTCTTTAGTTCGGCAGCAAAGACCATCCTGATGGGACACTACTCCTGTCTAGGACCTATCGATCTTCAGGTGGAGCATTTGTCTGCTTATGAAATTTTAAGTGAATACGATTCTGCCAGAAAAGACTTGAGAAAGGACCCGGAAAGCATTCCATTCTGGGATATTCGATTCAAACAGGAAAAGTATGGCTATTACCATCTGCTTGCTGCTATTACCTTTGCATCTGCCATGGTAAGCAAGAATCTCACTAACTACATGTTTGCAGATGAAGATCCGAAAGAAGCCAAGGCAAAAGTAAAACGCATTGTGGATACTCTTAATGATAACCATAAGAATCATCGTCGCCCATTTACTTATAACTTCTGTAAAGAGCTGGGACTGAATGTAGAATTTCTGGGTAATGATCCGGAACTGGAAGATCTCGTGCTTTCACTCCATAAAGCATATATGATTACCTTCCAGCATACATCTGCTTCCAAGATCATGGAGAACCAGCTTGGGACACAGTATCTCATTAACCAGGAAGAGAGGTGATTCATTTATGGATATGAATAAACAGATTAGCTGTATTTCCAGCATTACAGGCAGGAATGTCATTGCGTATTATTCAGACTTTTGTAATTTGAAAAAGAAAGGTACAGAAATGGACTATACTGATATGCCTTTCTTTATCAATGCGGTGCGAAAAATGGATCGCCAGAGAGGATTGGATCTGCTCCTGCATACTGGTGCCGGTGATTTGATGTTCACCGAGAATCTGGTGAAATATCTCCATACTGAATTTGGCAGAAAAGTCCGTATCATCATTCCGGAAATGGTTGCAAGAGAAGGAACTATGCTTGCCTGTGCAGGGGAAAAGATTCTGATGAATAATACTATAGGTACGATATCCCATGTGCGTGCGGAAGTAGGCGGGAAACCAGTCGATAAGCCTCTTGAAGAGCTTAGGAAAGCCAGAACTGAGATTGAGGATTTACAACAGAAATATGATGCAGCATATCTTAAACTGCAGGGAATTAATAAGAAAATCGAAGAAGCCAAGTTAATTAACGATGAATCCACCTATAGATCCCTTCGAAAAAGTCGCAAGCTCATTGAACGATTTGTGAATGAGCAGGAAGAAAATCTGAAGGCGGTAGTAAGCGTAATTCTAAACTACCGTCTTGGTGCATATCATAAACTCATGGATATTGAGGGCTTGAATAAACGTTTGATTAAGGAATGGCTGTTGGAATATCAGCTTACAGATCCTGCTGCACGAGATACCAAGAGGAAAGCGAAGAAGATAGCGGATACGCTGACCGGAAAATGGGGTCTCATTCAGTTCCATGAATGCCAAGCTCTTGGATTAAATGTGGAGGCATTGGAAACAGATAATGTCCTTTCAACAGCTGTTAATGAACTTCACAATGAGTATTTGAGACAGTTCAAAAAAAGAAAAGTAATAAAGATCATAGCAAGTTCTGAGACAGACGCGAAGTTGATAGACTGATTATTGAACAAAAGACGGACATAATCTATTACTGCCATATCTGTGCCACAGCGGTAGCACTTGGTAATACAGTAGATAACACATATATAATCACTTCTGGAGTAGAACATATGGAGAGAAGCACATATGTGTGTCTGGAAGATAAGTTATCATTCAATTGAAGAAATGTTGATGAAAAAGCTAAGAAGAAGTTGTTTGACAGGTCAACTTGTTCTTAGCTTTTCTCATTGTGATTGTTTTGTTTTCCTTTACAGAAACCGGAGAAGATGACATAACTATCAAACAGGTAATATCTAAACAAAATGTTCATAAATAATCTACCTTTTCTTTCAACGATTTTCCGGGTTTTGCATTATTTCTTTTCCCATTCGTTATAATCAGGAAAAGATAATGTATATTTTTCTTGTTTGAGAGCATTCTTTAATGCAAGAAGAACACTTTCAAAAGTGAACAGTTTGGATTCACTAAAATAAATATACAGTGCAGTTGTATCAGTAAAGTTACTGATTGCTACAGATTCAATGTTAACATGGGTATCGAATACAATTGGAAACGAATGTCTTTCTTCTACAGATATAGTTAAAAGCTTTTCAATTTCCTGTCGGATATTGTAACATTGATCAGATTCTGCCAGTTCACGTCCTGTGTACTGGACTTGTGTCATAGATGATGACTTTTTGTTGCTCATTTCGACCTCCTTTTTTTATAGTTGCATCATTTGTGCTTGTTTTTACAACTTCTGGTAAAAACTCATTCTCACTTAACATAACGTTCATTATGTACTCCCTTCTATAATAAAATGAGTTACGCTCATTTATTATCACAATATGTTCCGGCAATTGAGGTCTCTTCTGTACAACAAGTAATAAAATTGGTACAATACTGGAGAAAATTTTCTGCTAACTTCTTAAAACCAAATTCTTTCTTTGGAATAACATTTGTTTGGAATTCTATTATTTGCTTTGTTAAATTGATGGCTTCTTTGTTGGATAAAAATTCTTTTGATGAAAGTAAAAAAAATAACTTGGAATCGGTCATATATAGTCTTCGGGCAACATTGAGCATATCAATTTCTTTCTTATCTAAATCATAAAATTTTTCGTAATCACTCTGATAATTCGATACACATGTGGTTAAGATATAATCGATTGATACATTAAGATGTGGTGCGATAGTAATCAAGGCATCCATTGGTATTTTTTTTCTTAAACCATTTTCGATTTTGCACAATTCTGCGGTTGAATAACCGGATAACTTACCTAATTCGGATTGTGTCAATCTGTTTTTTTCACGAAGAAGTCGTATTGTGTCTCCCAACTTTTTTGAATCAAAATCCGGAAGAGAATTCTTCGACTTTGGATGGTCAGTTTGAGTTTTCAATTTTAATTTCCTCCTATATTATTTGGTAAAGCTAAAGTTGCATAATATATTTCCATTTTATTATCTAGATGCAATTATGTCAATATAAGAATGTTAATAAAGATTAAGAAAATATTTATCAATATCCCATACAATCTGTAAATATTTAAATAAATGTTACAATTAGGAAGAAATATATTAGTTTTGAAAAAGTTTTATTTACATTAAATAAAATATGATATATCATTATCGTATGAATTGGAAAAAAAACTGGTATGAATAATTTTCGAAATGGAGGAATAAATGAAGAAGAGAATAAAAGATACACCAGTTCCATTTGATGAGAGTAATAGTATATTTGTTAAATCTTGTCGTAAATGTATTAATTATTATTATGGATCCCCTAAAGAAGAAACAGTATATATTTCTGATTTGGAAACAGAGAATCAGCTAACAGAAATATTATATGAATCAGCAAGCAAGATAATCTATTTTACAGGAAAATCAGGTATCGGCAAAACAACATTATTAAAACATTGTATGGAGATATCGGATCATACAGTACGCGTGGATGAGAATAAAGAAACGATGTATGTAGCTTTTAATTTTCGGAGTCTGTTATTGAAAGAGTGTTTTGAGGAGGTACTAATTAACTGGATAAAAGGAATCTGCGCTAAGTTAGAAGATTATTATGAGTTTGCAGAACGCTTTTATTCGACCGAGTATTATGAAGAATTCTATGACCATATATCAAAGATAGAACCCGTTTTATTGGGAATGGCTGATACATCACGTTTAATTGAAAAGACTAATAAAGAAATTAGAATTGAGAGATTATTATGTGGCGAAAAGAAAGCACCGTATATTTATCAGGTCAATAGACTGAAATATTATATAAAAAATTATTGTCCGAGGGTAAAAAAAATCATATACATATTTGATGATATGGAAGTATTGCCTCAAGCCTTTATTTGTAATGTAGTCAGAGATTTACTGGCATTTTATTCAAAGTGTATTGAACAAGCAGAGTGCTCTGTTTATGCTTTGTTTAGTATGAGACAGGAAACATATGAGATGATTCAAACACATTCAGAAATAAAGGCTTATAGTCCTTCTGTATATTTAAAAAAAGAAAAACCTGTTAATATAAAAGATTATCATATTGAAAAGCATAAATTAGTTTGCTTAGATAATACGACAGAAGATTCAAATTTATGGGAGCAGACCTATAAGGTGCTGACAGACTTTTGTGCAAAATATGATTATAGGTATTCACAATTAATTCAAAATCTCTGCAATTATGATTTCCAATTAGTGAAAAGAATGTATAAGAAAGTATTAATGAATACCTTATGGTTAAGCAAGCGAGGAATAATGGATATTGAGAATGCTGATTCTCTATTTAACAATATCAGTGTGCTTCGTTCACTTGCCTGCGGTAATAATGCTGTTTATAGAGGGTCAAAATCCAGTATTATTCCAAATGTATTGATTAGTGATGAATTTAATGATAATTCCATTTACGCACTGCTTATAATGTGTTGTTTCATGCGAAAAGGAAAAATGTTGAAATACGATTATATATCTAATGTATTTCGGTATCTTTTTCCAAAAGAATCAGAAATACATGATTCTGTTAAAAGGATTATTGGGTGTTTTATTCATATGAAAGTTCTGGAGATTACCTATGATTCAGAAGAGGTGTTGGAGCAGAATAAGAAATTGGTCATTACTCCAAGAGGACGAGAAATATGGAATATGTTTTCGTCTGACAGTGTACTACTGGAGATGTATCGGGAAGATTACTATTTTGATGCTGATGATAATGATTGTAGATTTTTGTCAAGTTATTCTTTGATGGAAGAAGGACAATGTGAGATATTCATTCAAATATTTCATCTAATAGACCTGATACTGGAAAAAGAGAAGCTGTTGCATAAAATGGCAGCATCTAATAATACTTTATCAGAGTATTATAGTTGTTTCGGAAGTAGATTAGTTTCAAAACACCTGCTTGAGGGAGTTGAAAAGTCAATTGATTATTCAGGAAATACAAATGCTTCAAGAATTCCGGAAATAAAAATGACATTACTTCATAAAATGGATAGAATTGATGCTTTCGAATAAGATATGAGAGGGAGATAATATGTTTGAGATTTTTGCATATCCGGCATTAGATGGGGATTTCTTGCGTATTCATTTTGGAAAAGATAATAAGAATATGCATAATGTTATTATTGATGGTGGAAGGAGTGACACGGCCAAAAAGGTAAAAAAGGTGGTCGAAGACATATTTAATGAAGGTGAAAAGATAGATGCAATATTTCTTTCTCATATTGATAATGATCATATCATGGGACTTTTACAAGGATTAAAACTATTTAGTACTGATGATGAGAAAAAAGATCTGGTAGATCGGATTGATAGAATTTTTCTAAACTCACATAGAGGAATGAAAATTTTTGTGGAAGAAAAACATGAGGCATACGGAGCCAGTGAACAGATTCAGCTGATGGAGTTACTAATTTGTGAGCTTGGAATGAAAAATAAAGTGATAGAAACTGTTCAAATGGGGGATATAATATCTATTGGTGATGCAAAACTGTATGTCCTCAGTCCTGGTGAGGATCAAATGGAAGATTTCGTCAAAAAGTACGAAAAGGAAAAAATAGTGATTGGCATGATGAAAACAGGTGATAGCATATACGCTGGGAAAGATGATGGAAGAAGTCGGGATTTAGAGTGGTGGATGAAAGAAAGGATACCGGAAGATGATTCAGAGTATAATGGCTGCTCAATTGCTTTTATTCTGGAGTATGATGAGAAAAAAGCTGCATTTCTTGCAGATGCATTCCCATCTACGATTATAGATGGATTATCAGCCTGTAACTTGCAGATACCATATCCTGTTAATTGTATCAAGATAGCCCACCATGGCAGTTCAAGGAATACTACTCAGGAACTTCTTAATGCATTACCTACCACAAATTATATTATAAGTACAAAAAAAGTTTCATCGCGTCCTCATAAATATGTTTTTTCTCAAATGATTAAAGATGGTAAAGAAGCTGATGTGTATATGAATTATGATTGGTGGCTAAAGGATATTAACACAGCTTTCTTTACAAATAACGATTATAAAAAGTATGTTGACATTACAGATTATTCAAACCGAGAGAGTAGACTGAGATTACACTTTATTGGAGACACATCATATGAGGTAAAATGAAATGGAAGAGAAAGAGTTATGGAAGAAGATTAAAGAATTAAGTGTTAGAATATCTTCCGAAAGTCAAAAATTGGGGAGTGGAATTATTCTTGTATATCCAGAAACAAAGAAGGTGTGTATATGTACTGCAGCACATGTGATTCAGGAAACATTAAAAAGTGATACGGCAAGTTTGCTTAAATTTGAATATAAACATGATGACGTGCTCCATTCTATAGAAATGAAAATAAAGAGATGTTCTAAGGAACATGGCTATTCGAAAGATGAAATAACAAAATTTCGTAACGAAACTGCATTTGTACATCATGGATACAAAGGCAGATCTGTTGAAGCTGAAAGCTCATATGAATATGATATAGCGATTATTATTCCGGAATGGGATGAGGTACACATGAAGAATCTGCTTCCGATAATAGTTGACAAAGGACAAGTCGAAGATAATGTTCAAGGTTTTGGCTTCCCGGCTGCTTATGAAAATCATGAATTTGATGTGGCAAGGCAATCAACGAATGGTAAGATTGAACAGTTTGCGCGCAATCGTTTTGTGTATGCTTATGAGAATCCAGAATTTGGAACCTATGATGATAGAGAAGCGATAATGAACAAGCGCTCTGGGACAGGACTCATAAAGGTTACAGATTGTGATCATATATATTTAACTGGTTTGATCTCAAGAGGGATTGGAAGAGAGAATAAGCTATATGCGACGTGTTCAAATCTTATTTGGGAAGTTGTGGACAAAGATTATTTTAAAGAACCGGAAGAAAGTGTTATGGAAGATTGGAAACAGAAGATGCTTACAACATACGAAGTGGCAACAGAATTACAATGGGATAATTATAGAAACATGAAAAGCAGAAAATTTGCTGAAGAAAGTAGTGATTATCCAATATGGCAATATTATGTGACTCCTAATATTTGTAATTTTGATATGAAAAAAAGAAGGAACCAGATTGTTATTGCGCCTAATGGATATGGGAAGTCTAGTTTTCTTCAAATGTTATATTTAGCTTTGACATATAAAGTCAATAAGCCAGGCTATGATTATATGTCTGTAGAAGAGAAGCTTTTTTATCAGAAAATGAGAAAAGAGTATTTTGAAGAGGACGACGTTAAAGCATTTTTTATTAATCTGAATGGTATAAGTAAAAAGATTGTTAATAGTTCTGATACAGATTCTGGTTCAACATCGAATGAAAAGGAATTATATTCCCTTGTGATAAATAAGATTGTAAATGAAAATAGTTTGGATGAAGATGCAAAAAAAGATATTGACTATATTTTAAGAAACGAAAAAGTTGTTCTATTATTTGATGCTTATGACGAAAACGGAATGGAACAGAATATGATTGGTAAACTGCATGCTTTAATCAAATATAATGCAAACTTACGTATGATTATAGCATCGCGCGAAATGCAGATTCAAAACTTACATACAGATGTAGTTGCAAGCATACGCCCTTGGAAATATGATACGGAATTGGAAATTATAAAATTGGGTGAATATATAGAAAAATATGCAGAACATAATCAACATGGAGTTGAAGCTGATGAGATTCTTGCAATGATAAAAAACGATACTCGTCTTTTGCAGATAGCATCAGTTCCTCTTATATTTATGTTGATGATCATAAATATAAAGAAAAATGAATCTGTAGAAGAGCTACTCAGAAAGATAATTGAAGAACTTATATCCAGACATACAATGGTAGTTCCGGAAATTCGACATTACATGAAACTGATTATCGGGGGTGTTGCTTATAACGTGCTGAAAGAAGGTCGTTTATACTTTAGAAAAGAAGATTTTATCCCTGATATAAATGCAGATAAAGAAAGTTTGCAAAAATATAATTCTGATAATTGGAAAAAATTTCTGGACATTAAAAATAAGGAATTTGCCATTTTGGTTGAAACGGGGTTGTTAAAACGAAGACTAAAGGAAAATGGAGTTTGGGTACAGAATCAATACGAATTGATTCTGCCAGAATTGTTTACAGTTTACTTATGCGCAGAGTACATGAGTGAAATGTTAACTTATACGTTAGATATTCTTCCTGAATATGTATATAGTCTCAACCAAATGGAACTTGACATTAGATATAAAGTGGTAGAAATATTGCTGACCAAATCCAGAGGAAAAAATGTAAGAACAGATAAACAAGATCACCTGTTTTTTGTGGCAGAAGATTTAGTGAGTAGATGGATTTCAACTTTAAATTCCGCAAACATACAAATTGATGAAAAAGAGAAGCAATATATTATGAAAATAATGAAAGTGTTACATGAAAACAGACCTTCATATTTAACTGATGAACCGAATGACTATTTTAGGAGAACAATGACTCTTGTTAGCGAAATATTATAGAAAGGGTTGTGACTTGAATGATAAAAGAGTATTGCAATGCATTGCAAGCAAGCGTGAACAGATATCAAACATTAACATTTCCCGCTGCTCAAAAAAATACAAGACTAAAAAAGCAATATGATATGATTGACTTATATACTCGGCTTCCCCTTATTTCTTATCGTGATTACTTGAAGAAGAATGATGAGCCAGGAGAACAGGATAATCTTGTTGATTCTCTTATAAGAAAGATTGATAGGAGAATCTATGAAATTGAACTTCAATCGCTTGAGGAGAAGTCCTATGAATTTTCTTTATCGAAGATTGATACGTTAAAGATAACTATACATAGCATAGAAAAAGAAGAAGGTAAACAAGATTTTTATTTTATTAGTTATATAGAAAAAAACGCTGATAATAAAGATGTCTCGAATCTGAAGACGATCAAAGTGAAAGCATCCGCAGAAGTAATGAGTGATTTTGTAAAGGGAGAAGATTGTGTCATAAACGGAACTAGAGTATTTAACAGAATATCAGAGGAAGAGTATACTCTTATCTGTCCATATGAAGAAAAAATAGCGGACATGCATTATGATGGACACGTTATTTTAAGTCCTCCAGGAGGTGGAAAAACTACTTTTCTAAAGATATTGATATTACGCTATCTATTAGAGAATCATTTTCTGTGTAACCTACTCACAGAGAAATTGGAACTTCCGCAAAAAATAACAAAGATTCCAATGGAGATGGAACAAAGTTTTATGGAAGATATAAAGAATGAAGCCATTCCTATTATGGTTAAAATTCGCTCATTGAATGATGCAATGCATGATAAGGATGAAGAAATCGATGCTGATACGTCCTTTAAAGACTATTTGGTTTGGAGTATAGCGTCTATCATGGGCTTAAATAGTGATGAGATAAAATCATCAAGAAATAAAATAGAAAAAATGGTAGAAGACCATGGAATTGTTTTGTTTTTAGATGGAATTGATGAACTTACTAATATGGATGAACAAAGAAAAGTATTGAATGGTTTGTCAAAATTTCTAGAAGAAAAAAGGGAAAAGGGCCAGAAAAGAACGGTCTATATTACTTCGAGATTGGGAAATTATACACTACAAGAAGTTAGCAATTCTTTGCAGTTTTATGTAGGCATTAATGTTAAGGAATGGATTATTGAAGATTTTTCTTCTGCATTTGGATTAATTACTGAATTTACCAAGAATTGGTATAGTAATATATATTATGATGATGTAGTAAAAGCTCGTTCATACGAGAAGAGTTTTCTGATACCATTAAAGAATAATCAGAGAATTCTATCATTAATTTCAACACCGTTAGATTTGACCAATATGCTAATTATTGCTAATAATCGTGGAATTTTGCCAAATAAAGCTAGTGATATATACAGTGAGTCAATTGAGCTAGCACTTAGTTTGAGTGAGAGACAAGGATTTGAGCCATTAGATATGGAGATGCAGCTAAGTTACCTTGCATATTATATGGCTAGTTCAGAACGTGAGCGAATGTCAGCAACCAGAGATACCATAGTGAATTGCATACTTAAAGCAAGACGAGATTTGAGGGAATATTTTTTCTTTGATTATTCAGATTCTTTAAATGCAGATATAGATGAGCAAAATCAGTTAATAATAAGATATATACAACATATAGAAAATAATACTGGTCTTCTTGTCTCGGAAAGTAATGGTCGTTCTTATTCATTTCATCATCTTCAGTATCAGGCATTTTTTGTAAGTAACGCTATTATTAATAACCTCTTTGCGAGAAAAGAACGAAAAAGAAACAGACTTGATTATTTTGTTGATCGTTTTGAATCAATAGACGATTTTTGGGAACAGATTATCATTCTCATTGCTATGCAGGATATTGATTTACGCGATGAGATTATCAGTAGATTACTGATAATATCTAAGAATAAACCGAATGATAACCGTCCGGTTTCAATGATAATTGAATTGTTTGGTATTAGTGGCATTCATCCTGGCGAAGATGATAGAAATGCATGTTTTGATAGGTTGTGTGAAAATCAGGATAGGTGGGCATTATTTGTAAACAGACGAGATAATATTCAGAAGATGATAGATAATTTTTGGGCAAATGATAATGAACAGTTTCTGATATTTCTGAATTCTTATAGGGAGACGTTGGAAGAAACGGAACGACAGTTGTATATAGAGAATGTTAGAGGGATTGTTTTCTATATTTTGCTTGAAGGAAAGATAGGTAAGAATAGGAATTTAATAAAGAATACTCTGAAAATATGGTTTGAAAAAAGAATCAACACAACAATGATAATGTATATGCAGAATACAGTAGTAAAAAATCAAAAACCACCGATATTATTTGATATTGTTGAGGAGATGCTGGAAAGTTCTGCGGAAGATGACTTTTTCTTTATTGCAGCTATAGCACGAGCTGTTACAAATAATAAAAATTACTTCGAATTAGCGGCAGAGTATTTGAAGGCGGATAATCAAAATAATCAGATAATAGGAGTTCATTTATTGAGCGTAATAAGTTGGCTTATCTATATTCGTAGGAAATACCTTCTGAGAGAAGAATTATTTGAGTATGATGAAAAAAAGATAGAAGCTTTAAGGAAGCCGATACAAAAAGGATGTGTCGGAACCATACAACAGAAAATGTATTTAGAAACGATTAGTGATCTCTATCGAGCAAAATTGATTGGAAAAGATACACCAGGATGGTATTCATATGAAATGTATGAAACAGGAATAAATAAGTTATTAGAATATAATGATGAGAATAGAAATAAATCAAACTATCTTCGTTATTATATGGCTTCTTTTCCAATTTCATTTGCCAAGAATAATGAGAAATCAAATGATATAGAAATTGACATATCTGGTTTGTTTGAGCAAAAATTCGGTGTTCAATATATAGGGGATAGGATTATTGATTTTAAAATGCAGTGCGTATTCGGTTTACTTGACTTGGATCAAATGCAGAAAAAGTATGAGGAATTGTTGAAAGAACTAAAGAGCGAAGAAGCAAAACAATTACTGCAAAAAAAAGACATGTTTTCATTGTGGGAGCAGATTAAGGAAGAAGTTAAAGAGGAAGTTAAGAAAGAAATACCAGATAAAGATTCTGTACACAGTGATAGTGTAATGGAAAATACTTCTAGGGATAATTTGCAGAAAAATGCTATGGATGTTTCTTTATGTGGAGCTAAGGCAATGGAATTTTACAATAAAGGAGATTTTAAAGGGGCCAAAGATATGTATATAATTTTGTGGTCTTCATTGCTTGCGAGAAATAATCTTGCGTATATGTTGCGTCGTAAAGAAATTGAATCAGTAGAACGAGATGGTATAAAATATACGGTAGAAGAGCTTCTTGAGCAAGGTGTGCAAGCCAAAAATGCCTTTAGTATTGTAAATCTGGCATTGTACAGGCTCATGGAAAAACCAAGAACTAACAAAAATTATCAAGAGTTCGTTAACTACTTATATATCCAGTTTCAGGGAAATGTTTCTACACGTGCAATATATGATTGGTGGTATATGTTACTACTTAACGGAGAAGAAGAAGGTGGCGCAGTAATTGGAGCGTTAGAAAAATTAGGAAATAAGTTTGTAACATCTGAGGCTATATTGCTCCTAAATAAAATTCGCAAAAGGTATCCATATATGAAGTGATATTTATATAATTCATGTTTGACGAGAAATGCTGATAGTACAATAACAAGGGAAAGAGAACTAATATAAGGGAGAATGTTATGCAAATGAATGATGGTATCCACCTGAAGGATAATTTATACGCAATTATTATTGGTGTTACTGAGTACGATAATCACAAAACCTCGAATATATTAGGTGCCGTTAATGATGCTCGGAGTCTGTACTATTTTCTTGTTTACGAATGGGGAGTTGAACCAACGCATATCATCTGTTTTCCTGAGAATATAGAGCATTTGGAGAAGAACAAAGGACGAGTATTATACAAAGACGTAAAGAACGCAATTGATACCATGTGCAGTTCTCTGACAGAAGAAAATCATTTGTTATTTTTCTTTTCAGGACATGGACTGCTGGGAGAAGGAAAAGGAAAGAGCTACTTATCCTTTACAGATTCTATTATGGATGAGCATGGGAAAGTTGGGTCGGTTCTTTCTCTGCATTATCTGAATAATGCCATGTTGCGTTGCAGGGCAAAGGTTAAGGTTCGTTTTTTTGATTGTTGTAATAGTGGAGAAAGTTTCGGCAGTCTAGAAGACTATCTGAGACCTCAGAAATTTTCGGAAGATCAGCTTCCGGAAGAAGCGGCGGTATTGCCATATGATAGGGACAAAAAAAGAAATCCTCTGGCTTTATCAGAGGATTTCTATCAAAAACTAATGATGAATCAAAAAGGATGGATAACCTTCTGTGCCTGTAACATTAACGAAGAGTCTGAATCAGGAATTTATGGAGGTGAAACAGAACAGAGAGGTCTTTTCTCATATTATCTTCTGAAATGTTTACAGGATATGGCTAGACAGGAGGCTCCTTGCTACATTGAGGATTTGAAAGTCTGCCTTTATCGTGCGCTTTTAGATGATTATGAAAATAAACCACTCATTTATAAACCGATACTGGGATATGAATGGAGAACCCCACAGCATATGCAGTATCAATGTTCGATATCCGGTAACTTGCGGATAAATTAAATCAAAAAAAATTCTATAATATCCTTAGATTTCCAGACAGGGAGCATTGATATTGCATGTGCTGAACGAGTTTCTTTGGCCCGTCAGCATCATCAGATGCAGCTCCCTGTTTTTCTTTATTATACTTCTCTATATAATTCTGCATCATTTTATTGATCTCAGTTTTCAAATCCTCGATATAGTACGGACCGTTTTCAGGATGCCTCTGGAAATGATACATAGACTCCATGAAAAATTTTGAGAATAATCCTTCTCCATAAGGTGAAGTCCCACAAAACTCATTTCCAGGATAAGTTAATTCCCAGGCGATTTCATCGACATTGCAAGCGCAAAATGTAACCCAACCACTTTGATTCAGCATGATTTCTTGAAACAAATCCTTATTCATGACTCGAATAGAGTTGGGATGAGTATCATGCTCCTTAAAATCAATTTCAGGAAACTCAGGCATTTGAACTATATCAGAATTCACACCTTCGACATATATATTTGGTCTAAGATAAGGATCGAGATTATTCAGCCGTTCTCCGCTGTGGCAACAATCAAAGATACGAAGTTTTATGCTTGCCTTACAATTGAGCATAAGACGATTAAGATAATGAAAGGACAATACATTTTTTAATTGTCGTTTGCCATCTGAGGTGACAAATGCAGAGTCAGAAAATGACATATAACTTTTTCCAATGCCATTCCCGACTAAGCCATGCCCTCTGTAATAGAAAAGAAGATGATCCTGTTCCTCCATAGAATTGAAAAAGTCTTCCAATTGTTTTTTGGCAGTTGAATAAGTGACGTTACTTCTTAACTGTAAGATATTTTTTTCTGAAACCTTCCAGTTACTATAAAGAAAGTAAGCTAAGGTATTGGCATCACTATCCGGTCCTAATAAATCATGATTTGGCAGATTCGGATATTCCGAAACGGAAATAAGAATCGCTTTCAAATGATCTGGAAGATAGGTGCCAGGGAAATCAGTATTTGTTCTATCAGATATCAGATTCATATTGTTACTCCATTAGAAGATTACCATTCAGTTCACATTGATATTGTGGCACCTGAAGTATTTGTTCTGGATAAACCGTCTTCATCATTTTTTCGCATACGTAAATCTTCAAATCTTCCATATGAATGATGTCATTACGCCGTTTGGCAGCTCCGCGAAGCCCATTTAAAAGATAATAGGTAAAAAGACTATGCTCCAATTCTGAAGATTCATGAGAAAACTGATCAGCATCTGAAGCTGTAAAAGTAATCCATCCACTTCCAGACTTCAGCACATCTTTCAACATTTCTTCTCTTTCTTTTTTCGGAATTATCGATACAGAACTGATAGGGGGCTGTACGTTTTTTACTCTTGTAAGCAGTTTGTCCAGATGCTGACCAGCAAAATTAGCGTCAAAAATACGAAGCTTGATTTTAGCTGGGCAATTGCAGAGAGCTTGATTGACGGAAATCAGCTGTAACGCATTTCGAACGGTAGAAGTATGAATGTAAGAGTCAGAGGTCATAAGATAGCTCTTTCCGTGGTAATTCATTCCATAACCTGCAAAATAGAAAAGTAGACAATCTTCTGGATTTGTTTTTATAATTTCTTTGCCTTTTATTTTTTTGAGATTGCAATAGGTTCTTAATGCATCTCGTGCTTCCTTACCTGTAACGCGACCTGTTTTAAAGAAGATATTCTCTTCAGGTACTTTCCAATCATTTATCAGAAAATCATACATTGCCTGCGCATCATTTGCACAATAACTTCCATTCTTATTGCCAAATACATCTTCATCGACACCAATAACGATAGCTTTCAGATTAGAATTCAAACGAATATCTCCATCCTTTAAAGCAATTTTATCTTTCAATTTGTAAGAAACTGATGAAGATACTAATTCGTTCAAATTAGTAGAAATACATATTCTTTGTGTTACGGCAGGTGCTTTTACAAAGCGTGAAGCTCCATGAATAATTTCATCAGGTAGTCTGTATTTATCAAATTGGCTTATGACACACATAAGAGGATATAAAAGAGCAACATCCGTTTCAAAAATATTGCCTAGAAATTGATCGATTAACTGATCTTTTTCCATCTCTTCATAGTTTTTCGGACGACAATCCATGCGTTTCAACAGATCGCCGATAGTCTGGAAACTGTAAGTTTCCTTCATTGCATTTGAAAGGCGTGCGCGATATTCATTGATGGATATTTTTTTTTCCATAAGATTCTTCCTCATTCTAAATAGTCAAGTGTATTTTACAGGTTTTTATCTATTAACATTATAGCATTTTTCTGTTTAATAGCAATACAAGAGCCAAACGATCTGATATAATGTGTATAGACTGCAGTGATTAAAAAGCAACATATACATTATTTTCAGATGATAAAAGATTGTACATTGTGGAGGAAAGTATAATTGTGATAAATGAAAACAATTGCCCTCGATTAAAAGATAATCTATATGCCATTATCATTGGCGTAGAAAAATACCTGGATACCGAATTTGTCAATATTCCAGCAGCGGCAAATGATGCCAGATGTTTGTATGATTTTCTGGTGAATAAGTGGAATCTGGATGCGAAGCATATTATCTGTCCGTCCCGTGATAATAATGGCAAAGTACTGTATGATGAGGCCAAAAAAGCCATCGACACTATGAAAAACAAATTGCATGAGGAAGATAAATTACTCTTCTTCTTTTCGGGACATGGGATCATAGGAGATGGGAAAGGGTTAAGCTATATGACGTTTACTGATTCACAAAAAAATGATAAAGGAGAAATGGATAACGTAATATCTCTTTACTACCTAAATAAGGCTATGATGAAATGTAAAGCTCAAATTAAAGTTCGCCTATTTGACTGCTGTCACAGTGGGGAATCTTTCAGTGATCTCGAGGATTATCTGAGACCAGATGCAATTCCAGAGCATCTGTATCCGGAAGCTGTAGAATCTGCTGATATTCCATTATCAAAAGAGCTTTCTCCGGCAATGAAAGAGGAATTCTACAAGGACATCATGAAAAACAAAGCTAGCTGGGCTACTTTCTGCTCTTGTAATATCGATGAGGTATCGGAAGCTGCAAAATATAAGGGAAACAATGAACAAAGAAGTCTTTTCTCCAATTATCTGGTCAAATATCTTGAAAAAACGTCTGCTCTGAAGACACCGTGTTATATCGAAGATATGAAAATATACATATATCGAGAGATGCTTGAGGATTACCGCAAAAAAAAATGGCTGTTCTCTTTATCCGGTGGCATTCATCATAGAAAGCCACAGCATATGGTATATCAGTGCTCGTTGTCTGGAAATCTTCAGGTGAATTAGTAATTCTTCTAAGTGATAGTAAGACTGGACTTAAAGGGCATGAATTATATAGACTTCTTCACATGAATAGAATATAATATTTGTATATTGTTAATAAAGGAGGCAAAGTATGGCTTTTATAAACCCTTCCGACATCCAAACTACTGTTGTAGATGTCGGCTTATTTCTAAAGGAAAATCGAATTGACCCCTCTTTAAGTAAAAAAATTCGTAAGAAAGTATCTAATGTTCTGAACCAGTATCTTAAAAATGGATATGCAGACAAAGAGTTTTCATATGATTGCTATGTTCGTTTTGGTCAGGTTGTAGTTAAAATTCGTGTCCCGGGATTGCCGCTTGATCCTTTGAAAAACGATGAAGATGTCATTGCATTTTCGCATGTCGCTGGATTAGACAGACCTTATTGGAATTATATTGATAATGAAAACCAGATCAACATCGCATACAAAGTTGTTCGTGATACAACTGAAAATAGGTTATTTATATCGAAATCCGGTGAAAAACGGGAAAAAACCTGGCTGGGGAAATTATTGGAGAAAGAATGGCTGGTATATATTATAATTATCCTTTTCTCCATAGGTATCGGATTCGCGGTTAGAGCATATTTACCCGATCCGTTTAAACCATTCTTGTTGAAGTTATTAGAACTAATTTGCAGTAAATACATGAGTATCCTTAGAGGTACCGCTGCATTTGTAGTGTTCTTTGGACTGATAAAGAGTATTTGTACTTGTTTTTCTTCATTTGATGATCTGAAAAAAGATGGATTGCGAATGATAAAAAATCTTTCAGCTTCTTTAGTGCTAATAACACTTGTATTCTTCGGAATCTCTTTTGTTGCTTCTCAGTTTGTTTTAAACCCGATGCTAAACAATGAGTCTGAAGTGAGAAAAGAAGCAACAGCTCAAGGTAAGAATTCAACTACTAGTCCGAAAGCTGCAGATCAGGATAAGGATCCAACTTCAAATGAGGAAGATCCTTATATTCGAATCGGTGAAATGATTGTAGATATTGTCCCAGATTCCATTGTAGCTCCTTTCGTTGAGTCACGTAATTTCAGAGTTAATGGTTTTGAAAAGGATGTAAATGACGAGCCAATACAAATAGGTACTGGCATTTTGAGTGTAAATATTCTCCAGATTGTAACAATAGCCTTTGTTATTGGAATAATCTTAGTTATGTTGAAGGACAAAAATTCGGCCACAATATATATTATAAATTCATTTAACCGAATGAATGATTTGTTCACAACAGTTGTTAATCTCATTTTATCTGGAATGAAGCCATATGTCGCACTTTCCATGATTCTTCTTGCAAACGAAACGTTGGATACTACTGATTTGGTTATTTCAATTTTTGCAATTCTTGGTCTTGGTATTTTTATTCTGATCAGTTGGGGAATTATTGTACTTTTACCTCCTAATAAAGAAGGTATTTCCAAATTGAGAGTCTTAAAAGAAGGTTCAATTGCCGGAGGCAAATGTTTTTTCCATGCATCATCAATAGCAGCTATTAATCCTGCAACGACCGGAGATGATGGTAAAGAACGAGGCGGAGAAGCCGTAAATGGTTGTACAAATCTTAAAGTTAGTCCTAACAGAATTGATTTGTATCTTAAACCAGGAAGTGTTATCTATATGCCAGCAGTAATGGCATTTTTAATGATAACAACTGTTTTATTCAGTTTCCGTGCAGGCAAGCCAGTTGATATTCCAACATTAATTGCCATTACAATATCTTCTTTCTTGCTCGCAATCGCAATGCCTCCTGTTCCGGGAGGAACTGCCACTGGTTACTCATTAATTTTTTCTCAGTTCCATCTTGATTGTTATCCTATCGTCTTAGGATTGGACAAGATTCTTGCGGACCGTTTGATGACTGTAGGTAATATCGGCGCCCTTGTTATGGAAGCAGCTCGTCTTGATGCCATTACAGAAAAGCAATCAAATAAATAATACATGTATTTAATTTTCTATAATAAGGTGTTTCATATGTTAGCTTCCTCAGATTTTACGCCTGAATGATTTTTTGACGATTTAAAAGTCGATTTTTTCCCGTAAATAAGCGGTTTTACTTGCTTATTTGCGGGATTTTTGTTATACTTTACTTAAGGCGTAAATACATCTTAAAAG
>JAZLLO010000076.1:0-2177 GCA_045598185.1 Marvinbryantia sp.
TGTACGTAACCGACATTAATATTTGTATCTTTTACAATAATCGGATATACAAGTGGTCCCTCATGAGATTCATACTGTGCTATCAGAAACTCCAAAGTATCCTCTGCTTCTTCTACGGATTCCCATACTTCATCAGGAACAAATCTTTTATTATCTTCATCCACAGAGTTCTCTTGAACAACTTGAGCCATGTCCATTGTAAACTCAGTAATAATCAGTCTTTCAGTTTCAATTAACATCCTTATATCTCCATTTACTCTTTTCATTGCAAAATCGATCTTACAGTATTAATTGTAACTTCAGGCAACTATATTTACTACCAATCATAAATGACGAATATTACGGATTTTTGTTATCTTTAGTTGCTTGGCCAAATACCATAGGTGAAAACCTGATACCATTTACTGTCTGCTCTGCACTTACAGCTTTGAATCCTAGTGCATTATAGAATGGTAATCCATATGGTGATGAATTTAATGTAATCGGTCTGATATATACTCTGCTTTTTACAAACTCAAATAAGCTGCGTCCTATACCTCTCCTATTACTTACTCGTATCCTTATCTCATTAATTTATCATTCTATACACCGCACTGGAGAAGACCATTCCTGCCGCCAAAAGTAATGCCCGCAAACGTTTTTTCATGATACGCTTCCTCCCGTAACATATAATTTTTTGTGTTTACACAAGGAAATTATATTAATTCCGGCTTAGCGTTTGGTCGCATGATAGGCGACAATTTCTTCACACATTTATTCCAGATTTCCTGTCCAATCAAGGATACCGCCGCACTCAATAATATTACTATATCCAAGTGCCGCAAGCTTAGCTGATGCTTCTTTACTTCTTCTGCCACTTCTGCAATACACGTAGATAATCTGGTCTTTATCCCGTAGCTCTTTCGGTTCTTCCGCTCCGATATCCTCATTCGCGATATTTATAGCTCCTGGAATATGTCCCTCAGCAAATTCATCTGCTCGTCTGACATCTAAAATGATGTAGGATCCATCATTCATAAATGCTTCTTTTGCCTCTTCCATCGTGATGGACTTATAGCTCATGGTATCGTCCCCTCCAGTTTTTCCGGCAATAAATACAGATGTTGGTCCATCTGCGCTTCCTATAATAGATACCGATTTCCCATTTTCATTAACATTCACTTCAGCGTGTTTTTTTGTATGAATCAGGATACTCTCAATCATATGCTCAAACTCAAAATAAGTGTTTTCATCTTCATATACACCTTCTTCACTAGAAGAACTTATATACGCGCAGGAATATGCATACAGATCTTCCTCCACTTCTTCGATCATCTGAATTATGGTAGTGATTGTTTTACCATCTGCAGTACTGACTTCAGCCCGTATACCAAATATTTTACGATCAGAGTCTTCTATTACATATTCAATCGCATCCGGCTCTTTGGCAAGGCGATCTCTGTGCAGTTCTTTCAGTTCATTTTTCCATACTTCGATCTGTTCTTCCGCTCTCAGCTCTGTATCCAATTTGATAATCCCCATCCAAGGACCTTCACTATCTGCATTCTCATAGGTAAATAAAATGCCTTTATCATCTATCCATAACCAGCTTGCTGGTACTTCCGCGCTAAGATTATCATTCTCTGCTAACTGATATAAATCCTCAGAAGCGATATCATCACTCACAATACTTATCTTACCAGTATCGAATGCAGCTTCTCTTTCCGTTTCTGCAGCATTTGCAGCAATCGATATAATCAATTGCACTGTGAAACCTACTAAGAACGCTATATATCTTCTTGATTTCTTCATGGTAAGCTCCTTCTATTCAAGATTGTTCCATCAATTCACTTTTCCCGTATCTTTTTATCTTTCCCTTATATTCATCGCATTTTTAAGGGAAAGTAAAATTTGTAAGGGAATTACTTCATTCTGATATAATAATACTTTCCCAATTCTTCGTACTATAGAAAACACCCTATAAATTCGATATTCAGGGAATATTTACAGTTATTTACATCGAAATCAGGAATCTGACCTCAAAATGTCAGGAAATGCGCCTGTTTCAGATGATTTTTCAGCGTTATTTATGCATGGATTTTTGTAAAATGGTACACAGAAAACTTGTTTTATTAGTCCTAATGTGATATAATAGGACTATATATAAAGGAGGTTTTCCATGGCAGTACCAGCTGATA
>JAZLLO010000077.1:0-131283 GCA_045598185.1 Marvinbryantia sp.
ATCTACGCAAAACTTGTCAAATACAATATTCCCTCTGATCCTATTACAATCAGTTTTGATCTCATCCGTCGCAACAGACGAAGCTTTGCCGCGAGAGGAGAAAACCATGTTTTCCAAGTCAGACCTAACTTTGATGAAGACACTTACCTACTCTTCGATGAGTCAGACTATAAGGTCGGTGAAGTGTGGGATCCTAATTCATCCCGAAAACGAATCCCTGTCCACTTGAAAGACATGGACGGATTCCGCAGGTTGAGCAGCTACTCATACATCTTCGGTGATGAATATGCAGATGATGATGTGGATACTTCCGGATTCTCGCAAGTATCAAAGATCGGATTACTTGAGACTGCTCATTACTTCTACAGGCTCAGAACTGAACTAAAAGCTGGCTTTCACTTCTTCGATGGAATCTACGAATATGAAATCCTGAATGTCGATTACTTCAATCATCCCCGTTATCCACTATTGGTTATCGGGCGTCTTGATCACAAATTAAAGGCTGCCTGATAGAATTTTTTTCAAAGCTCTGATCGGTATTCCGCTCCTGTGAATATCGATCACAACTTTGAAAGCTGTGTGGAGTTAATATACACCGTTAGCTATTAACTCTTTCTGACGTTTTTGCAATACAAAATTAAATAGTTCCGTATAAAAATCTTTCTCTTCCTCAGATTCTGTAGTAGTTATGAGATCCAGCATTTTCCCAAAATCCATATTCATACATTCAACGAAAAAGTTATATGCTTTTTCTTTATCCATAATCTATTTTTCCCTTTTGGTCTTTTCTTTCATTTTTAAAAAGAAATCTATAAAATAATCCGGACCTTCCTTCCACAGTCCCGTGTTATAATCAAATAATGCATCGTACGCTCCAGACTCAATAATCTCATTTCTTATTTCATCCGTTGTGACTCCAGATTTTTTTGTATAATCGTCTATTGCTGCACATAATATAAGTTCAGCTGTCGGCTCTTTTAAATCAAATGTCATACCTCTTCACCTCGATCACTTCCAGGCATGCAACTGCTTTCTCAGTCAAAAAACAATACTGCTTTTCAAGTCTATCCGGCAATAGTCTTTTTATTGCATCCTCTACTGCCATATCAGAATCCACTTCGCCAAAGAGACCATTCAGATATGCTGTATTTTCCGAAATCCTTGCCTTCTGCTCCCTTGTCCAGATCTATGGACTCTATTCCAACATAGCTACCATGATAAAACAAAGTTCCATCTTTAATCATAGTTTTACTCCATTTTTATTCAATATGTGAATTATATCATCCATTGCTACTTCATCGCCACTGAGATGTAATAGATCATAACATTTATCTATATATTCCCAAATTTTATTCTTAATAAATAACTCGTTTGCATATCTCGCAGTCATCTGATATTTGTCACAGAACATGTGAAACAAACGCATTTGCATATATAAAATTTCATTTATTAGCATACTGCACCTCAACTTTCTTGATCGACGACAAAAAGCTATCTGCATCAATATATAAGTTTTCCAATATAGGTGTTAAATCAATATAAGCATGTTTTCAAAGCCTTTCTTTATCAGGATAAAGTGTAGAACTTCTTTCAAAGTTCTGATCGGTATTCCACTTTCTGGAGTATCGATCACAATTTTGAAATTTTCTCATCACTAAACTGTACAGTGACTTTTAATCAGTTGCACAGTTTAGCGCTCATATTTATCATAAAAATAAACCATGTCACATATAGGAAGAATCTTTTTCATATTGCTCAAACTATCTGAATATCTTCTCTCTACATCTTCATCTGCTATCCCATGACCACCCGAAAGAACTCTTTTTCTGATTCTTTCTTTACAAATATCAACAGATTCTACACATATATAATGTAATTCTACACAATAGCCCTGCTGCTTAGCATACTCAATATTCTTTAGTACACTCCTTCCACAAAGTGTAGTCTCTTGATTAAACGTTTCAAATCTCTCAAAATGTGATTTTATGAGTTTAACAGCTTTCTTGCCCGCTTTCATCTGATTAGAAGTGTCTTTCCCAGTCACCATACTCTCGAACAAATTCATCTGTATTTATCCTTGGAAATATCTGATACTCAGGATGTGATCTGTACAGTGTAGATTTTCCACATCCATTTACCCCAGCAAATAAAATGTATGTTGGTTTAGTATACTCCATTCGCTATTAACTCTTTCTGACGTTTTTTCAACACAAAATTAAACAGTTCCGCATAAAAACCTTTCTCTTCTTCAGATTCTGTACTAATTATCAGATCTCGCATTAGACTAAGATCCATGTTCATACACTCTTTATAAAATTCAATTACTTTCTCTTTACTCATGTATAAACTCCTTTCATAAAATAAGCAAGCTATGGGGCTAGACTTTATATCACGAATGTTGTTTTCTTCAAAATACTGTATAGCCTGTGAGACAGCAATTATATCTGCTTTTATCAATCCCATTGTTAATTTCATACCGCACTTCTCTTGAAAATCGTTGCACCATTATCAATTTCCTTCATGATGGCATCTTCATAATTTTTATCAGAAACAAAATATAATAAATCATAATCCTGACCACTCTCATCGCGATATAAAAACACATTTCGATGAAAATCTTTGACCTCTTATATCCATGAGACGGAAAAGCACCGAGTAATAATTACCTTATGCCATTCTTACGTATATCTTATTATTCCTGTATCCTATCTCATCTTTTGTATAATATATCTATCTCAAGCCAATCATCTTAAATCTTTAAATGATCCCCATGCTGCATCAAGACCTGCATTACCATCAACTACATCAATACCATAACCTCTAATCGTAAGGTTGATATCTTCATAGCCAGAAAATTCTGCATTTGTAATATCAAGCATTGACATCTCATAAGTCAGTGCATCTGTTGACTCTCCCGGCTGAAGGGCAATCATCTCATCTGTACCATATGCGTAAACTTCTCTGCCAGGTTCCTCCTCGATCTTAGTCCAATTATCACTTGGTGTAAAATCGTATAAAGATTCTTCCTCATAAGTCGGCATATCAACTTCGATAAATACATACATCTCTTCTGTTGCTGTATTATCAATTACCGGTTCTACCATGAAAGAATCTCCAGGTCCGATCTCAAGTGGCTGCATATCTGCGTTCAGATCGAATTCAAAAATCTGTTTCTTTCTAAAATCCGATCTTACTGCCTGTGTATAAAACAGACTTACAACTCCATATGCTATAATAAACGAACCACAAACGATACCTGCTGTTAATCCTAATCTTGCGTGTCTCTTCATAAATTATTACCTATCCTTTCAAGTCTTATAATCTTGTCAGAATGGGATAATAGTAATAATTACCTGTTCAGTGCTTTCATAATCCTTTGTAAGTTTCCAAAGCAGATCACACAAAAGTCTGATCAACGCTGCAGAAAAAATAATTCATCCGTCTCTTATGGAGAGCTTTTTTCAAAGCTCTGATTCTTACTTATTGGATAATAAATAAGAGTCACAACTCTGAACTTTTTTCATATATGGCTATATCTTATATGATATAGCCATATACTCTATTTTTCTATTGCTATTTCTTATTATTTGATTATTTTCCTCTTCTACGACCATAACCATAGCCGTATCCATAACCGTAGCCGTATCCAGGCGAACCATCTGCACAGTTTATGATACAGCCAAGAACTTCTACCCCACTGTTTTCCAGTAAGTTTATACCTTCTTTAATGCTTAGTACTCTCGTATAATCCTGTCGTACAACATATGCTACGGCATCCACATAACCTGCAACTATAGCAGCATCCATCAACATTGCTGCTGGTGGAGTATCTATAATCACGTAATCGTATCGTTCTCTCACATTTTCTATCAGTCTACTCATTTCAGAAGTTGTAAGCAAGTCATCTGTCCCACTTACACTTGTCTTCCCAAGCAGTAGATCCAGTCTTCCATTTCCTATGGTAATCAGTGCATCCTCTATACTTCCTTCTCCTTTAAGAATATCTGATATCGATACTTGTATATTACGAACACCTAATGCTTTTGCAACAGATGGATTACGAAGGTCAGCATCTATAAGCAGTACTTTATCCCCACGTTCCGCCATAGCAAGTGCAAGATTACATGATATTGTTGTTTTTCCTTCTTTCGAAACAGAACTAGATACCAGTAATGTACGCATATTCTGTTCTCTCATCCTCTTTTCGATACGAGCTAGTGCTAGATAGATACTGTCACGATAAAATTGTGGTAATCTTTCATTTAAGAAAGATAATCCATCTACACCACCACGTACAGATATTCTACCACGCATGGTAGGAATATCTCCAATCTTATGTATATCAAGATGAGCTCGAATATCATCATAACCTGTCACTGCATCTGAGAGAAAAGCGATAAGAAAAAGTATTCCACCAATTGATACAAATCCTGCCAATAGCCCTATAAGAACAAACTTAAACAGCTGAATTCCTTTCCCTTCCTCAGGCAACTTCGAATCATCTGAAAGATATCGCTCTACTACACTATATGAAAAATTATCAGTAACAAGATTCACCATATTACGAAGTTCTTTTAGAATTAGATTGATACTTTCATCAGCTTGCAGTCCATCATTTGCTATTGCTTTGATCGTAACAAAGTTTGTATCCTGAACATGAGTCGCAGAAAGTTTTATTGTCAGATTATTCTCCTCGTCACCAAGAATACTTTGAGATAGTTTTGCATTGAAATCATCTATATTAAGCAAATATCGAAAAGATTTACTTACTCGTTCCGCCAACTGCTCATCATCCCACATATCTCCACTATCTTTACTTAATGCAATTGTTACATATGACTGATAGTTCTCTTCAGAATTATATATATTATATACTGTGACAGCAAAAGAGATTACTACAAAAAGCAGACACATCCAGATCCATGTATTTCGAAAGATTTTTATCATAGAAAAGAGAGTCTTTAAGAGATCGATTGTATCAGACCGTTGTACTTTTCTCACCTGTCTTCCATCAATTCTATCATTATTCATTTTATTTATATTCCTTGTCTCTTACTTTTTGTAGTTCTTATAATACTTACCATAACCATAACCGTAAGCATAATAATAGCCATGTTCTTCTAATCCAGGTATGATATGAGTCTCAACTGCATTATAGACACATCCGGTTACATCAACATTATTCTCATATAATAAATCAAGTGCATCATTAATCGATGGAATCCGTGAATATCCCTGGCGAATAATAAGCATTGCAGAATCCACCAGATGACTTAATACCTCAGCATCATTTGATACAGACATCGGTGCAGTATCAATTATCACATAATCCATCTGTTCTTTCGCTGATCGTATCAATCTCTGCATCTTTTCTGTTCTTAATATCTTATCCGAATCACGGTAACTTTCTGTCCCAAAAAGATAATAGAGTCCTGATATCTCTTCCCTTGTAAGCACATCCTGAAGACTTGATACACCGGTAAGGTACTGCATAATTTCCTGTTCTTTGCTTAGTTTCTTCTCGAATAACTGATAAAGACTCGGATGACGAAAGTCTGCATCAATCAAAAGAACTTTCTTATTCTGACCTGCAAGTGCAAGTGCCAGATTCGCTGCTACCGTTGACTTTCCCTCATTTTCCATAACACTTGTTACCATCAGAACCTTAATACCCTTTTTTCTTGCCTGATACGAAAACTTTGCTGCCATCTTTCTAATACTTTCCGAGAAAAGAAATCCTGTATTAAAGTATTTTAATAAGATACCTTTTTTCTTATTCTTTCCCTTCTTTCTTTCAAAGAAAATAGTCGCAAATCGATCTGCATCGATGAGTTCATCCATCTGCTTTTCATTCTTAACATCATTCTTCATGAGATTCACCAAAGCAATAATCCCTGCAGAAAGACAAAATCCAATAATCGCACCGAAAAGAGCACTCTTTTTCCTGCTTACAGAGTGAACTGGGGTATTCGGTACGCTCGGTTCTTTCAGCTCTTCAAGAAAGTAATCTGTTATATAATAATCACTTAACTGAGTACAGTTCTCCGTTGCTATCTTTACTATAGTAAAAGCATCCATAGGATTCTTAGATGTAGCACTCACTACCAGAATGTTGGTTCCTTCCGGACACTCTGCTTTTATCTGACCTTCAATCTCATTATTTCCCGTAATCTCTTTTACTTTTGCCTTTATTGCAGATCCTGTGAATGTCTTTTTGTACTGGGATGCAACTTTCTTTACTACCGTGTCATACAGAATATATATTGAATTTTCTTTACTTCGAATCATAAGATAAGCATCCGACTGATAAAGAGGTTTATTCAGATATCCTGCTGTCATAAAACCTATAAGTAATCCGATCCATGAACAAATTATGATTATATATAAATTCTGAAATAAAGACCTTGCTATATATGCAATATCTATCTGCTGGGCCTGAGTATTCCCCCTCATTGAATTGCTTTGCTGCATATTCCTTACTCTCCTTCTAGACAACAATCACCGTCATCTGTGTTGATCCTGAATATTTATCTTCTGTGATGCATGAAAAAGTAACCGTATAAGTACCCGGTACAGAAGTATCAAGATCTGTACTCATATGAATAGCACTCATGTGTATAGTACCAGTAATCGTTTGACCATCCTGAGTTTTCTTTCTTACTGCATTTGGCTCAGGTTCCCCTACCACTTTACTTCCTCCAGTAGAACTGAAAACATAATAATCATTCCCAAGTTTCAGATGATCCAGATAACTCTTCGGTTTAAAATCACTGTTCCGATCGATATAGACAAGATAATCAGTTAGGACA
Organism: Marvinbryantia sp.; assembly: GCA_045598185.1. Classification (GTDB taxonomy): domain Bacteria; phylum Bacillota; class Clostridia; order Lachnospirales; family Lachnospiraceae; genus Marvinbryantia. Next base: position 6,810 of record JAZLLO010000077.1, read on the forward strand.
ATATTCGGGTAATATGCTCTCTTGTCATAACTATCAGTATAGAATTCCACAGGAACCGAAAGTCTTACTGTCTGCTTCAAGCTATTTGTCACAAAAACTTTTATATTATAGATTCCATCAACTTTACGTTCCCCATTAGTTTCTTCTAATTTAACCATCGTTGATATATCTCCATCTATACAATCATATGCTTCAAAGATGGAAAGAATCTCGCTATCCTCTGTACCAAGTGGAAAACGAAGTGGTTGATGTATAGCAAATCTTGGTGGAGTATAATCCGTTAATTCAACCTGACGTGTATACTTCATAACATTATAGGAATGATCGCATGCCGCGTACGTTACGTTAAATATATTATCTTTAGCCCATTTCACTGATTCCACTACAAGACTATCTGTCACATCTCCGTCTTTTTCATCAACAGCCCGAATCCCTTTTATCAATTCATCAGTTGTGTAATTAATTGTACTCTGAATCTGAATAGCATCCGCCGTAATCTCAGGTGGAGTCAGATCTCTAACATGATATACTTGTTTATAATACACCACAAATAAAATGGTAGTTGCTACTGCCAGTAATGTCACAGCCACGTTCATTCGTTTCATTGTGTCACCTCTTGATAATAAATCTCCTGCAACAGCTGTGATAATTGTTCTTCATCTACGTTAAATTCCATATATTTACCACTATCATCTATCGTTCCTTTTAATGTACAGATATTATTCTCTGAGAAATTACATCTTAAAGCCGCTGTTGCAAGATATGAAAACTCATTTGCCTTTATATTCGATGTCATATATGGTTGAAGTTTTCGATAAGTATTTAGTGCCAAAGCAGGATTTTTCTTAGATTCACCGATTACTTTCTTAGCAAGCATCAATAAATATTCTCTTTGTCTTGCCATACGTGCCACATTGGTCGGATCCTGCTTACCAGACCTTGCACGGACATAATCTTCTGCCATACTTCCACGAAGAAGAACCTTACTTCCTTTTACATAAGCATCGCCCCATTCCGTTACGAAGTCTTCTGGAAGTACAACTTCTACACCTTCTACTGCATCATTCACAACCGCAATCGCACTTGTATTCACAGCAAAATATCCATGAATCTTCAATCCATGCATAAGATTCGAAACTGCCTGCACTGTCAGTTCTGCACTTTCTTCATTATCCATTCCATAGGAATACGATAACGCAATCTGTGCCTTCTCCTGACCACGTTCATTCCCAGCCTGATCCTTTATGGTAATCATCGTCATAGTGTCACGATTGATCGGTATCGCTGTAATAATGTTCGATTCTGTATCTATGGATACCAACATAAGCATATCAGACTGACCATTACCGGTACCCTGAATGCGTTCCTCTCCCGTTTCACCCTTACTGTCTACACCAATCAGGAGAATATTAATCATAGAGTCTTTCAGAACATTCTTTTTTTCTTTTAGAGTCTTATTTTCATCAGCTACCGTAAGGACACCTGTAACGCTTTTATTTTTTATGGAAGATTCTCCAGACCTATATACATAATACGCTCCTGCCGCACTGATTGATACAATCACAAGAAGTACGATAAATACACAAATAGCTATCTGTTTTAGTGTCAATTTTTTCCTTCTACGATGTCTTTTTCTTGAATGGCGGGAATGGTGATTATGCAATTTTCTTCCTGCACCTTCTTCTATCCGAACTCTCCCCATGTCTATCGGATCCGTCTCTGATGAAGAGACTTTACTATTCTCAATCTGCTGTTCTATCATTACTAATTATTCCATACTTCACTGTCTTCGTCACTCATCATATAATCATTCCATTCTGGCAATACTTCTCTGCACCAGATACCAGATAAATCTAATGACACATCAAGATAAGTATCCTGACATAATACACGAAGTATTCCCTTTTCATTCGTTTCATCTTTGATGAACTGCATAGCATCATCCTCGATTGTTACATATGCAGTCTCTACTACATTGATACCATCCAGCTTGCTATCTGATATACTCTCCGTTAGGTAAGATATCATATTCCCTACATTAAGTTGAGCACCCTTAATGTTCGGACGATATGAACCACTAGTAGTAATCTCAAAAACAGGAATCATGATGTATTCTTCTGTCACATAATCAATAATAGAACGAACCTTTAAAGAAACTTTTACATTCATTCGATCCATATCGGTGCTGCCCTCATCTAAAACACCCAGAATAATACCAGGATCAAGTATGCCAATCTGTTCGAAAGGATCAAAACTGAACTTCCATTCCTGATATGGAGTCAGATCTACCGATGTTTGATTGATGATTGCACTAAACTTCTCTTCCAGAGTCATATACTGTTCAGTTTCTGTCTCGGTTTCTTCTTCTGCCATCTCTGTTTCAGCTACAAGTTCCGTTTCTGTCTCGGTTTTCGCTTCTGTCATCTCTGTTTCTGCTACAAGTTCCGTTTCTGTCTCGGTTTTCGCTTCTGTCATCTCTGTTTCAGCCACAAGTTCCGTTTCTGTCTCGGTTTTCGCTTCTGTCATCTCTGTTTCCGTCTCTTCTGTTATTATACTCTCATCTCCTGGAATCACGAAAACAATCGATTCTGCTTGCTTCGTCAAATCCTCTAAAAGCAATGCAGTACGAGCTCCTGCTTCTCCTGTAACTTCTAGTTTATAATCTGTCTGGAATGTTGCTATGGCTGTCTCCGTCTTATAACCAAGTACTCCATCTGCTTCACCTTCCAGATATTTTAATTCAATCAGCTCTTCCTGAATTTTTTTGATCTTTTCCGGCTCACTTCCCCAGGTAATGCGAGATATTTCTCTCACATTTGGAAGTTCCGGAATCTTAAATTCCGGAAGAATCTCCTTAATTGTATCAACGGTCACATAACTAATTCCATCTCCTGTACCGATAATCAGATGTGTGTTATCCTCATACCCAAGTAATCCAAATTCATGAAGCGTTACTTTATTCACGACTGCATTCTCTTCTATTGTATCAGAAAGAGGCAGGATAATAGTACCTCCATCCAATGTAATATGTACAGCAGATGCAGAGATCCCAGTCATCAACATAGTAACTGTAAAGACTCCTGCCATCCATCTTCTTTTTTTCTTATTCATAGTTAACTATCCTTTTCTTATTCAATCACATCATCATCTACCAAAGTATCAAGATCATAATCTGCTCCAAGATCCAGAGCGAGCTGATATACATAATCAGCACTCTTATCCGCCATCATGCTTTCATAGAAATCCTGAAGACTCTGTACTTCTATACGGATCAGTTCCCCATCTGCATCGTAATAACTGGTCTCAGGAAGATTACCTGCACCATAGATAATTTGATAAGATGAACAATTCTCTCTCGAATTCATAGCAGGCTCTCCTGCCGTATTATAATAATTCATTCCTACCAAACGCCCATTCTCATCAAAAGTTGAAACAGATTTTGCATAATCGCCGTTTGCAGCCGTAAGATTCCCCTCTGCATCATAATACATCTGGGTCTTGCCAGAACCATCCTTTTCATATTCCCAGATCTGCACAGAATAACCGACATTTGAAGTTGTAAGATTCTCTTCTTTATTATAATAGGATTCCCTGATAATATTGCCATTATTATCGTATTCCGATGTTTTGATTGCATATCCATCCTGCATCTCAGTAAGATTCCCCTGGGTATCATAGTAAGATGCTTTTGTCTGATTCCTTGTTCCATTGTATTGATATACCACAATGGAATAACCGCTCTTTAGCATACATGCCGTTCCAGTTTTATCGAAGTAACGACAACTAATACGATTACCGCTATCGTCATAACTATACTGTACTGCTGCATAACCGTCCATACAGTTAATAAGAGTACCATCCTGATCCAGATATCGGATTTCCAGAATCTTGCCATATTCATCCGTCTTATAATCTGTAAAAGCAAATCCTTCTTTTCGAAGAACCGGTTGCCCTTCTGCATTATAATATGCTGTACGGAGAAGGTGACTTTGATTATCATATACATTCTGGATAAAAGCAAACCCATAGATAGTATCTGTCAACTGCATCTCCTTATCGAGAAATCTCTGAGTTAGTTGCTTCCCATTATCGTCAAATGTCTGTTGTAAGATCGAGTATCCATCACTAAGTTCGGCTATATTACCTTCTGTATCATAACAAATCCGAAGAAGCAGATTCCCCTTCTCATCATACTCTTCTCTGGAGGAAGCATATCCATCAACGCAATTCTGAGCCTGTGTATCTTCATTATAATAATGAGTCAACACATACTTACCATCATTCATTATCCGTTCTACCTTAGAGCAATAACTTTCATTCGCTAATCCAAGGTTCCCTTCTGCGTCATACCATGTGGTACAGACTTCCGTTCCATTCGCCTCATAGGCTGTCTTACACTGGGCATATCCTTCCAGTCCTATTGTAAGCTTGCCTTCAGAATCATAATATCCCTCATAGATACATCTGTTCTCTTCATCGAACTTCCTGTGTACCGCAGCATATCCAAAAAGTGGTGAATTCACCAGATTCCCATCCATACCAAAATACTCTTCAAATATACAATTATCATTCTCATCATACTGTCGATGAACAGCAGCATACCCAAGATCCAGCATCCAGATCAGCTTTCCATTTCTTCCATAGTAAGCTTCCTTGGTATATCTGTCACTCTCATCATAAGAATACTCAACAGTCGCTGCTCCGTTATAGAGGATTGGCGATCCATCTGTTCCATAATAGGATTCCTTTATAACTCTGTTATAGACATCATACTTTCTTCCAATGGCAGCATATGCAAAGCCTTCCGGATAGACAGCAATATTCTTATCGTTAAAGTATGCTTCATAGATAACATTCCCCACCTCATCATATCGACAGGTCTTTTTCGTAATACCTTCTGCATTCGGTCCAATCTTCCCCTGTACATCGTAATAAGTATAGTTTACAGGATTATCGTTATCATCATAGGTAAGATCCATACCTGAATATCCATATTCTGAAAGAGCAGGCTTTCCTAATGCATCCAGATATCTGACACTTAATAACCTCTGATCTTCACCGAAGGTTCGCTCTATCTTCGCATATCCATATTCATTATCGACCAATCGGTCATCTTCGTCCAGGTAATCATCTTCTACAGGACATCCTTCTTCATCATAAATAGTCTTTATATCTACATATTGTAATGATATCTCTGACACATCTCTATCATCTGTCTCCAGTGCGTACCCTGTTACTGATACAGTTCCAAGGAAAGTGCTAAGAAGAACAAAACAGAGATGTCTCTTAACGGTCAAAAATTTCATAATATATTATTCTCTTTATGTCTTACTCAGTTTTTGTAAGTAATCCCTGTACCAGGTATCGCTGACTATGATCATTCCCTATACAGGTTGATAATGTCACGATCCTGTTATTCACCGTTGCCTTCGGCCTCTCTACAAAGTTGCCGTTTCCTTTATACCTTGTATAGATCTTATCCAGATAATCCTGAAAATTATCTTTATTCCAGTAATCTCTTGCTTTTAAGAGATGTTCTGCTTCATAGCTATAGGCAGCATAAATCAGATAAGTGAACTTATGCTTCGGTGTATAGATTATAAACTTTCGATACTTTTTAAAGAAGGACGGATTCTCAAAAGAATGAAGAGTCTGAAACATGGTACCATCCTTCATGTTATGACCATAGATCACAGTCATAGGATCTGTGAAGGACCTTCCATTCAGATTCTCTGTATAGATTGCGCCATAATAATTAGGTTCCTGTTCATATCCATGATCCAGATAGAACTCCTGATCTGCACCTTCTCTTTGTACGATTGGATAATCCACCTTTGTTCCAGGAACCGTAATCCAAGCATAGATATCCGGATTCTTCGCCTGAAGTTGCTCAAAATCAATCGGAATCACAACATTCGCATCTTTTCGTACAAAGTCTTCTTTTTTGATGGCAACGCCGCCCTCTTCTGTCGCTCTTTCTGTCTCTTCGATTATATCATCCTCTGCTGTCTTCTCCTGTATCGTAATATCTTCATCTGTCTCAGGCTCTGTTGGCATTACCTCATCCGAATTCGCTACTACAGATTCAGATTCTTGTAATACATTCTCTGTTTCCAGGAATTGTTCCTGTAACTCATCTTCTGTTTCCAGATGATATTCCTGTAACTTTGATAGTTTTTCTCTGGCTTCCCTGCGCTCCCAGGCAAGCTTTCCGCCATAAGCAAAGCATGACATGGAAGAAAAAATGAGGACCGCCGCGACAACGATCCTGATTTTTTTATTATTCTTAAATTCTCTTCTTTCCACTGTAGATTACAAGACCTCCAAGTCCGAAAAGTACCACACCTGTACCGATAGGGATCATTGGATTCATAGTATTATCAGCAGTTACAGGTGGAACATCGTCATGTGTAGGGCTAATCTTTGGATCTCTTGCCATGGCTACTGTAGAAGCTGAGAGCATCAGCATAGAAGCTGCCATAACTGCTGTCATTGTCTTTACAATACGTCTCATCATCATGTTTTTTCCTTTCTATTCAATAAAATAATATATTCAATACATTCTATGTATTTAAAAAGTTACTACTCATTCATTCAAAAGTCAATACGTTAAAGCATTAAGGCGAGTATTGTTATGGATGAAATACTCTTTTCGGATTGTTGTGAAAGATAATATCTGCCTTTTCCTTCCCGAGTTTTTTTTGTATCTTTGTATAACAGCTGCCGATATTATTCGTTCTTCGCTCGGTATTGTGTGCATCACTTCCGATAAAGTCTACCAATTCCTCTTTTAAAAGTTTCCATACGAAGAACTTTTTTCGAAGCCCCATCTTCCCAAGAACAGAATCTGCATTCACTTGAAGGAATACGCCGTCCATATCGTGCAGCTTTCGGATCTCTTCTATATTTAATTGATATCGTTCTACATGTGCAATCACACATCGATACCCATCTTCCAGCATAGGCTTTAAGATCTTACGGATACTTCTAAAGTCATCTCCTGTGGAGAACTCTGTAAGTATCACCTTATCTGCCGGCATATGATAGATCGTGTCTTTATACCTGTCATCTTCATCCAGATGCATATGAAGCTCACATCCAAGATAAAGGTTCATATCCGGATGGCTTTTCTGTGACAGTTCATTCACACGTCGATAGACAGAACGTCTTTTCTCTGCATCCGCCTCGAACATTCCACTTCGATAGTGAGGTGTAAAGATGATATTGCGGATTCCTTGATCATAAGCATCATCTAGCATATCCATGGTTTCTTCAAGGCAACTTGCACCATCATCGAGATCAGCTAATATATGATTATGTATATCCCACATACTGCACCTCTCCTTACTTAGCTATAGACAACATTGCCTGCTGATTGACTTCTTCCGGTGTCTTAAAGGTTGGTACTACTTTACGAAGTACAGCTTTGACTGTATCATTATTATCTGTCGTAATAGCAAACTGCAGTTTCTTAAGCTTTTCTTCCAGTTCTTCCATTGTTACCGGTTCTTCATGCTCGATAAAGATCAGTTCATTCTCTGTATGCTCCAGATTCTCAGAATCTACCAGAAGTTCTTCGTAGAGCTTTTCGCCCGGACGAAGTCCTGTCTCTATCAGTTCAATATCTGACATACCGCTCATATGAATCATGTTTTCAGCAAGGTCATATATCTTAACCGGCTGTCCCATATCAAGAACGAAGAGATCTCCGTTCTTTGCCATAGCACCACTTGTAAGAACCAGCTGGCTGGCTTCCGGAATCGTCATGAAGTAACGGATGATGCGCTTATCGGTAATCGTAACAGGGCCACCTGCCGCGATCTGACGACGAAACAGTGGAATAACGCTTCCAGCCGACCCTAAGACGTTCCCAAAACGGGTTGCTGAACACTTCACAATTCCTTTTGTACTATATGCCTGCATGATCATCTCGCACACGCGCTTCGTTGCACCCATGACATTCGTTGGATTTACTGCCTTATCGGTGCTGACCATCATAAAGCGCTTACAGTCATACTCTTCGCAGAGCTGTATTACATTCAATGTACCAAAGACATTATTCTCCACCGCTTCGATAGAGTTATGCTCCATCAGTGGTACATGCTTATGCGCCGCTGCATTGATACAGATATCCGGACGATACTTGGCAAATACTCTTCCAAGTCCCTTTTTATTCGTGATGCTGACGATCTCAACCTGAATATCCACCTGATTCTTATAGGTGAAGCGAATCGACTGCTGCAGCTCATATGCTGTATTCTCATAGATATCTACGACCACAAGCTGTCTTGGCTGCATCTTCGCCAGCTGTCTGCAGATCTCAGAACCGATGGAACCACCACCACCTGTAATCAGAATTACCTTATCCTTATAGTAATCCATAGTTTCTTCTGTCAGCACATTCTTTGGCTTTCTCATAAGAAGGTCTTCGATATCAAAGTCTCGAAGTGCTCTCTTCTTACCCGGATTATCAATGACAGGGAAGTCATATGTCTTAAGACCGAAACCTGCCTTTTTATAATATTCATAAAGATACTTCTTGCGATCGGTATCCATCGTTGGCACAGCAAAGATTACTTCCTGTACCTCATATGCATGAAGCTGTTCAAGGGTTGCCTCATCTTCCTTTAACACCCCGATCCCATGAATCTCTCTGTCGATCTTCTCTGGATTATTATCGATAAAGCATCTTGGTATATACTTTGCCTTTGGATTGGCAAAGAGTTCTTCTGCAAGACCGATTCCTATAGATCCTGCTCCAATGATGGCAACTCGTATCCTGTGCTCGTCATGATCAGCCTCTGCACTTACACGACCTCCTGCGAATACCTTTAATAACAGTCGAAGGATCCTTCCCTTCAGATCATCCCTGCTTCCGCACTTATATGCGAAGCGGTATACCATACGAATAGCAAGTGTCCCCAGCGTATTCATACAGCAGAATGCCACCAACTTGGCAAATGCGATATGCTCGATCGGGAGTACCTTCTCAAGTATCAGATAAACAAAAGCTGCACACACATCTGCTGTCAGAAGTCTTATGTAACACTGAATGCCGCCATAACGCCAGATCTGACGATATATCTTAAAAATGGATCGGAAAATCATTGCGCAAAAAAGCGCAAGAACTGTCTGTTCTATAATCCCTGTGAATCCAAGTGCTCCTCCCCCTCTGTAGAAGACGAACATCAACAGATCCATAGCTGCAAATATCACAAAATCATAGAGGATAAGTGATACTTTAATAGCAAATTGTTTTCTCATAATTTATTTTTCCCATTGTCTACAAACTACTCCATTAAAAATTATAAACCTATACTAAGTTGAATGCAACAATTAATCATTACACCGCTGTTCTTTCGCTAAATCATTAGTTCTCCGTTAGACTATGTGTTTCTTATTAATTATCAATCCTTAATTTTTCATAATTAATCACTTTTTCACAGTTTTAACATAAATTAGTACTATCATTATATTGTAAAATATGTTAACATCTTTGTAACATTTTGTGATTACAGTGTGATAGTGCGCAGCACGGAACAATCCGTGTAATCGTGATTTGTGTATATTTTCAAATTTAACAGGAAAGGGGCGATATTCTTTATGAAAAAGAAATCGATTATATTATCAAAAGGACTGACGTACTTACTTGCATCTTCCATGATTCTTTCTACTGCTCCCGTCTCTCCGGTATTCGCAGAAGAAGACTACGGTTATGAAGAAGATGGTGAATACTATGATGATGGTATTGTAGAAGATGATGAATTCGAAGAAGCTGATTTTGATGTGGATTCTTCCGATGTTGTAAGCTCTTCTGTCTTTATGATCAAGGAGTTCAAAAAGTTTGAAAAGCAGGATGGAAAGTTTATCGATCCGGAGACTTCTGAAAAGTACGGCAAGCTGAAAGCTAAAGAAGGTACTGCAAAGGATAAGCTTGGTCTTCCAAAGGATATTACCGTTATCGGTTACTGGGATGGATCTGATCCTGATGCTACATTTGAGATGGAATTAAAAGATATCTCCTGGTGCCTTGATAAGGATAAGTATGAAGACTGGGAATTCTACGATGAAGCTTCACCGGCAGATACTTATACTTTCACACCGGATTATGAAGACTATCTTTTTACTGCAGGAGACCTTGAAGATATCAAGCTTGCTGAAGGCGTGAAGAATCTTAAGATCGACGTCGTGATCGAAGCAGAGGAAGCTGTAAAAGAAACTGAAGAAGACATCGAGGAAGCGGAACTTGTGGAAAGCTTCGAAGACGATGCGGAACTGTCTGATGAACCTGGCTTATCTGATATGGATGATGAGTCTGATAGCGAAGACGGTACGATGATTTTTGGTGGTGAAGAGGAAGACGATGAGGATGAACTGACTAATATCTTCGGTACTTTTGATGAGGATAATCAGGAAGAAGATACAGAGAAAGACGGCATCATCGTTGGTAGTTCTGACACAGATGTAGATGATGAGGATGAACTGACTAATATCTTCGCAGGACTGAATGATGATGCTATCAAAGTTACCGTAACTGAGGATAACGATTCAGAAGAATTCGAAGATGATGGTGTGATCGAAGTCGTTGACGGTGATTCTGATGAAGATTCTGAGCTTGATGATGACACTGATATCGATGATGCTGATTCTGAAAATGATGATACTGATTCTGATAATGATGATACTGATGATTCGGATATTGATGATCCGGATATTGATGATCCTGATATCGATGAAAGCGTTGAGCTTACGGGTGTTCTTAGTCTTGAACTTCCGGATGGTACTGTAGTATACACAGATACAAAGAAGACAACTCTTTCTACTGAACAGGAGAATGATATCTACTTAAAGGATATTTTCTGCGGTACCTCTTTAAAGAATCTTTCACTTGTTATGGATGATTCTATCGTACTTGGGGATGAATTAGATCTTAAGTCCGGTGATGAGACAGTCTTCCTTTATACAGATGATGATGACAACGAATTCCAGATCAACCTTACCGTGAAGCAGAATGCACATGCATGGTCTGAAAGCAGCTGTACAGAACCTTCCTACTGTCTGAACTGTGGTAAGCAGGGTAAGACAGCCAGCCATACTCCTGCTGGGGAAGCTACCTGTTCAGAGAATGACTACTGTCTCGTATGTTACGAAGAGATCCCTGATACCGCTCTTGGTCATGACTGGAAGGCAGCTACCTGTAAGAATCCTAAGACCTGTAAGCGCTGTGGTGCTACCAAGGGTAAGAAGCTTGGACACGTAGATGCAGGTGATGCTACCTGTACAGAGAATGCTACATGTGAACGATGTGGAAAAGAGATCGCAGGTACTGCTCTTGGTCATAGTTGGAAGAGAGCAACCTGTACCAAGCCTAAGACATGTAAGCGCTGCGGTGCTTCCAAGGGGCAGCCTCTCGGACATGATTTCGGTGACTGGATGATCATTGAGAATTCTACGAACAACTCCCACGGTATCGAAAGAAGATACTGTCAGCGTGATAATTGTGAGAAGTATGAAGAAGCTCGTCTTAATATCATCGCAAGTCCGGAATATAATTCTATCGTAGGAATTAAACAGGGTGCTGATTATCCTCTGAAGTCACGTATCGCCTTCACAGCTTCCGGTTCAGGAATGACAAACAAAGAACCAATCAAGGGTGATGTTCGCTACGTTCCATCTACCTGGAACATTCAGGGTACACCTGGAACATTCATGAATGGATATGAAGGTGCTTTCACTATTTCAAAAGCCGGTAATTATACATTAACTACTTCTTTCCAGAAGCAGATCTATAATGGACATGAATGGACCAGCACTGATATCGCTGATAGCAGGTCTGTAAGCTTCACGGTAGGTGGTTCTGCCACTAGCGAAGCAGGTTCTAATACCGCTGTTCATATCAATCCACAAACAGGTGATAGCACACCGATCGTTCCGATCGTAGGAGCACTTGTTGCTGCACTTGCAGGAATCATCGCTGCGATCGTGATGAAGATAAGAAAGTAATGTAAGATATGTTTTTAATAGAAAATCGCCTCTTCCGAGGCGATTTTTTCTATTAGAATTTAAATGTATCTTTTAATCCAACCCACTTCTGGTCTTTGTCACTTAAGTTCAATGGGGTTCCATCTTCAAGGGTATATCCTTCTGCCGAAGCACTGCCTGGATACTCTCCTGTTACTCCCGGCCATGGGATTCCAATCTCAGGATCATTCCATGCCATTCCGCCCTCATCACCTGGATGATAGAAGTCTGTACACTTATAACAGAATTCTGCGATCTCGCTTGTTACCAGGAATCCGTGGGCGAATCCCTGTGGAATATAGAACTGCTTCTTGTTCTCTTCTGAAAGAAGGCATCCATAATACTGTCCGTAGGTCTTTGAATCTTTTCGAAGATCTACTGCTACGTCATATACTTCGCCTTTGATTACGCGAACCAGTTTGCCCTGTGGGTATTCTTTCTGGAAATGAAGACCTCTAAGAACTCCTTTGATCGAGCATGACTGATTGTCCTGTACGAATACCATGTTCAGCCCTGCTTCTTCCATATCTCTCTGATTGTAGGTCTCCATGAAGTAGCCTCTCTTATCTCCATGAACGCTTGGTTCAATGATGCAGAGTCCTTCGATACCGCCTACGTTTTTTTCTACTTTAATCTGTCCCATTCTCACATCTTCTTTGATCCGTATCAAAGAATCTCCTTTAAATATCTGTTTAATGCATCCTTCCAGTCCGGAAGTGGTACGAATCCGTTCTCTAAGAGCTTACTCTTATCCAGTCTGCTGTTAAATGGTCTTGCTGCCTTGCTTACTCCATATTCTGCAGTAGTTACTGCCGCAACAGAAACTCTGTCTTCGGAATATTCTTCAAACCCTAATTCTACTGCCTGGCGGAAGATCTCTTTTGTGAAATCATACCAGCTAATAAAGTCGCCTTCATTGGTTGCATGATAGTAGCCATACTTCTCTGTCTCGATCATGTCGATCAGGAGACGTGCAAGGTCGAAGGTATAGGTAGGAGTTCCTACCTGGTCTGCTACTACGCGAAGATTGGTATGTGTCTTTGCTACATTTAACATGGTCTTGATGAAGTTCTTTCCGTTTTTGCCGAATACCCACGCAATTCGTACGATGAAGTATTTTTCAAGAAGTCCTGAAACTGCAAGTTCGCCGTCAAGCTTTGTCTGTCCATATACGTTCAGTGGTGCATAATCCTTGCAATCCGGCTTCCATGGCTCCTGTCCCTGTCCATCGAATACATAGTCGGTGCTGATGTAAACCATCTTACAGTCCAGTTCTTTGCAGACTTCTGCGATATTCTTAGTTCCCAGGGCATTGACCTTTTCTACGATTGGCTTCTTTTCTTCTTCTTCGGCAAGGTCTACGGCTGTCCACGCTGCGCAGTGGATCACTACATCCGGATTGACTGCCTTGATCGTCTCTTCTACAGATGCTTTATCTGTAATGTCCATCTTCTTATATGCTGCTGAGCATACGTAAGTTCCATCCTGAACGCCTGCGTATGCATCTGCGATATCAGAACCGATTCCTTCATATCCTCTTGCTGCCAGTTCGTTCATGACATCGTGGCCGAGCTGTCCGCCTACACCTGTTACAAATATTCTCATCTTATCGATCTCCATACATCTTTTCGTAGTAGTTCTGGTATTCTCCTGAGATGATGGTCTCCCACCATTCTTTGTTGTCTAAGTACCACTGAATTGTCTTCTTGATTCCATCTGCGAACATGGTCTCTGGTAACCATCCAAGTTCATTATGGATCTTGGTTGGGTCGATGGCATAACGCATATCGTGGCCCTTACGGTCTGTTACGTATGTGATAAGGCTCTCTGGCTTACCAAGTTCTTTACAGATGATCTTAACGATATCAATGTTCTTCATCTCATTGTGGCCGCCGATGTTGTAGACTTCGCCCACACGTCCATTGTGGATGATAAGGTCAATAGCCTTGCAGTGGTCTTCTACGTAGAGCCAGTCACGTACATTTAACCCTTCTCCATATACTGGAAGCGGCTTGTCGTTCAGTGCATTGGCAATCATCAGTGGAATCAGCTTCTCCGGGAAGTGATATGGACCGTAGTTGTTGGAGCAGCGGCTGATGGTTACCGGAAGTCCATAGGTTCTGTGGTATGCTAGAACAAGAAGATCTGCGCCTGCCTTTGATGAACTGTATGGACTGCTTGTGTGGATCGGTGTCTCTTCTGTAAAGAAGAGATCTGGTCTGTCAAGCGGAAGGTCGCCGTATACTTCATCTGTTGATACCTGGTGATATCTCTTGATGCCATACTTGCGGCATGCATCCATAAGTGTTGCTGTTCCAATGATATTGGTATTTAAAAATACTTCCGGATTCTCGATAGAGCGGTCTACATGGCTCTCTGCTGCGAAGTTAACTACCATGTCAGGGTGCTCTTCTTCAAAGAGCTTATATACTGCTTCTCTGTCTGTAATGCTTTCTTTTACAAATCTGAAGTTAGGATTATCCATGACTGGTGCAAGGGTTGACATGTTACCTGCATATGTTAAGCAGTCGAGACAGATAATGCGATAATCCGGGTACTTCTTTAACATATGAAAGATAAAGTTGCTTCCAATAAATCCTGCTCCACCTGTTACAATAATATTCATATCTTTTTATTCCTCTTTTTATTCTTCTTTTTTACTCGCGATATTTGCCATCAAGAACGTCTTTCAGATACTGGCCGTACTGATTCTTCTTGAATAATTCATAAGTCTTTTCCAGTTCTTCTCTTTCAATCCAGCCATTGTTATAGCCGATCTCTTCCAGACATGCCAGCTTTCTGTGCTGATGTGTCTCGATGGTCTTTACAAAGTTCGTTGCGTCAACAAGGCTTTCATGGGTTCCGGTATCAAGCCATGTGAATCCCTGTCCGAGAAGCTCTACATTCAGATGTTCTTTCTCAAGGTAGATCCTGTTCAGATCTGTGATCTCTAACTCGCCTCTCTTACTTGGCTTTAAGTTTCTGGCATATTCTACTACCTTATTATCATAGAAATATAATCCGGTTACGCAGTAGTTGCTCTTTGGATGTTCCGGCTTTTCTTCGATCGAGATAGCCTTTCCTTCTTTATCAAACTCTACGATACCGAATCTTTCCGGGTCATCTACATAATAGCCGAATACTGTGGCACCTTTTCCATTCTCAGCATTCTCTACAGCTGCCTTCAGACGCTTCTTTAAACCATGGCCTGAGAAGATATTATCTCCAAGAATCATGGCTACGCAATCGTCCCCGACAAATTCTTCACCAATGATGAATGCCTGTGCCAGTCCGTCCGGGCTTGGCTGTACTGCGTACTCGAGGGAAACTCCGAACTGATGTCCATCTCCAAGAAGCTCCTGGAATCTTGGAGTATCCTGTGGGGTAGAGATGATCAGGATCTCTCTGATCCCTGCACTCATCAGAACTGACATCGGATAATAGATCATCGGCTTGTCGTAGATCGGAAGGAGCTGTTTTGAAGTTACCATTGTTAATGGATATAATCTTGTTCCTGATCCACCAGCTAATATTATACCTTTCATGGACGTACTCTCCTTTTTAAACATATCTTTGTAATTATTATATAAGGTGCCCTAAGGGCATATGCAAGAACTTTTCATTCGTAATCTCACAATCTTCTAATCGAAATCTTGCTATCCTATTTTCCTTAGTGTGTGAAAACACCTCAGTAGGTTATAAAAAATTTGACTCATCTAGAAAGAAAAACTCCCGCCTCTTTCGTTATACCGAATCCTTCTTCTGTCTTGCTTCTTACAAAACTTTTGAATTCTTTATATCTGTCAACAATGTATCTGTTCTGGTTTCCATGGCAGGAAAGTACATAGGAAATCAATGCTTCTGGTTTTGTTACTTCAAGACAATCCTCATATTCTTTCCATGTAATATCTGCAAAAACTTTTTCAAGAAGTTCTCTTCCATTCTCTTTCCCAAATCTTTCATACAGGCGATTGCTTGCAAGTACGATACGTGAATCAAATTCCTGTACTAACTCACTCACTTCTTTCATATGATTTTTTCCATATGTACTGCAGATAAACTTTCCATCTTTTTTTAATACTCTTCGTGCTTCGGAAAGTACCTTATCGATGTCATCGCAGTAGAATAAGACGTGATTGGCTATAATTAGGTCAAATGTTTCATCCGGAAAGTCAAGTTTATGAGCATCACATACTTTAAAGGAAAATATCTCCTTCTGCCCGGCAAGTGCTTTTTTCACATCCAGGATCATACCTTTTGATATATCTGTTAAAATGATATGCACGTCTTCCGGCAGATTATCTTTTGTTTCCCGCCAGAGCGATCCGTCACCGCATCCTATCTCAAGAATCTTCATCCCTGGTCTGATCTCGCATTTCTCCATGATCCATGGGAACCAGCCTTTTTTATTCGATGAGAATTCCTGATGAAGATTGATTCTGGCAGATATATTCGAAGAATTCTGATATTGTCTTTTTAACTGCTGATCCATCTCAGCCGTGTTAATATCTGTCAGCATACGTGACCAGTCAATCTTCTTTCCCTGATCAATCGCACTTGATGCTTTTGCTATCGCATTCTTCATCACCTGGAGCTGCTCCAGCCGCAGTTCCATCAATTCCATCTGCATATGAAGGGATTCTGATACAAATGTATCATCTGTACTTAATACTGTCATCTCCTTGATCTCATCCAGAGAGAATCCAAGATACTTCAAAAATAATATCTGCTGCAATCTTGCAAAATCATCCTCTGTATAGAACCTTGCTCCTTTTTCATTCACATAGGATGGCTTGAGAATATTATGTTCATCATAATAGCGGATTGTTTTCTTGGTGATGTGTGCCTTGGCAGCAAACTCACCGGAAGAATAATATCCTTCTAGTTTCATCTTATCGAAATCCTGCCTTTCTCAGTTCATCTATTAATACATTATAGTCTATGAAAGTAGTCTTCGCACCTTCTTTTTTCGACGTGAGCCATTGGGCTCAACCAACCGCCCAATGACTCACTTTAAGTAGATATCTCAATCTGTTTATGGTAAAATATTCCTATGATTTTTCTTCGGAGGTTTCACATGCGTTTTATTCTTGGTATTGACATTGGCACCAGTGCATGTAAGGTGTCTGTTTTTCATAAAAATGGTGCGGTTGTTGCATCGGTTACCCGTCCTTACCCTGTCTATTATCCAAAACCTGGATGGGCGGAGCAGAATCCGGACGAATGGTGGGAGGAAGTATGTGCCGCTATTCCTGAGGTTATCCTTAAGGCTGCCATCTCTCCTGCTGAGATTGCCTGTATCGGTATCGATGGACAGAGCTGGTCTGCTATCGCTGTTGATAAGGATGGTGACATTCTCTGTAATACTCCTATCTGGATGGATACGAGAGCTTCTGCTATCTGCGAAAGTCTGACTGCTTCTATCGGCGAGGAGAACATCCTGTCTCTGTGCGGGAATCCGCTACAGCCTTCCTATACTACCGGGAAGATTCTCTGGTATAAGAAGCATCTTCCGCATTTATATAAAAAGATCTATAAGGTTCTTCAGTCTAACAGTTATATCGTCTATCGTATGACAGGTGTATTTTCACATGACATGTCGCAAGGCTATGGGCTTCATTGTTTTGATATGTCGCAGGGGAAATGGGATGAAGGGATGGCTAAGGCGCTTGGCATCGACCTTGATCTTCTCCCGCCTCTTTATCATTGTCATGAAGTTGTCGGACATGTTACCAAGCAAGCTGCTTCGCAGTGCGGTCTTGTCTCTGGTATCCCTGTTATCGCCGGTGGACTTGATGCGGCATGTGGTACCCTTGGATGTGGTGTTCTTCATCCTGGTGAAACGCAGGAACAGGGTGGTCAGGCCGGTGGTATGAGCATCTGTACCGATTCTCCGAAGGGTGATAAGCGTCTGATCTTAAGTTATCATGTCATTCCGGATCGCTGGCTGCTTCAGGGTGGTACTGTTGGTGGCGGCGGTGTTATGAAGTGGGTCGAGGAAAACTTTGGTGATTATGAACGTATCATGGCTAAATCTGTCGGAAAGAATTCCATGCAGCTTCTGGATGAGAAGGCCAAGATGATCCCTCCCGGATCTGATGGTCTGATTTTCCTTCCTTATATGCGCGGCGAGCGCTCTCCTATCTGGGATCCGAACGCAAAGGGTGTATTCTTCGGTCTTGATTACAGCAAGACAAAGGGTCACATGATCCGTAGCGCCCTTGAAGGTACTGCATTTGCACTGAAGCACAATCTGGAGGTGGCAGAATCTCTTGGCGTTCATGTCAATGTACTTCGGTCTATGGGCGGCGCCGCTAATTCTCTTCTGTGGACGCAGATCAAGTGTGACGTAACCGGTAAGAAGATCGTTGTTCCTTCCGCAGATACAGCCACTTCACTGGGTGTCGTGATCCTCGCCGGGGTTGGCGTTGGTATCTATGACAGCTTCGAATCTGCAGTTAAGCTCACGGTTCATGAAGAGCGATATCATAAGCCGCAGAAAGCGAATCGTAAAGTTTATGATCAGAATTACAATAAGTATCTGCAGCTTTATCAGGCTGTTAAGGATGTATGGTAGAGAAGTATAAAAGTGGGTTGCCTGTTCATTCCGGCACCCCACTTTTTATATGTGTTTCTTCTTATATATGTTTCTTCTTATATATATTTCTTCTTATTAACCGGTGTTACTTTGCAATACCCATCCGGCAGATGCTTTATGATTACATTATTACGAAGATCTACTGCATGTACCTTCTTCAGGCGTTCCTTATAAGAATCACTACCGGAGTACATAACAGTCTTTCCGTAACTGGTATTCTTTTTTGTCGTCACTTTCTTAAGCATTCTTTTATCAACCCCTTGTGTATATATTAAGAAGTATATTCTTCGATCAGCTTTCTGCACTGTGCAAATGACAATCCTTCCTGACACATATCTCTGACGCGTCTTTCTGTCTTTGAGTTCTTATAAAGACGTGTTGTCACCATATCGATTCCTCTGTATCCACGGGATAACTCGATTCTGGTTTCTTTTGTCTCTTCTGATAAAGTCCATCTCTCGCCGCTGGTAAGATACTCATGCTTCCAGCCCTTGGTGCAGTTTACCTTCGCCAGATCATTCATTAGATCAAGTACATTGGCATAACGGTCTTCTATATTCGGCTTCAGGCACTTACAGATGATCTTGCGAAGCTTCGCAGGCGTGTGAAGTGGGAACTTATTCCTATCCGGGAAGGTCATTCCTTTTACTGCTCTCATCATGGCAACATCACCAAACAGCTCTGTCATCTTCAGATTCCTTCGAACCTGTGATGCCCATTCATCTTCCCCAATCACCATACGGTACATGGTAAGTCCTGCCTGATAGATATCCGCCGCTACACCTACCACATTTGAATCGAAGTATTCCGGAACGCTATGGACAAAATACATCATCTCGCTTTTTGTCAGACCGGTTTCTTCATTTAAGTACTTTGCAAGTCCAAAATCAGTCAATACTGCCTTTCCATTATGATTGATCAGGATATTCGTAGGCTTGATATCAAGATGAACGATTCCTCTGGAATGGATGTACAGAAGTCCTGACAAGAATTCCAGTGAATACTTTACGATCTCTTCCATAGAAAGTTCGCGCTTGTTCATAAGTGCAGACAAAGATCCATTCTTATAGTACGGCATGACAAGATAGATAAATTCTTTGTCATAGGATGCATACTGTATCTCAGCAATATGTGGGTGACTTACTTCGTAGAGTATCTTACTTTCCTCAAAAAAGTCATTGATGTTCTCTTCGCGAAGTGCCTTCTTGCTGATCTTTTTTACGAGAAATTCCTGTCCAAGCTGCTTGTCAGTAGCAAGATACACAGCAGAATTCATTCCTTCCACATTCCCGAACAATCGCATATGCTCCCAGTCAATGGATGTGGTGGCTTTTAATTCTCTTACTTTTCCAAACATGCCTTTCACACTCCTTTCAACTGTGTCGCTGCCAATGCACAAAGAATGCTTTCTCTTTGCTCCTTGCTGTACGAAGACCAGTTCTCTATTCCCATAATATCGGTACCGGACATACCCTGCTTGATCTCTGATGCTGTCTTTTCCAGGAGTGAAGCGATCTGTACGATACTGCAGGCTTTATATCTGCTGACAGAACAGCTCGATATCAGTTCCTGAAGTACACCTTCTATCTGTGTTCTTTCCGGACTGAAATTCTGCGCGATATCTTCTCTTCTTCGGATAACGGCAGCCTCCACCTGGAACTGTTGGATAAAGGTATAGAACATGATTCGGATATAGCTCAGCTGGTCCGGTTCTGTAAGAAGCATAGGAACGGTAACAGAATCTACTACTGAGATTGTTGCTTCATCCTCTTCATACTCTACAATACTGAAATAAATCTTTGTGGGTGTAGCTCGTAAGCCAATCGTTTTCATAAGAATTCCTCGATTCATCAGATAGTTATATTATTACAACTATTGTAACGCAATTTAGAATGAAAATAAAGAGTCTCCAATATCTGCATTCTTGACAAAATTACGGTTTATCCGTATAATTTAATTACGGTTTATCCGTAATCTTTGTTATACAAGGAGGTATCTATATGGAAAATGGACAACTTGATTCCAGAAATCTGAAAGAAATAATTGCTTCTAATCTTCAGTTTCTAATGCTTCTTTATGACAAATCTCGCAAAGAAGTATGTTCAGATCTTGATATTCGTTATACTACTTTTACTGATTGGGTGAAGGGGAATACTTATCCCAGAATGGATGCACTGGAGCTGCTGGGATATTACTTTCGCGTGAATGTGCGTGACTTCTTTATCGAGATCAGTCGTAATGAAAGCCTCACTGAACGCCTTACCATCTATGCCAAGAAACTAGGTGTACAGCTACCGGATGGGAAGAAGGAACTTGTTTCTGAAGAACCTTCTTTTACAGTAGTGGATTACTATGAGACTCCGGAAGGTTATCCGGTAGAACTTCTTGAAGGCAAGTTCTTTATCTGTGAATCTCCAAGTGTCAGACATCAGGCTATCGTTGTGGAGATTACAAGCGAGATCAGAAACTATATACGATCTCATAAAGGGAAGTGTCGTATTTTTTCCGGACCATTTGATGTTGAACTTCCAACTAAGAAGGGAACTGTTGTAGTCCCTGATGTAACAGTCGTCTGTGATCCTGACAAGCTTGATAAAAAGGGGTGCAAAGGTGCACCTGACTGGATTATTGAAGTTGTATCTGAGAATCACCCTGAAAAAGACTTTAAGATCAAAAAAGAATTGTATGAGAAGTCCGGTGTGAGAGAATATTGGATCGTCGATCAGTTTCACGATAAGGTATATGTCTATCATCAAGAGCAGGTAACTGGCGATTCCACTTTTGAAGACAGATTTTACTTTCATTTTTCTGGAGAATATGATTTTACAGAAAGGATAACTTCTCTCATATATCCAGATTTCACCATATGTATGAGTGAATTGATGATATAAGAGCCATTGGGGACGTTCCGAATGGAACATTTAATGTTCCATTCAGAACCGTCCCCAATGGCACACAATGGCTCAAATTATGCTTCTGTGATTACTCCTGTGAGTGCAGTCATTGCTGCTGTCTTTGGAGATGCGAGGTAGATCTCTACCTTGCTTGTTCCCATACGGCCGAGGAAGTTACGGTTATTGGTTGCTACTACTACTTCGCCGTCAGTAAGGATTCCGCCGCCGCGTCCGCAGCAAAGACCACAGCCTGGTGTTGTGATGATACAGCCTGCATCAGAGAGGATGCCAAGTGTTCCATCTGCCAGGGCCTGTCTGTAGATCTTACGGCTGGCCGGTGTTACGATCATATTGATAAATGGTGCGATGTGTTTGCCTTTTAAGATAGCTGCTGCTGCCTGAAGGTCTTCAAGACGTCCATTGGTACAAGAGCCAAGGAATACCTGATCTACCTTCTTACCAGCTACTTCTGCTACCGGCTTGATGTTATCTACAAGGGAAGGACAAGCCATTACAGGAACCATCTCTTCTGCGTTATAATGAAGTTCGCGGCTATATACTGCATCTGCATCTGGTCTTAAGTTCTTCTCTTTGTCTGTATATTCGATTCCACAGTATTCGCAGGTCTTTTCATCCGGTGCGAAGATACCGCACTTTGCTCCTGCTTCTACTGCCATGTTGGACATAGTCATACGGCTTGCTACTGTCATGGCATCGATGGTGCTGCCTGAGAATTCCAGACACTGGTATGTTGCACCGGAAGCTGTCAGGTCACCGATGATACGAAGGATAACATCCTTTGATGTAACATTAGATGGAAGTATACCATCAACAACAACCTTGATGGTCTCAGGAACCTTCATCCAGAGCTGTCCTGTTCCAAGGATACCTGCCATCTCTGTATAACCGATACCTGTTGAGAATGCACCTACACATCCGTATGTTGTTGTATGGCTGTCTGTACCAAATGCGATGTCTCCTGGTTTTACATAGCCTGCTTCTGTCATAAGCTGATGACAGATACCGTCGGTACGATGTACATTGGTCAGGCCATATTTCTCTGCAAATGCATCGCCCTCACGGAAATGTCTGGAGTCGTCTGTCTGTGTTGCAGGAAGGAAATGATCGTAGATAAGAACTACCTTATCCGGATCCCATACCTTGGTAAAGCCCATCTCTTCGAACTTCTTGATGGCAAATGGTACCATGATATCATCTACCATGCACCAGTCTACGTCTACGGTTACGATATCACCAGGACGTACTTCTTTGCCTACTTTATTCCCAATAACTTTTTCAATTAATGTATGTGACATCTTATCTATACCTCCAGTCCATTACGCTTACGCATAGCCTTTACAAGACCACCGGCATTCAGGATCTCCATCAGGTTCTCCGGAAGGGATGCGATCTCATAAGTCTTTCCATTATATACGATCTTCTCGCCTGGAGTTACTTCTGCAAGGTCACCCTCTGTTACTGCGTCATACAGATCCTGATTCTCGATCAGTAACAGACCATTATTGATCGCATTACGGAAGAAGATTCTTGCATAGGACTTTGCTACAACACAGCTGATTCCCAGTGCCTTTACAACTTCAGGAGCCTGTTCACGGGAGGAACCGCATCCGAAGTTCTTGCCGGCAACGATCATGTCGCCTGGCTGAATCAGACCTGCCAGTTCTGGTCTAAGTGGTGAAAATGCGTATGGTTTCATATCTTCTACGGATTTCATGGCAAGGTATTCAGTTGGAAGAATGATATCTGTATCAATATCGTCGCCAAGAACCCAGATCTTTGCTGTAAATGTCTCGTTCATCTCTATACCTCATCTGCTGTCTTAATGCAGCCTGCGATTGCTGATGCTGTTACGGTTGCTGCAGAAGCCAGATATACGAAGGAATCCTTGTGTCCTGCACGGCCCTTGAAGTTACGCGTTCCGGTAGAGATCAGTGTCTCACCTTCGCCGATAACGCCCTGACATGCACCCCAGCATACTGAGCAGTTCGGATTCATAACGATGGCACCTGCCTCCATGAAGATGTCAAGAAGACCTTCTTCCATTGCCTGCTTGTAAATGCTTCGGCTTGCTGGTACAACAAGGAAACGTACCTTTGGTGCTACCTTCTTACCCTTGATAACAGCTGCACCAACTCTTAAGTCTTCGATACGTCCATTGTTACATGAACCTAAGAATGCTTCATCGATCTTGATACCTTCGCATTCCTTTGCAGGAACCACATTATCTACGAAGTGTGGCTTAGCTACGATCGGCTGAATGGTAGAAAGATCCACATCGATCACCTGTGAAAATACAGCGTCCTCGTCAGATGTAAAGATTGCCTTTGGCTCTCTTCCATGTTCTTTTAAATATGCCATAGCAACGTCATCTACTTCCATAAGTGCAGTCTTAGCACCTGCTTCTACACAGAGGTTACAGATAGAGATACGATCTGCCATTGTAAGATTATGTAAACCTTCTCCGGCAAATTCCATTGCCTTATAGTTTGCTCCATTTGCTGAGATCTGACCGATGATTGTAAGGATCACATCTCTTGCATATACGCCTTCATTCAGCTTTCCTGTAAGGTTGAAGCGGATCGTCTCTGGTACTAAAAGCCATGATGTTCCGGTAACCATAGCATAGAGATAATCTGTACATCCAACACCGGTACCAAATGCACCGAGTGCGCCGTATGCACATGTATGTGAATCTGCACCAAAAATGAGTTCACCCGGTCTTACATGATTCTCCATCATAACCTGGTGACATACACCTTCACCTTCATAGAATGTGATGCCATTGTCTCTTGCAAAATCTCTCATCTTCTTATGAGATGCTGCAGTCTTCGGACTGTCAGAAGGAATATTGTGGTCTACGATCCAAACAAGCTTATCGATATCTGCAATTCTTGGATTCTTCAGCTTGTTATACATATCAATAGTAAGATGTGTGGTACCATCATTACTCATCAGTCTGTCTAAAGTAACTGTCTCGATATCACCTGCTTTTGTGCTCTCTACACCGGCTGCACAGGCAATGATCTTCTCTGCCATTGTCATTCCCATCTTATGCTTCCTCCTTATTCAGTGATGCGATCAGGCCGCCCTGATCCAGGATCTCCTGCATCTTTGCAGGAAGCTTTGTACAGGAATAGGTCTGTCCATTCGCTGTAATGATACCCTTTTCCAGATCCATCTCCATATCGTCGCCTTCTTTTACTACATCGTAAAGTTCCTTGCTTACGATTACAGGCATGCCGATGTTGATGGAGTTACGATAAAAGATTCTTGCAAAAGACTTAGCAACTACTGCCTTAACGCCCAGGGCTTTCAGTACGCTTGGTGCCTGCTCTCTGGAAGAACCACAACCGAAGTTCTCATCTGCTACTACAAAATCTCCCGGCTTAACATCTGCTGCAAAGCTGCCATTCAATGATTCAAATGTGTGAGACTTCATCTCATCAATGGTCGGGAATAAAAGATACTGTGATGCAATGATCTGGTCAGTATCTACATCCTTGTGAAATCGAAATACTTTTCCCATAAATCCTCCCTGTGTATGTATGTTTATATGATTAAAGTCAAAATTTGAAAAATATTATACCATACCCGGCATGGATGTGTCCATAAAAAACAGACTGCCTTATTCTTCATAAAACAGTCTGTTGTAAATCTTTATTCTATTGTCAATTGGAAGTGACTAGCTCTTAATTAGTTGTTGATGAGCTTTTCTTCACCGTTCCAGCTGTAAAGCTTACGGATCTCTTCACCAACTACTTCTGCTGGATGTTCAGCAGCAAGCTTTCTCATAGCCTGGAAGTGTACCTGGCTGCCTGCAGATGACATATCAAGAAGGAAGTCTTTTGCAAATGTACCATCCTGGATATCTGAAAGGATCTTCTTCATTGTCTTCTTTGTTTCATCTGTGATGATCTTTGGTCCTGTGATGTAATCGCCGTATTCAGCTGTGTTAGAGATAGAGTATCTCATTCCAGCGAAACCTGACTGGTAGATAAGGTCTACGATCAGCTTCATCTCATGGATACATTCGAAGTATGCGTTTCTTGGGTCGTAACCAGCTTCAACAAGTGTTTCGAAACCAGCCTGCATAAGAGCACATACACCACCACAAAGAACTGCCTGTTCACCGAAAAGGTCTGTCTCTGTTTCTGTTCTGAATGTTGTTTCAAGAACACCAGCTCTAGCTCCACCGATTGCAAGTGCGTAAGCAAGTGCTTTTTCAAGAGCCTTTCCTGAAGCATCCTGATGTACAGCAACAAGACAAGGAACACCCTTACCTGCCTGGTATTCGCTTCTTACTGTTTGACCAGGTCCCTTAGGAGCGATCATTGTAACATCAACATATGCTGGTGGTTTGATACATCCGAAGTGAATGTTGAAACCGTGAGCAAACATCAGCATGTTGCCTTCTTCAAGGTTTGGTTCGATATCTTTCTTGTAAAGAGCTGCCTGCTTTTCATCGTTGATAAGGATCATGATGATATCAGCTTTCTTTGCAGCTTCTGCAGCTGTATAAACTTCAAAGCCCTGTGCTACAGCCTTGTCCCATGACTTGCTGCCTTCGTAAAGACCGATGATAACGTTGCAGCCTGATTCCTTAGCGTTTAATGCGTGTGCATGACCCTGTGAACCATAACCGATAACTGCGATTGTCTTGCCTTCCAGCATAGCAAGGTTACAGTCTTCCTGATAATAGATTTTTGTTTCTGACATAGTTTTCTCCTCCATACATAACTTATGCATTTAAAAATAAATAATAATCCGAAATTGGATATATGTTAATAGCTTTCTGCCAATAACAAACAAAATTATAAATATCTTACGTCATCGGAACCACGAGACAGACCTGTCATACCTGTTCTTGCAAGCTCAAGGATCTCATAGTCACTGATGAGTTCAAGAAAAGCTGCTAACTTACCCTGGTCACCTGTAAGTTCGATGATCATGGAATCTCTTGCAACGTCTACAACTTTTGCACGGAAAATATCACAGATTGCATTGATCGGCTGACGATCCTGTGCTTCTGTACGGATCTTAACCATGATAAGTTCTCTGTTAACACTCTCTCCCGGTTTTAATGTCTTTATATCCACTACATCGATCAACTTCCGAACCTGCTTTTCAATCTGATCCAGAATCTGTTCGTCACCGTTCACTACAACTGTCATTCTTGAATATCTTGGATCAGCTGTAACACCTACAGTTAAGCTGTCGATGTTATATCCACGACGACTGAAAAGACCCGCAACACGACTCAGAACACCTGATGTATTATCAACAAGCATAGATAACACTCTCTGTTTCATCCTAGTACTCCTTTTTTACGTAAAACTTTCTATATTTTAGCAATTTAAAGTGAATTTGTCAACTAGTAAACATCACAATTTGTCACAGAGTTGACAATCTGCAAAAAAAGTGCTATAAACAGTACTCAACCCAGAAGAAATCAGCCTTTTCGTCTGTTTTTCGGAGTATTTTTATCAACATTTAACATGAATTGTATGAGAAATTAGGTGATTTGTACATGGAAAATAAGATTATGTTACAGGGGTTTGAATGGTATCTTCCAGATGATGGTCTTCACTGGAGACGCATCAGCCATCAGGCTTCTTATTTAAAAGAGATTGGAATCGACCAGCTCTGGCTTCCACCTGCATATAAGGGTGCCGGCGGAACCAAGAGTGTCGGATATGATGTATATGATAAATATGACCTTGGCGAATTCGACCAGAAGGGTGCCAAGCGTACAAAGTATGGTACGAAGGAGGAATATCTTTCGTGTATCAAAAAGCTCCGTGAAGAAGGAATCCAGGTTATCGCAGATATTGTTCTGGATCATCTCATGGGTGCAGATGAAACGGAAGAAGTTACTGTCGTTGAGGATTCTTTCGATGACCGTAACCAGCAGATTTCAGACGAAAAGGCAATCCATTCCTGGACAGGATTCACATTTCCGGGAAGAAATCAGAAATATAGTGATGAGACCTGGAATTACACAGACTTTAAGGGTACTGACTGGGATGAGGCTGCCGGGACTTCCGGGCTTTTCCGCATGAAGGATAAGACTTGGAATCCGGAAACAGACTGGGAGAAAGGGAACTTTGATTATCTGATGGGGGCTTGCCTTGATATGGATAACCCGGAAGTTGTCCGCAAGGTTACTGACTGGGGCTACTGGTATCTGGATGAGACGGTATGCGACGGTCTGAGACTCGATGCTGTGAAGCATATCAGTCATGACTTCTTCCTTGACTGGGTAAGAAAGATGCGTCAGCATCGTGGGGAAGACTTCTTTGTTGTAGGCGAATACTGGTCTGGCGAGATTGAGCGACTTCTTCATTATCTCGATGCGATCGAGAATCAATATGCACTCTTTGACTCTCCGCTTCACTATGCATTTGTCAACGCTGCTAATAACCAGGAATATGATATGCGTAACCTACTAAATGGAAGCTTACTGCGTGCACGACCTGATAATGCCGTGACATTTGTGGATAACCACGACACGCAGCCTGGTCAGGCTCTGGAATCGTTCGTTCCATCCTGGTTTAAGACACAGGCATACGCAGCGATCCTTTTTCAGGAATTCAGTACACCATGTCTGTTCTACGGCGACCTCTTTGGTATCCCATACAGCCATGTGGCGCCGGTTCCCGATCTTGGCAAGATGTGTAAGGCACGAAAGATCGCAGCTTATGGTACTCAGATGGATTATTACGACGATTCTCACGTTGTCGGCTATACCCGTTCCGGGGATAGTGAACATTCTGGCTCTGGTATAGCTGTGTTGTTCACCAATGGAACCGGTGGAACGAAGCGTATGTACGTATCGATGAAGTATGCCGGCGAGGAATTCGTGAATCTCCTGCAGCCAACGGATGCTCCCGTTACAGTAGGGGCTGACGGATGCGGAGAATTCTCCGTAGCCGACGGTACCGTTGCTATCTGGATTCGAAAAGAAGCATATGAAATCATTGAAACAAAATAGCGTGTAAAAAGACCATGTCGCACCGACATGGTCTTTTGTTGTAATCTTATTCAATTCTTTTTCTTTGATGCTGCTTCCAGATCTTTTACTACTACTGCATACTGGCCGATCTTATCATAAATTTCTTCAAATTCATAGAAGTCTCTTGTAACAATTCCTTCCATCGGATCGTTCACAGTCAGGGTATCTTTGTCCAGATCATAACCGGTAAGAAGTACACAGTGTTCTGACTTGTACCAGTTGTAATCGTGTCCGTCATATCTTCCATGTTCACCTGTGAACTCTACCGGTTCCATAAACATGGTTGTCCATACCATAACCGGTGTTCCTGCTGCAACATAGCAAAGAAGTTCATCCAGTGTTGATCCGGTAAGGTCAAATGCGCGATATGTATATCCCTGGTCGATAAAGAAGTTATCGGCAGTTGCTGCAAGTGCAGGTGCAAAACAGCCGGCTCCGGTCTCATTGAACGGATCTCCGATAAATCCTATAGCTGCATTCTCATCGCGAAGATTGTACAGGAGAAATTCTGCTGCAATAGTGGTCTTCAGAAGATCAAAACCTTCATATCGAAGTGCCGCTGTAAGTGCTATAGTCTCGCATCCGGTCGGAAGCTCTGGTCTTTGAAGTAATTCCTTCACATCAAGTTCTACCTTATCCGGAAGCTGATGATAATATACCAGGTTGAAATACTTGTCTGCGTCATCTTTTGTCAGAAGCTTAAAATCTTCAAACTTGCTTTCCTTCGGATTCTTACGGATACGAAACCCATCTTCAGGCTTTCTTCTCTCGTGGTATTCGTCAGCTCCATACTCAGGATCTACCTTGCCACGTTCAGTCTCTTTCTCAGTTTCT
The DNA here is from genome assembly GCA_045598185.1 of Marvinbryantia sp. GTDB lineage: Bacteria > Bacillota > Clostridia > Lachnospirales > Lachnospiraceae > Marvinbryantia. The sequence continues at coordinate 36,190 of JAZLLO010000077.1, forward strand.
GTCTCTAATTCTTCTGTCTCTTCGTCGTAAAATTCTTCGTCGTAGTATTCTTCTTCAAAATATTCTTCTTCATGATGATGATCAAAGTATTCTTCACCCGGATGATGGTCATAATACTCTTCGTGTTCAAAATATTCTTCTTCATAATACTCTTCAGCGAAATCATAATACTCTTCCGCAAAGATCGACATGGTTGGCGACTGTCCTGCCAGAAGCAGAACCGCCGTAGTACCTGCAAGAAGTCGTTTTGTAAATTGCCTTTTTAACATTACTTGCCTTGTTCAGGATCAAAAATCGATCCATACCTTTCTTAAAAACTACCCATACGGTTACCATACCATTTCTGTATTATAGCGAATTTGAAACGTTATTTCAAGTTTTTCGTTAAATTCATAAATTAATAAGAAATATAATAAAGCAATAAAAAAGAGATATCACAAAGATATCTCTGAAATAAAAAAGAGCGCGAGACGGGACTCGAACCCGCGGCCTCGACCTTGGCAAGGTCGCGCTCCACCAACTGAGCCACTCGCGCATATACTGTGAAAGATGAAACGCAGGGGGTGGGATTCGAACCCACGCGCCCTTGCGGACAAACGGTTTTCAAGACCGCCTCGTTATGACCACTTCGATACCCCTGCATCTTCTGTTCTCTCAAACAGCTTCTATATATTAACATTATTCTTATGATAATGCAATACTTTTTCGAAAATTTATTCAACAAATTTTGAATAAATATGTTCCTGGAACCAAGGTTCCGTAGATGCGGCTATTGCATCTTTTGGCGAAAACCATGCTACGTTGCTATTCTCGTCTTCTTTGATCTGTAACTCTTGTGTATCGTCCGCCTCAAGAAGATAGGTTACATTCAGATGGAGGTGGGAGGAAACGTATTTTCCACGTTTCCAGTGTCCGTCTACGGTAAGGACTTCCAGGGAGTAGATATCTTCACTGACTGGTTTTACGTTTGTGATGCCGCTCTCTTCCTTCACTTCTTTTATTGCAACTTTTAACAAGTCAGTTTCTCCGTCTGCATGTCCCCCCATCCAGGACCAGGAATTGTAGATGTTGTGATAGACCATCAGGACTTTTGTACGGTCTTTATTCACTACCCATCCAGATGCTGTCATGTGAGCAAATATATTCTCCCTGCTGAAGATATCTTTCTGGTCCAGTGCCTTAAGGATCATCTCCTTATCACACTGTTCCTGTTCATTCCTTGGCTGGTAAGCCAGTATATCTTCTCGTAACTTCATATGTATCATCCCCTAACTACAGATTCTGCTTCTTATATAAGAATAAAAATGCTGCGAATCCGAATCCTGCAAGATACAGCATCAAGATGCCGATTCCTTTCGGGTCAGCTGCACCGCCTGCTGCGATGGTTCGCATCATCTCGCTGGTCTGTGAAAGCGGAAGCACTCCTACGACCTGACGTACGCCATCCGGCATCTGTGAAGTTGAAAAGAAGGTATTACACAGATAGGCCATTGGCATGATGATATAGTTGGAAAATCGTGGTACGTCGGTATGATTCTTTGCATAAAAGGATACAACTACCGCGATGATTGAAAATACTGCTCCGTTTAGGAACATGATCAGAAATGACCAGAAGTTGAAGATCAGCCCTGTGCCGATTGGTAATGTCAGAAGCATGATAACACAGCCTGCATATAATCCACGTAAGGATCCGCCGATGACCTGTCCTACAATGAACTGCCATAGAGGTGTCGGTGAGATCATGACCTGATCAAAGGCTTTTTCATACAGTCGCTGTACATTCAGATTCTGTGCAATGGCATTAAAGCTACCGTTCATTGTGGTAAGTGCAATGACGCCCGGAATCAGGAAGTTCAGATAAGGCTGTCCGTCTGATATCGTCTTTATCCCCATACCGAATACGATAAGGTACATGAGTGGCGCAATCATTGCTGCTAATGTTATTTTATAAAAATCTCTTCGGAATTCTCTCCATTTTTCCCAGAGAATCGCTAATATTCCCATACATTCTCCCTTATCTTGTCATTAATTTCTTTCCGACGCGCTCTACGAATACATCTTCAAGTGTTGTATTTCTTAATACGCAGTCTTCTGTTCTAGTAGAAAGGAAGTCGATCGCCTGCTGACGTTCCTTAAAGAAGTAGCCTTTTACGCCCTTTTCTTCTGTCACATCTACAGCAAAAGCGCCGAGGTCATCGATCATTCCCTTTGGAGTATTGATCTCTTCCAGTTTCCCTTTATCCATCAGGGCTACGCGGTCGCACAAAGTTTCTGCCTCTTCCATATAGTGGGTGGTCAGAAGAATCGTCAGCCCCTGGTCGTTCAACTGGCGAAGGATCGTCCACATCTGGCGTCTGGATAATGCATCCATTCCAGCAGTCGGTTCATCAAGAAGCAGTATATCCGGCTCTGTAAGGAGTGCACGGCATACCATGAGTTTACGCTTCATACCGCCGGAAAGCTTTCTTACTTTTCTCTTTCGAAATGGAGTAAGACCACAGAACTCCAGTAGTTCTGCAGAACGTTCCCGGATCTTCTTTACCGGCATGAAATAAAGTCTTCCCTGATATTCCATGATCTCATCTACCGTCATGTCCTGTCTCATGGAGTATTCCTGGGTAATGACGCTGACTTTTCTCTTCAGGTCTACGGTCTTTCTTGTAAGAAGCTTTCCATCGATCAGGATCTCACCTGCTGTCGGAAGTAAAAGCGTACAGATCATACTGATGGTCGTCGTCTTTCCAGCTCCATTCGGTCCGAGAAGTCCAAAGAATTCTCCTGTCTCGATCTTCAGATTCAGGGAATCTACTGCAGTAAAATCATCAAACTTTTTTGTCAGATTCTTTAATTCTATCATTTGTTTCCCCTTTTATTGACGTAGTGATTCAGGATGCCGCCGCCAACGATAATGAACAGAGCAATCATGATCACTCGCTTTGCAGCTTCCTGTGGGAGTGCACTTTTTTCTCCGACAGATTCTGAGAAAAATGTCAGTGTATAATTGACTTCATGAGGTGTTCCCATTGCTGTAGTATCTGCAATCACAGGCATCTCATCATCCATGCAAAGGATCGGGATATCATAAGCAGAATTCATCCCTTCTTCGCTTTTATTCAGGAGCTTCTCGCCTGCAACGATCATATAGTCGTAGTTCGGACTGCTCCACTGAATGTGTGCATATGCTTTTCCATCTGTAACAGTCAAAAGTGTCGGAGATACAATACTTGCCTTTCCGCTTCCCCCCGCCATGTTAAGTTCGATGGAATATTCGCCATCCGGAATATCCACCGTCATCGGCTCTGCCGGAAGATAAGCTGGGGACACCTCTTCTTCCAGAGACTCAACAGATGTAATCTCTCCATCTTCAATATGAATACGATAATCACCGTCACTTAAAGAGGTAAGGTCCTGCGAAGCCCATGCATTTACAGATACAAGGATTAGCAAGGCCATTATTATCATAATAAATATGTTCTTTTTCATTATACTTCAAATACCCTTTTAATACTGTCGTAGTGTAAGAATATGCCTTTTTCTGCAAGAGCTCTGATCTCTTCTGCGCTTGCAAGGGCGTATCCGTCCGTCTCTTTTTCCTGAAGCTTTAAATCTTCATCCTTAAAGTCCATCTCAAAACGATAGATGTCTACAAAGTAGTTATCGCCTTCGCCCGGATTCTCACGGCTGTAGGTGAATACATATCCGCCCTTTGCACCGGAAACGTCAAGCCCGGTTTCTTCCAGAACTTCTCTTTTAACAGCTTCCTCAGAAGTCTCTCCTGCCATAACTCCACCGCCGGAAACTTCCCACCAGCCCGGTGCCCAGCGCTTTGTCATGACACGCTTTGTGATCAGGAATCTCTTATCCGGACGCATAATAACGCCAAGTACCGTAAGATGATACTCATCATCCTTTAATGTGAAATCATTTCTCTTCATCGTTCTCCCCGTAAGCTTTTTGTCTTTATCATAAATATCCCAGTATTCCATAATGGTTCTCCTTAATATCAAACATTATTTCTTATATTATGTGTCAATTTTTTATTATACAAGAAAGAAGGAAACGCCGCAAGCAGATTAACATTGTAATTGGACTGATAACATCTTAACAATCATCACAATTTTCTTGCCATTTCGATATACTGTGATATAATACACCTGTCTTGTCAGATGGGTATACATAGCACATTACACATATATATACATCTAAAGACAATCCTGTTAAATGCGGAAAGGATATCAATATGAAAAAAAGAATTAAATACAATGTTATGACAGAAGAAGAAACTGCTCTTTTTGCGGATCATATGGAGCGTCTTCTGAGCGAAAGAGGTATCGAACTGGATCACCCTGCATTAAAAGAAGAACTTCTTCGTGCTGGCTGTCAGGTGGATGGAAATCATGTTCGTTTCCCGAAAGAGATTATCAAAAAGGCAATTGCTGATGTTCCGGCAGAGTTTACTCTTTATGCCCAGGACGAAACGAATAATCTTGTCTTCCCACATCCGGAAGGTAAATTTTATACCAGAACCTGTACCGGAGCACCGTTTATTCAGCCGGTGGATGAAGAAAAGCGACAGATCACTCCGGATGACTGTACAAAATGGTTTGCACTTGCAAATGAGCTTGAAAATATCAGCTTTGTAGCGCTTCCATCTGCATGTGACCCAAGTGTGCCGGAAGAAGCAATCGATGTTTTCGCACTGGAACGTGCATTAAATACTTCAAAAAAACATATCTGGATCCAGCCATACGAAGCAGAGAATACGAAATACCTGATTCGTATGTGCCAGGAGGCAGCCGGCGGGGAACAGGCGTTAAAAGAAAAACCGATCGTTAGCTTTATCTCCTGTAGTGTACCGGTCCTTCAGTATAAATATATGGATGCGGAGATCATCTATGAATGTGCGAAAGCCGGAATTCCGGTTCTTCCTTGTTCTCTTCCTACCGCTGGCGCAAATGCTCCTGTGACAGCGCAGGGTTGTGCTCTTGTGGCATGTGCAGAGGTTCTGGCGCAGATCGTTATGCTGGAGTTATTGTGTCCGGGCTTACCGGTTGTTGCAACTCCTCTCCTGTTCTCTCTTGATATGAAAACAACCCATACCCTTCAGTCAAATACAGAGATAACCTACGGAAGACTGATCTGTATGCAGGTATTTGAACAGTTTTATAACATCCGCTGTCATTCTTACGGAACCGGTACAGACAGTGTTCTTCTGGATGAACAGAACATGATCGAACGTACTTCTCTGATCCATGCGATGGCAATGTCAGATGCAAGTATTTTAGGCGGCGCCGGCCAGTTTGATACAGCAAAGACCATCAGCCCTCTTCAGCTGATTCTGGATAACGAAATCTTTGAGATTGCAAAGCGTCTTCGCGACGGTCTGGATGTGACAGATGAAACCATGAATTTTGATGAATTGATCGCCGGAAACGATGCGAACGGATATCTTCGAAGCAAGCATACCAGAAAGCATTGCAGGACAATGCACAGATCAAAGCTTTTCAATACACAGGGAGAAGCAAAAGAAGGGCAAAAAGAGACCACTCTTCTTGATCGTGCAAAAGAATTCTATGACGAATTCCAGAAAAAAGAAATTCCTGAACTCCTTTCAGTCGAAAAGCAGGAAGCAATTGCTTCTATTGTAAAAGAAGCAGCTGAAAACCTGAAAAGAGGGTGAGCGACATGAAATTCACGAAGATAGAAAAAATATGGCTGACAGCAGTTGTGATATTTTATGTACTTTATAATCTCCCACTGGTTCCGGTTTATCATAGTGCTTCCGGTACTATTATTCATGGTCTTTGTACGCTGATTCCTTTATGGATCTCGGTGTACTGGGGACTGATAAAAGTATCCCGCTTCTATAGTCAGAATCATAGTCAGACATCAACGCCGGAAGAAGTGGAGGAAAACTAGATGTTGTCGTTATTGCAGCTTTGGATGATTTTTACGATCTATCTGTTATTTTTACTTGGGGTTGCTATCGTAGAACATCGTCTTCACAGACAAAAAAGTGCCCGCGGATTCGCAACAGCAGGAGGTAGTATCAGATGGCCTATTCTGGTCATGACTTATATCGCATCTCTTATGAGTACCTGGGTATTTTTCGCCGGACCGGGTGCTTATTACAGAGGCGGGCTTGGCTACTGGGCATCCGAACTTAGTTATATCTGCCTGTTTCCTGTCGTAATGCATTTTGTCATGAATAAGGTGTGGATTATTAATAGCAAAAGAGGCTATACCACCCCGGCAGACTTTTATTATGAAAGATTCAAAAGTCCGTTACTTCGCATTCTGCTGGCAATGATATTCTTAAGTGCATCTTTTCCTTATGTAGCCAGTGTTCTGATCTCGGTTGCAAAAGCGGCAGAGATTGCAACAGGCGGCGCGGCTAATTACAGAAGTGTTGTGTTGATCGTTGGGGTAGTGCTTATCTGTTACGTTATGATCGGGGGACTAAAGTCTATCGCACTTACTGATACTATTCAGGGACTCGTCTACATCAGCATCCTCTGGATCATTGTCATCAGTTGTCTGATTCTTGGATTTCACGGGTCTTTAAGTGAAGCAGCTTCAACGATATGGGAACATACCCAAAGCTGGTTTTCCTATCCGGGCCCGGATGGATGGGTATCCTATCCTTCCAGATTCGGCTATCCATTTAGCTGTGCCATTGGCTGGACAGTTATGCTTCCTCATGTATTCGTCCGCTCCGGTTATTCCGGAAAAGATATGCAGACACAGAAAAAACTGATGTTTCTGACACCGCCTTTGCAGGCCTTTGTATGGACCGGTACGATGCTGATCGGTATGGTTGCGATAGCCCTCCTTCCTGGACTTTCCTATGAGGAAACTGAATATATCATCCCTTATCTCATTCAAAATGTGATTCAGGGAATGAATCCTTCCCTGGCATTGCTGCTTATGATCGGGTTCTTTGTAGGAGCCGTTGCCGTAGGAATCTCTACTGCGGATTCCTTTCTTCTTGTAACCGGTTCTATAATCTCGGAAGATATTCTGCATCATACATTGGGAATCCAGATGAATGAAAAGCAAAGACTTTTTGCGATCCGTATGGTAATTGCCATTGTAGGCATCATCAGTATCATCTTTGCGATTCATCCACCGGCACTGATCTATACTCTGATCATGTTTGCGATTGCGATCGTTATGCCGCTTTTCCCGATTCTGGTACTTGGAATCTACTGGAAAAAGGCGACAAAGCAGGGAGCAGTTGCAGGTACGATAGCTGGTACCGTGCTTGTAATATTTACTTATACCGTGTGGAATGTGGGCGATATCTGGTATGGTGCATTTGGCCTTCTTGGGTCGCTTGTTACAACGATCGTTGTAAGTCTTTTTACAAAACAGTCTCCGGAGGAATCTGAAGACTTTTATAAATCATTATAATAAATTATAGGAAAGAAGAGAAAATATGACAGCAAAAGAAAGATTATTTGCAGCACTTGCATTTGAAGAAACAGACAGAACACCTGCCTTCACACTGGATGGTTCTGCGTGGCTGATCGGACAGGAAGGAATCTGCTTTGACCAGCAGCTGGCACTTGAAGATTACGGCGCAGCTATGATCGTAAAACGTTTTGAAGAACTGAATAATGATATCGTATTCGCAGCCTGCACCTGTGGATTTGCATGGACAACTGCATTTGGTGCTAAGATCGATGCATCCCGTGTAGGCCGTGCAGCAGAGGTTGAACCTTGTATCTTTGATCTTGAAAAGGATATTCCTGATCTTACAGATGAACAGATCAAAGAAGTTCTGTGTAATAACTACTATATTGACCGTAGTGTAAAACAGTTAAGAGAAGTAAAGAAACTGGTGGGAGAAGAAAAGTCTATCGGGGTATGCTTAGGTGGTCCATTTACCGGGGCAGCCAATCTTCTTGGACCAGGTGAATTCATGAAACAGATTGCAAAGAGAAATAAGCAGATTCCAAACCTGATCGCATTTGCAGGTCGTGTAAGCACGATCCTGACAAAACTGTATTCCGAAAATGGTGCCGATATCTTTTTGATCGCAGAACCGGTGGCTTCCGGTGATATGATCGCGCCAAGAACCTTTAAGCAGTTCGTTACTCCATATTTCCAGAAATATATGGAAAGTCTGGAAGGTAAGATTCCTGTTATTCTTCATATCTGTGGAAAATCAGGTCTTCGACTTGCGGAAGTAAAGTCTTTTGGAGTAAAAGCATTCTCCATCGATTCTATGGTTGATATGGAAGAGATGCTTGCAGGTGCTGAGCATCAGCTTTGTATCATGGGAAGTCTCTCTCCTTCTGAACAGATGGTACAGGGGACACCGGATAGTGTCTACGAAGAGTCTATGCGTTTATTAAAACTTGCACAGAAAAATGGCGGCGGCTTATTGCTTTCAAGCGGCTGTGAATTCCCGGCAGGTGCTCCTGTCGAAAATGCACGTGCCATGGTTCAGGCTTCTATTGATTTTTCCAATGGAATCGGGGCTTAATAAAATGAACTGGAGTTGTCCTGGAATCGATACACATTTTCTTCCACCAGAAGTTTATGAACTGGAGTTTGATGTACTTAGTAGTTCACAGGAACTTTTACGGATTCTTCCTTTGATTGCTTCGTACAATCTGGAGGAATATGATGTTCTTCCTGTAATTCAGAGTCAGGAAGCATGTATCTTAGGTGCTCCTATGGCAAAAAAGGCAAACTGCTGGGTGCCAGGCATTTATCCTTTTTCCGCACCGGAAGAACTTTACCAGCATCTGTGCGAGAAGAAAAAAGGCTTTTTAAGAGATGACCCTCGAAGTAAAGCTATGGTGGAAGTTATCCGTGAAAGTGCGGATAGAAAAATAGTCGTGGAGGTACAGGCTCCATTTTCCGTCCTGACAGCACTGCTCCCACCGGAAAAGGTGTTTGCGTCGATTCGCAGGAAGAAAGATGGATGTATTACTTCCATTCTGGATCGCATCCTGGAAGAACTTATCTTATATCTTACTTCCTTTTTGGAAGCCGGATGTAAGGTGATATCCCTTGCAGATCCACTGGGAAAGAGGTCCCTTTGTGGACCACAGATATATAAAAACTGGATAGCCCCATGGGAGAAGAAATTACTGGTTCAATGTCATGGTTCTCTTGAACATGCACTGTTCCATATCTGCGGTAATATGGCGATGGATCTTGTCAATAATGAATCGGCTTTGATTGAACAGCTTGTCTTTGATCCGAATCTTTCTTATCTTGAGAATCTGTATCAGATAGCGGAAGATCCATCGATTTCATTTATTGGACCGGGTTGTCTTAGAAATACCCGAAAAACACCCGTGGGATTTCAATTGATATTAAAAAATGCGGAGGAATGAAGAAATGATATTTGAAGAATTATGTGAACAGGCAAAAAATGCTATTCTTGATCTTGATGAGGATCTTGCCTATGAAGTCCTGGATCAGGCTATTGAAGGCAACGAGAATCTTCCGGAGCTTCTTACAGCCGGATATTCTGCCGGAATGCAGGAACTTGGGGATCTGTTTTCCGAAGGAGAAGTATTTCTCCCTGACCTGATGTATGCTTCTGAAATTATGGAAACAGTCTCTTCTAAGATGGAAGAACAGATGGCTGAAGGTGCCGCAGCGGTTGAAGACAAGGGTACGGTTGTCTTTGCTACCGTAGAAGGCGATGTTCATGATATCGGAAAAGGTATCTGCTGCTCTCTTTTAAAGGCAAATGGATTCAAGGTATATGATCTTGGAAAGGACGTTACTGCAGAGACTATCGTAGATAAAGCGGTTGAAGTTCATGCACAGGTAATCGGTCTTAGCGCATTACTTACTACTACTATGATGATCCAGGATGATGTGATCCGTCTTTTGAATGAAAGAGGAATCCGTGATCAGTATAAAGTTATCGTAGGTGGAGCTCCTGTTACAGAAAAATGGGCCGAACAGATTGGGGCTGACGGATATTCGCAGGACGCATCAGAATGTGTAAAATTGGTTTCCCAGTTGATTGCGTAGAGTATAGGCTTAACTTACTTTTTCAGTAAAACTGCCCAGAAATTTGCCGAATCATATTATAATTATTGGTATATAACATTGCAATTAGTCTGACAATATCTTAAAATATAGATATCAAATACTAAATTTAGGGGGTTATTTATGAAAGATAATAATTGTGCATACTGCATGGAAAATGAATTACTGGACAAGTTCGGAATCAAGATCTGTGATCTTTCTGCATCACAGCTTTACCTGTTTAAAGAGCAGAGCCATCCAGGACGTGTAATCGTTGCTTACAAGGATCATGTAAGTGAGATCGTTAACATCTCTGCTGAAGAACAGGTTGCTTTCTTCGCTGATATCCGCAGAGTTGCAGAAGCTCTTCACAAAGCATTTGCTCCACAGAAGGTTAACTACGGCGCATATGGTGATACAGGTTGTCATCTTCACTTCCATCTTGTACCAAAGTATAAAGATGAATTTGAATGGGGCGGTACATTCGCTATGAACCCAGATCAGAAGTATCTTTCAGATGCTGAATACGCTGAAATGATCGAAAAGATCAAAGCTGCACTGTAATAAGGTGAGAATAATCGAATTATAGAAGGCGAGCCGATGGCTCGCCTTTCTTTTGTTGATGAGCCACTGGCTCAATGGCTCAATTCTTCACATTTCATCTATTGTCTGTCTTACTTTTAATATCTGGCTTGCTGCGACCGATACTTCATCGACGCCCATCTTTACGAAGCGTTTCAGAAGGGTCTGGTCAGCTGCCATCTCTCCGCATATCCCGGCCCAGATTCCGTGGCGGTGTGCTGCCGCAATCGTCATCTCGATCATACGGATGATACCTTCGTGCTGTGGATTATGCATCATGTTAAGGTCTGTATTCTGTCTGTCAATTCCAAGTGCATACTGTGCAAGGTCGTTCGTTCCGATACTGAAGAAATCAACTCGTTCTGCCAGTTCATCACTGATCATAACTGCTGCCGGGGTCTCTACCATGATTCCCTGCTTCGGAATGCGATATAGAATCTTTTCTTCTTCCAGTTCTCTGGCGGCTTCATCGATCACTTTCTGAATATTGTCCAATTCTACGGTAGATGTAATAAGCGGATACATAACCGACAGATCCCCATAATATGCTGCCCGGAAGATTGCTTTTAACTGTACTTTAAAGATCTCCGGATACTTTAATGATACTCGGATGCCGCGATAGCCAAGTGCCGGGTTCTTTTCCCTGGCAAGTGGAAAGTAATCCAGTGGCTTATCAGAACCGATATCCATGGTACGGATAATTACCGGTTTGTCATTCATCTTCCGAAGGAGAAGCCGATACGCCTGGAACTGTTCTTCCTCGGTAGGGAAAGACTTGCGTCCCATAAAAAGGAACTCGCTTCGGTACAGACCGATTCCATCTCCTGCGTACTTGTTGACATTCTCTGTCTCTTCTATATCTGATATATTCGCATATACCTTGATCTCACGACCATCTTTGGTGATGCTCTTCTTTCCAATATATTTACGAAGTGCTTTTTCTGATTCTTTTATCGCTTCTGCTTTTTCCTGGGCTTCCAGAATCGCTTCCGGTGTTGGATGTGTTACCACATAGCCTTCCTTCGCATCTACGATCATGTAATCTCCGTTATTAAGGCTGTCAAGATCCAGATCTGATACATGGATCAGTGCCGGAACATTCATGGATCTTGCAAGTATCGCTGCATGTGACGTAACAGAACCCTGTGTTACCACAAAGGCAAGGATATCTTCTTTTCCGATCTTGAAAATATCACTTGGATTCATATGATCTGCCACAAGGATGAGCGGACCAAACTTTTTCATCTGACTGATCAGATAAGTCTCATCATCACTCATATTCTGGATGATCTGTGTGGTAATATCCTGAATATCTGCTGCCCGCTCCCGCATATACTGAATATCCATGGACGCAAACATATTGATGAACTTTTCCCCGGTCTTACGGATCGCCATCTCACCGGTTACACACTCTTCTCTTAAGACCTCATGGATCGTTTCCGTGAATTCATCATCCATAAGAATCAATTGATGAGCTTCAAATATATTCGCTGCCGTTTCACCGCCACAGATACGTGCCTGCTCGGCAAGAAGCTGCAGCTGCTGGAGCGTACGCGAAATCGCACATTGTACTTTCTTTAATTCTTCTGCCAGAGTAGTTCCCGGCAGATGTTCTGAGTGTCTTTTTTCTCTTTTTATGACATAGACCGGCCCGGCAGCAACTCCATCTACTACCACATCGCCATGTAATCTTTCCATAAAAACTCCATTCTGTCTTATTACTGTTCACGTACACTTCGTTCCTGTTCCGTCAACTGTGGCACATGAACTTTAATTGTCTTATTCTTTGATTGCCCAACGAAGCTTCGTTGATCTGGCTCTGCCATTCTGTCTGCATTCATCTGCAGAAGGACGAATTACATCCTCTGCAATCTCAGAAAAGAATCCCTGCTTCTTATATGTCTTAAATGCCTTCTTTACCAGGCGGTCTTCTCCGGAATGAAAGGTCAATATAGCCGCACGTCCGCCCGGTGCAAGAACATCCGGAAGCGCATCTAAGAATGCTTCCAGTACCTCAAATTCACTGTTCACATCAATACGAAGTGCCTGAAAAACTCTCTGGCAGGTCTTCTTTACGATATCTTTTTTCTCTTTATTCTCCGGAATGAAACGAAGCGCTGACTCAATCGTATCTTTTAACTGCGTCGTTGTCTCGATCTTTTTCCACTTCCTGATATTCTTCTTTATCTCCAGTGCTATCTCTGCTGCATAAGGTTCATCTGAATTCTCAACAAGCATCCCTTCCAGTTCTTCTATGGATACTTCATTCAGTCTCTCTGATGCCGGTGCTCCATGTTCCGGATCAAGACGAAGATCCAGTGGACCTTCTACCTTATAAGAGAAGCCGCGCTTTGGATTATCAATCTGCATGGAAGATACGCCAAGATCCGCAAGTAAGAAATCAAACGGACCATGTTCCTTTGCAACTTCCCGGATATTGGCAAAGTTCGTCTTGATAACAGTAAGAATCTCCGGGCCATAACCTGCTGCTGCAAGTCTTTCCTTCGTCTTCTCTATCTCGATCGGGTCGATATCAAGTGCATACATATGTCCCTGCCCCTGAAGCTGCTCCATCATCTTACGGGTGTGTCCGCCATAACCCAAGGTACAGTCGATACCTTTTTGTCCCGGCTGAATCTGCAGGAAATCAAGGATCTCCTTTACCATTATAGAGATATGCATACCGGCAGGCGTACTTCCTTTACTGATAACCTTAGCAACAGTATCCGCATACTTCTCCGGATCATGCTCTTTATATTTTTCCTCAAAGGAACGCGGGTGTGTTCCTTTGTATCGTTTTCTTCTTTGATGAGGGGTATTCTGATTCTCTTCCATCTTCTCCTCCTGAAAAATAAGCGAAATAATTTCCAAAAGATTATATCAGAACTTTTTCATTTTGGCAAAAGAAAAAAGGGCATCTTTCGACGCCCTTTTTATATCAAATGTGATCTAACGATTCTTTTTTGCTTCCATGTTGGAAACGATGAGTGCACAGGATGCATCACCTGTGATATTAACAACAGTACGACCCATATCAAAGATACGGTCAACACCTGCTACCAGTGCAATACCTTCTACTGGAAGACCTACAGATGTAAGTACCATTGCAAGCATAACCATGCCTGCACCAGGAACACCTGCAGTACCGATAGATGCCAGTGTTGCTGTAAGTACGATCGTTAACATCTGTCCAGGTGTTAATGCGATGCCGAAGCATGCTGCGATGAAGATCGCGCAGACACCCTGATAAATAGCTGTTCCGTCCATATTGATCGTTGCACCAAGTGGAAGTACGAAAGATGTTACTTCCTTGGATGCGCCCATCTTCTGGCAGCCTTCCATATTGATTGGAAGTGTTCCTACAGAAGAAGCACTTGAAAATGCGAAGATCATTGCCGGTAACTGTCCCTTGAAGAACTCGATCGGACTCATATTGCCAAGAGCCTTTACTGTCAGGGAATATACTACTACCATGTGGACAATGTAACATACATATGCACAGAGAAGAACCATGGCAAGGGAACCGATGATTGCAGATCCGTTGGTTGCTACTACCGGGCATAAGAGACAGAATACACCAATTGGAGAGAGCTTAAGAATCATCTCCATAGCCTGCATGAATACTTTATTGATTGCTTCGACAAAATCCACTACGATTGCAGCTTCTTTTCCAACCAGAATGATGGCAAAACCAATGATAAGTGCCATCACAATAACCTGAAGCATATTGGCATCTGCCATAGGCTTGATAAAGTTGGATGGGAAAATGTTAACGAGCACGTCCATAAATGGTGTTGGTTCAGCAGCTTCGTACACAAGGTCTGTTGTTGTAAGCGCCGGGAAGAATCCCTTGAAAAGATTACCACCCAGAAGACCGATTACAATCGCAAATGCTGTTGTGCAAAGATAATAAACTACTGTCTTTAAACCGATAGAACCAACCTTTTTGATATCTTTCATGGAGATAACACCTGCCATGATAGAGAATAATACGATCGGTACTACGATAAACTTGATGAGGTTCAGGAAAACTGTTCCCCATGGCTTGATATAGGCATTCGCAAAATCTGCCTTACTCTGAAGTAAGAGGCCTGCGATGATCGCCAGTACAAGTGCAATAAATATCTGTGCTGCAAGTGATAACTTTTTCTTTTCGTTCATAACTCTAAAACTTCCTTTTGTAACCTTTTGTAACCTTTTGTAAAACTCTTTTAAAACTTATTCCTTATTCAATATCCTTATTTAACAAGGTAATCTTTATTCACATAACCAAACTTGTTATGCTTTGGTGAATATACATACCAGTACTGATCGCTTGTCTTATCCTGTACATATACGGTATCACCTGTGTATAATTCACCGATCTCATTGTTGTAATCGTAAGCCATTGCTGTACGAAGTGCGAGGTAACCGCTGCTTACTTTTACTGTTCTTGGTCTGTCTGTTGAATAATTCTTAGAACCTGATGTTGCTTTGAGGTAATCCTTATTCACATAGCCGTACTTGTCGTGCTTTGGTGAATATACATACCAGTACTGGCTGTCTGATGTATCTAATACTTCAACCTTATCATCGGTATAGAGCTTGCCGATCTCGTTGTTATAGTCAAATGCCTTGGCTGTACGAAGTGCAAGATATCCATCACTTACTCTTACCTTGTAGGTTGTGCCTGATGGCTTGGAACCGCCGCTGTAATATACATAGTCTTTATTCACATAACCGTACTTATTAAGCTTTGGACTGTATACATACCAGTACTGACTATCAGATGTATCAAGAACATCCAGGGAATCGCCTGAGTAAAGTTCACCGATCTCATTGTTGTAGTCGAATGCCTTTGCATTACGAAGGGCAAGATATCCGCTGTCAACCTTTACTTTATATGAGCCTGATGGACTTGGTGTGCTTCCGCCTGCATATACAAGGTAATTGTTGTTAACATATCCGTACTTGTTCAGCTTTGGACAATATACATACCAATATGTGCCTGAGTCGTAGCTCTGTACTTCTACTGTCTCGCCCGGATAGATCTTACCAATCTCGTTGTTGTAATCAAATGCTTTTGCGCTTCGAAGTGCAAGGTAAATATCAACGCCTGAACATGCATAAGTATCACTTGATGCCATAACAGCAGATCCAAACATCATTACCATTGAAAGACAGATCACTGCCAACACTGCATTTTTAACATTTTTCATTGTTATATCCTCCTTTATTAAAAATAAGATATCTTATTATACCCCATCCAGAGGATAATTGCAATTCTATCTGCACCCCATGCAGATTCTTAAGACGCTTACGATCCAGTATATGTACTCCTGCGGTACGTACTGAAGGACACAGTGATGATCCTTATGTACATAATTATACGGATCATAACGGATCTCTTCGAGGAAATTGTAGACACTCCAGGCATCATAATATCTTCCTCTTACAACGATTCCTTCTTCCGGTACAAGATCCATCAGGATCTGTTCTACAGTTTCTGTATAAGGAGTCTGCCAAGTATGCATCTTTACATGAACATATCCATATGCACCTCCGACAGTTAACATTATTATAAGAACAAATACAAGCAAAAATCTGACAAAAAACCGAATTAACCGTTTCATTTTTATACTTCCTTTCAAAAAATATGTATGCTATAATGCATAATTATACATCTGCGATGCGCCTCTGGCGGATTTGCTGATGTGTAGTATGATTATGCATGAAAAGAGAGGAAGACGCAAATGATTTTTTTACAAACTTGGTTTGCTGATTTCGCCAACACCTTTCAGCGTTGTTTTATCAATGATCACAGATACATGCTTCTGGTAAATGGTATCGGTGTTACGATCAAGGTTTCCCTGGTCGCTACTCTTCTAGGCACCATCATTGGTATGCTGATTGCTCTTTGCAATCTGTCAAAGAGTAAGCCGCTGAAGTTTATTGGTGGAATCTACACAGATGTCATCCGTGGTACACCTTCAGTTACCCAGCTGATGATCATCTATTTTGTTATTTTTGCTACTATTGATATTCCAAAGTGGATCATAGCAGCCATCGCATTCAGTATCAACTCCGGTGCTTATGTTTCCGAGATTATCCGTGGAGGTATTCTTTCTATTGATAAGGGACAGACAGAAGCCGGACGTTCCCTTGGTCTTAGCGGTTCACAGACGATGATCTATATCGTTATTCCGCAGGCGATCAAGAATATTTTCCCAGCTCTTTGTAACGAATTTATCGTTCTTATCAAGGAAACTGCTATCGTTGGTTACGTTGGTCTGATGGATATCCAGAAGGCTGGTGACTTCATTAAGAGTGCTACTTTTGAAGCGTTTATGCCTCTGATCGCTACCGCGATTATCTATTATGTTCTGATCAAGGTTCTGACTCTTGCTCTTAATCATATAGAAGCGCGTCTGCGTGCATCAGATGTTCGATAGGAAGGGGGATGAACGAATGATTAAAGTCAATAATCTGCACAAGGCCTTTGGTGATCTGAAGGTTCTCAATGGTATCACAGAAGAGATCCATAAGGGTGAGGTTGTCGTTGTTATCGGTCCTTCCGGTTCCGGTAAGAGTACTTTTCTGCGCTGTCTGAATCTTCTTGAGGATGTTACTTCCGGTGAGATCTATGTTGATCAGGATATGATCACTTCGCCAAAGACGAACGTTAACCTTGTAAGACAGCGTATGGGTATGGTTTTCCAGCATTTTAACCTTTTCCCTCATCTTACGATCATGGACAATATCACACTTGCTCCTACTCTTCTTAAGAAGATGGACAAACCGGCTGCACAGAAGCGTGCGATCGAACTGCTTACCAAGGTTGGTCTTGCTGATAAGGCAGATGCTTATCCTGCACAGTTATCCGGTGGTCAGAAGCAGCGTGTGGCTATCGCAAGAGCGCTTGCCATGAATCCTGAGATCATGCTTTTTGACGAGCCTACTTCTGCACTTGACCCTGAGATGGTTGGTGAAGTTCTTGATGTTATGAAGGAGCTTGCTAATTCTGGTATGACCATGGTTATCGTTACTCATGAGATGGGATTTGCCCGCGAGGTTGCTACAAGAGTTCTGTTTATTGATCAGGGTATCATTATGGAACAGGGTACTCCAGCCGAAGTATTTGGCAATCCTAAGAATGAAAGAACCAAGAACTTCCTTAGTAAGGTTCTGTAATTATTTTATTGATTAAAGAGCTGTTCAGGCTTTTTGATATTTATTATTTCATGTAAAGGAGATTATATTATGAAAAACATGATGAAGACAGCTGTTCTTGCTGCAGCAGCTACACTTATGATCGGCACAGGCGTTTTCGCTGAAGGTTCTATCAAATTTGCTACTAACCCAGAATTCCCTCCATTCGAATTTATCTCTGCTGAAGGCGTTCTGAATGAATATGACGGTATCGATATGGCTATCGTTGCTAAACTTGGCGAAGTTCTTGACATGGATGTTTCTATGGAAAGTCTTGAGTTCGACTCTCTTCTTATCGCTCTTGACCAGGGACAGATCGATGCAGTTATCGCTGGTATGACAGTTACAGACGAAAGAAAAGAAGCTGTTAACTTCACAACTCCATACTACAAAGCTACTCAGGTTATGATCGTTAAGGAAGATTCTGATATCGCTACAGCTGCTGATATGGCTGACAAGAAGATCTGTGTTATCCAGGGTTACACAGGTGAAACAGTTGTTAACGAGATGGGTTACAAGTACGAAGCTTTCAAGAAGGGTACAGAAGCTATCATGGAACTTATGAATGGTAAGTGTGATGTTGTAGTTCTTGACTCTGCTACAGCTTCTAACTACGTTAACGATAACGAAGGTATCAAGATCGTTGAAGATCCAGAAGCTTTCGATTCTGAAGAATATGCTATCGCCATCAACAAGAACAATGAAGAACTTCTTGTCGCGGTTCATCAAGCTATTGTAAAGATGCTTGAAGACGGCACAATCGGCGACATCATCGCACAGTACGAAGACGCTGAATAATTCAAAGTTTAAAACCCCCGCCGGGCAAGATGCCCGGCTGGGATTTTTATGTATCCTTATAGAATCGCAAATATCTCGTGGAGATCATGGATCTCATAGTCCACGTGCTCTCCTATCTTGTTTTCCTTATGTCTTGGATTATACCAGCATGTCTTAATTCCGATATTGTTCCCGCCGCGGATATCGCTTGTCAGGGAATCTCCTACGATCAGGATCTCATCTTTATCAATCTTCCTGCCAAGATCTTTTTCGATCTTCTCAAGTGCGATCTCAAAGAATTCTACAGCCGGCTTTTCATGTCCCAGATGTTCAGAGAGGAATACATCATCAAAAATCCGGTCGAATCCTGAATTCCTGAGCTTCTTATTCTGAGCAATAATAGTTCCATTGGATGATGCCACCTGATAATACTTTCCTTTTAATTGTTCGAGGATCGTCTTGCTGTCATCGCAATATACGATGGTATCACCAAGTCTTACCTGATATTCATCGTTAAATGCCGCTGCTTTTGAGGTATCAAGACCTTCTTTTTCGAAGAATTCTACATATCTTCCCACGAGAACCTCCGGCTTTGTCAGTTCTTTTCTTTCCAGTCGTTCCCAGTACTTTACATTGATTGCAGAATAACGGGCAATCATCTCATCTGTACATTCTCCAAGTCCGAATTCAGGAAATAATGCCTTTATTGCTGCCTTCTCAGCTGCCAGAAAGTCCAGCAGCGTATTATCGATATCCCACATAATAACCTGAAACATACTTTATCCTCCTTAGAAATAATTCAATAAACTAACGGAAGCTTCTTACCCAGTTGCGAAGTGAGTCAGGATATACGTTTTCCATAACGTCCTGTCTCATTCTGTCTGTAATCGGTCCGTTCTTTGCCATCTTTGCAAGAATACATGCCTGAAGTTCTTCAATGCTCATCTCTTCATATGGCTTGTTAAGATCCAGTGTCTTTTCCTGTGCAGGTTTTTCTATCTGTTTATGTTCCTGTTTTTCTGCAACTTTTACAGGTTCTGCTTTTATCTCCGGTTTTGTTTCTGGCTTTACTTCAGGTCTTGGCTGTGGAGTAATAGCGATTGGTTGCATATCCTGGATCGTCAGAGTATCAGGGATCCAGATCTCCCCAAAGTTTGCCTTCACAGTGACATTCAGCATTCCATTCTGTGCTTTTACCCTTTCTCCTGTAAGCGTACCGATATATGAAGCATCGTTCCCAACCTTAACAGACAGGTTCTGATCGTAATTCTCGTTATTGACAGCTACTGCAACAACCTGTCCGTCACATTCACGTGTATAGGCATATAACGTCGTTGTAAGTGCCTGCTGTGTGTAAGAACCGTAAGAAAGAGCCTTTACATTCGCCCGGATCCTGCCAAGACGTGTAATCAGTGCTGTGCATGGATTCTTATCTGATGCATCTGCAAAGTCGGAAAGATTCAGATACGGCCGAAGAGATTCATCTGACCAGCGTTCCTTCTTACCTTCGATTCCGAATTCAGAACCATAGTATATAGAAGGAATACCAGGAAGGGTATACATCATAATGTGTACCGGTGCAAAGTGTGCCTTATTCTTCAGCTTCGTATAGATACGCTCTACATCGTGATTATCAACAAAGTTGTAAAGCTTCAGTCCTTCCGGACGATTGCCGCCCATGTCATAAAGGCGCTTTACTGTGTGTGCGATCTCAAAAAAGTTATGATCATTACAGCCTGAATAAAGTGCCTTATGAAGATGATAATTCGTTACAGAATGAAGGGTTCCCTCATTCACCCAGCGTGTATAATCTCCGTGAATAACCTCTCCCATAAGCCAGAAATCCGCTTTTACTGTGTTCGCTGTATGACGAAGGGCTTTCATAAAGTCAAAGTCCAGAACATCAGCGGCATCAAGACGGATTCCGTCCACATCGAACTCATCTACCCAGAACCGGATCACGTCACAGATATAATCGCGGACCTCAGGATTACGCTGATTCAGCTTCACAAGAAGGTTATAGCCGCCCCAGTTATCATAAGAAAAGCCATCATTATATTCATTATTCCCCCAGAAGTTCACATTACAATACCAATCCTTGTATCTGGAATTCTCGCGGTTCTGTCTGATATCCTGAAATGCAAAGAAGTCACGTCCGGTATGATTGAACACACCATCAAAAATAACACGAATCCCCTGTACATGACACTCCTTTACGAAGTTCTTCAGATCTTCATTCGTTCCAAGTCTGCTGTCAAGTTTCTTATAATCTGTCGTCTCGTAACCATGACCGACAGACTCAAAAAGCGGTCCTATATAAATAGCGTTACAACCAAGTTCCCTGATATGTGAAATCCATGGAAGTAAGGTATTCAGACGGGAAACAGGTGCTTCATAAGCATTCGTCTTTGGTGCCCCTGTAAGTCCCAGTGGATAAATATGATAAAAAACCGCCTCATCAAACCATGCCATAATTAATACCTCCGATCAATCTTCTGAAATGCCCGATCTCTTCCCAGATAAATGGTTATAACACAAGCACCACAGAATTTTATTTTATCAGAAATATCATCAAAAGTACAGGGGCAGTAATTTTAGCAATTATTTCATAATTATTAACTTGTATCGCATTTTGTACATTATTTTTATATAATATTTAATATAATATTAATATCTCAGGTTGTCGCATTGATTTTTTTGTGCTATAATCTCAAGATAGAATATACAGAAAGGTGGTTGTGTAAGAGATGAAACACTTCAAACGCTCGCTGCTCGTTGTTTTCTCCCTGATGGTCCTGTTACTCATGAGTATTTCAGCAGATGCAGCATTTTCAGTTACAAAGAATAATGTCAAGTATCCTACCAGTTTAACAGCCGGTTCAGTATTTATTGTCAGAGGTACGCTTTCTTCTAACATGGTAATGAAACAGGTTACTACCGCAATCTGCGATTCAACAGGAAAAAAGGTTGTGGAAAAGTACACTGCAAAGGTCAATTCATTAAAGTATGATCTTAATAATTCTGATTCTCACATGCATTTCGAGAATCTTTCTACCGGAGATTACTACTACAAGATTGTTGTTAAGAATGTCAATGATCAGAAGTTAACTGTACTGAAAAAGCCATTCACCGTGACACCTGTTAAGATGAAGATTGAAAAGGAAAAAGTTAAGCTTCCAAAAACACTGAAAGCAGGCTCCAACTTCAATATAAGCGGTATTATTACAACAACTCTTCCAATTAAATCTGTTGTAATTACCATTTATAATGGGGATGATACAAAATGTCTGCAGAGATCAACTAATACTGTGAATGGCAAGTACTTCAACATTGCAGAGGCAAATCCAAAGCTTAATTTCAGCGTATTGAAAGCCGGAGAATATTACTATCGTATCAGTGTCTACAACATGAGCGGTAAGAAGAAACGTATTGTTAATCAGAAGTTTACTGTAAAGGAACCTACCGTAGCTTCTTCTATCAAGATCGCTAATCCGGTACCGGCAAAGAACATCATCAATTTCCCGACTGGAAAAGGTTATGTTATCAGCGGAACCATTACATCTGCCAACAAGCTTACCAGCGTAAAAGCAGAATTAATTGGTTCGAATAAAAATGTACTTTATACAAAAACAGTCAACCCAGGAACAACCACTTATTCTTTAAAAAATAGTCCACTTGATGCAGCAATGAAATTTGACCAGCTTCCGGTTGGTATATACTCCTTTGTAGTCTCTGCTACAGATTCAAGAGGTAAGACAGCTGTCCTGATCAATCGTAAGTTCTACGTTATCGCAAAAGAATCAAAGTTCTGGATGGATGCAAATTATAAAATCGTACCATCAAGTGATGTTACGATCAACAGAGGTGCAGCTTATGGAATCAGTGGTATGATTCGTTCCAACCTTCCGCTTACACGTATTCAGGGTTCACTTACCGATACAAGCGGACGTTCCTATTACAGCAAAACTATAACGCCAACAAGAGCAACAACATATAATCTTGGTGGCAGCGATATCGATAATGCACTGCATTTTGAAAAGCTTCCTGCTGGTAAATATGTCTTTACAATCGAAGTAAAGGATTCCAAGAATTCTGTCTGTCCTCTCATCAGCAGAATCATTACTGTAAAATAATCATCATAACATAATAACTAAAAGGGGCTTATCCTTAACGGATAAGCCTCTTTTTATATGCGTTCGCCATTTCCTTCATCTCAAGTGCACTCTGCATTGTTGTCTCAGTAATCTGTGCGCCTCCAAGAATACGGGCAAGTTCTACAACGGATTCTTCTTTATTCAGTTCCCGTATGCCGGTCTCTGTCGCATCCTTCTGAACCTGTTTTTCAATATAGTAATGATGATCTGCCATAGATGCGATCTGTGCAAGATGTGTAATGCAGAGAACCTGGCGGCTCTTTGCGATAACGCTCATCTTCTCTGATACCTTCTGTGCGGTTCTTCCGCTGATACCGACGTCTATCTCATCAAAGATCAGTGATTCTGTCTGATCTTTATCTGCAAGTACTGTCTTTATGGCAAGCATGATTCTGCAAAGCTCACCGCCGGAAGCTACATCGCCAAGCGGGCGGATCGGCGAACCTGGATTCATGGATATCATGAAGCAGACATCATCATAACCATTGGCACTTAATGGTGCTGTCGGTTCTACCGTGATTGCAAAATTCGTCTCAAGGAAGTTCAGATCCTTACATTCTCTTGTAATTGCCTGTGCCAGTTCCTTTGCATGACGAATACGGATCTCAGACATGGCAGCTGCGTTCTTCCTCAGAAGCTTTTCCTGCTTCTCATAGTCTTTCTGCAGCTTCTCAAGATAGGTATCATAATCTGACAGCTTCTGATAACTTGCTTCCTTCTCATCACGATAGGAAAGAACATCTTCTATCGTTCTTCCATACTTGCTCTTCAGATGATTGATAAGATTCAGACGCTCTTCAATCTGCTGGAACTCATATTCATCAAAGGACAGACTATCAAGATAACGTGACATCTCATGATTAAAGTCTGAAAGCAGACTGTCAATCTCTCCAAGCTGATCACAGAGTATCTGAAGTTCGTCATCATATTCACTGACCTGAAGCATTCTCTGTACTGCAGCGGAGATCATGTCCGATGCACTGCCGGAATCAGATCCCGTCATCTCATAGGCTTCGCCTGCATTGCCTGCTATCTTTCTTGCATTGGCCATCTTCTTATACTGCTGTTCCAGTTCTTCATCTTCACCGATACGAAGTCCTGCTTCGTCGATCTCCTCGATCTCAAAAGAAAGAAAGTCCATCTCTTTTTTTCTGGAAGCTTCATCAAGCTGCGACTTTTCAAGTTCAGACCGCAGCTGTGCATAGACTTCATACAGCTCTGCGCTCTTCTCTTTTAAGCTTACAAGCTCTTCCTTGGCAAATTCATCCAGGATACCTATATGATTCTTCTTATATAACACTGACTGATGTTCATGCTGTCCATGAATATCGATCAGGAGAGAGGCCAGTTCCTTGATCTTCCCAACTGGAACAGTCTCGCCATTTACCTTACTGATACTTCTTCCATTCATCAGACGACGGCTTAAGATCACCTGTCCGTCTTCCATCGGAACATCCAGTTCTTCAATTCTCTTTCGTATCTTTTCATCTTCCACGGTAAAAATAAGTTCTACCAATGCAGAGGTCTCACCCTCACGTATAAATCCCTTGAAGCTCTGTAATCCCAGAGCCACATTAATAGAACCGATAATAATAGACTTACCGGCTCCAGTCTCACCTGTTAAAATATTCAGTCCTTCCGAGAAATCAATATCCAGTTCCCGGATCAATGCCATATTCTTTACATGTAAATTAATCAGCATATTTTTACCTTTGATCTATCTATGATCTACTTTTGATCTAAAATCTTTTTGATCTTATTCATCACAAGAATGGTTTCTTCGACACTGCGGATTGCGCACATAATCGTATCATCTCCGGCAATACAACCGGCGATCTCATGCCATTTTAACGCATCAAGTGCTGCTGCAACACCCATAGCCATGCCGGATTCTGTACGAACAACCAGAATATTCATAGCCATATCCATAGAAACGAATCCTTCACGCAGAATGCGCAGATACTTCTCATCCATAGAATTCTTGCTGGCAGTCACCACCATATACTTCTGCTTTCCGCCTTCGACAGAAACCTTGGTTAACTTCAATTCGCGGATATCTCTGGAGACAGTGGCCTGCGTGACATTAAACCCAGCATCTTTCAGTCTCAATGCCAGCTCTTCCTGTGTGTCAATATCATACTGCCCAATCAACTCCACAATCTTCGCATGTCTTTGATTCTTCATCGTTATCCTCCAAAACCTCAAACTTACTATTTACTGCTCATCTTTTTTCTCAGAACCTCAAGAAAACTAACCTCCTCAAGCTTTATCAGCTTTACGGTTCGATGCGACTTCTGAACACGGATAGAATCATTGATATCCAGCTTGACGATCGTATCACCATCAAAGGTTGCCTCCGCTTCTTCCTTTAATTCATTACGTCTTCGGATCATGACCTCGATCTTCGCATGTTCGGAAAGCACTACACTACGCGCTGTAAGCGTATGCGGTGCAATCGGTGTGATCATGATCATCGATGCCGAAGGATCAATAATCGGTCCTCCTACCGAAAGACTGTATCCTGTAGAACCTGTCGGTGTCGAAATAATGATACCATCCGCACTGTAGGAATTCAGAAAACGTCCATTTACAAAAATGTCAAAATCCATGATACGGATTCTTCCGCTTCTTGAAATAACAATATCATTAAGAGCCACATCCTCAAGCAGATTCCTGTTCAAGTGTCTTGCAACACCATTCAGAAGCATCCTCTCTTCCACATGGAATTCATCATGCAGGAGACGATCCAGTGCCATCTCTATGTGATCCTTATCGATCTCTGCCAGATATCCGAGCGTTCCAAGATTGATACCAAACAGCGGGATATCACAATCCACAAGATCTCTTGCAGCCTGCAGAACAGTCCCATCGCCTCCAAGAACGATGACACATTCTACGCTTGCATCAATCCGGCGCGGATCCGTATAACGAAAGTTCACGCCATCTTCATTCCTGGTAGAAAGTGTACAGACCGCACCCTTCTCTTCCAGGTAAGTCTTGATCCTGTTCGCTGCTTCACAGGCAGAGGACTTTGCAAAATTCGTAACAACAAAAAAGTTTTTCATCTGTGCTTTCTATCCCTTTACTTCTTGTCAAGTTCTGCATGTGCATCTGCAACTATCTTTTTAATGTCAAAAGGCATCTCCTCGCAGATCTCTCCTTCCGGGAGCTTCTGCAGATGAACCAGATACTCGATGTTGCCTTCCGGTCCCTTGATCGGGGAGAATTCCAGATTCTTGCATGCAAATGAAATGCTCTTTGCATAGGAAGTAACCAGTTCAATTACTTCTATATGTACTGCAGGATCTCTGACAACGCCCTTCTTACCAACCTTTTCGCGACCTGCTTCAAACTGTGGCTTGATGAGTGCTGCAATCTGTCCATCCGGAGTAAGGAGATTCCTTGCAGGGAGCAGAACCTTTGTCAGTGAGATAAAGGATACATCGATCGATGCAAATTCTACCAGTTCCTCTATATCATCCGGTGTCACATAACGAATGTTCGTCTTCTCCATGCAGACTACACGTTCGTCATTGCGAAGCTTCCAGTCCAGCTGTCCGTATCCAACATCGACGGAATAAACCTTCACAGCACCATTTTGCAGCATACAGTCGGTAAAACCACCTGTAGATGCACCGATGTCCATACATACCTTGCCATCCAGTGTAATATCAAACTCCGCCATAGCCTTCTCAAGCTTTAAGCCGCCTCGACTTACATACTTTAACGTATTCCCTTTGATGGTAATCTCAACTTTATCTGCAAACATTGTGCCTGCCTTATCTTCGCGCTCTCCATCTACCAGAACCTGTCCAGCCATGATAAGGGCTTTCGCCTTCTCCCTGGATGGTGCCAGTCCGCGATTTACCATCATTACATCAAGTCTTTCTTTCATATACATCTCCATTAAAGTTACTTGCCAACATATTCCGACAGGATTCTTCGAAGAATCGCATCGGTATCAATTCCTGTCTCTTTACGAAGCAGATCTACATTGCCATGCTCAATATAATCATCCGGAAGTGCCACATTGATGCATCTGACCGGGCTTCCGATCTGATTCAGATAATCCACCACCTGCATACCAAAGCCTCCGGTAAGGACATTTTCTTCCAGCGTTACAAGAAGCTTATGCTCTCCTGCCGCGATGCGGATCATCTCCTTATCAAGCGGCTTCACAAAGCGGGCATTAATAAGTGTACAGGAATAACCCATATCCCTCAGGCGTTCTCTGACTTCTATCGCAGTCTTTACCATGGTACCTACTGCCATCAGCGCAATTCCCTCTTCATCATAAATGGTTTCCCATTTTCCTGCTACGATCGGTGCACGGAATCTCTGCAGACCGTCGTAAGCTTCTCCTCTTGGATAACGGATTGCCACCGGTCCATCATAGCGAACTGCAAAATTCATCATATCTGATAATTCCCACTTATTCTTCGGTGCAAGGACGCACATATTCGGAATCTGGGAAAGATAAGACAGATCAAAGATACCCTGATGGGTCTCACCATCGCTTCCCACAAGTCCTGCGCGGTCAATTGCTAATATCACATGCAGGTTCTGAATACAGACATCATGCAAAATCTGGTCAAATGCTCTCTGTAAGAAGGAAGAATAGACCGCAAATACCGGAATCTTTCCTGCTGCAGCCATTCCTGCTGCAAATGTTACTGCATGCTGTTCTGCAATGCCGACATCAAAGAAACGATCCGGATAAGTACTTCGGAAGCGATTCAGACCGGTACCATCACTCATAGCGGCAGTAATCGCTACTACGTCCGGATACTTCTCTGCAAGTTTCATCATGACATTGGCAAAAACATCGGTATAGTTAGACTTTTCCTTTTTCTTTTTCGGTAATCCTGTCTCTATAACAAATGGCTCGGCACCATGAAACTTTGATGGATGCTTCATAGCCGGCCCATATCCATTGCCCTTTCTTGTAAGAACATGAAGCAGAACCGGTCCATCAACTTGCTTTGCAACCTTCATTGCACGGCATACCTGCTCAATATTATGTCCATCATATGGTCCAAGATAGGTAAGTCCCATCTCCTCAAAAAGCATGCCAGGTACAAAGAAATGCTTAATGCTGTTCTTTGTCTTTCGGATAGACTTTACAAGCTTTTCCCCATTTACAGGGATGCGCTTTAATGACTTTTCAACATTCGCCTTCAGATTCCGGTAGCCTTCTCCTGATCTGACATTATTGAGATAATCGGAAAATCCACCTACATTCTCAGAAATGGACATCTTATTATCATTCAGTACAATAATAAAATTCCGTTTGATCTGGGAAGCATTGTTAAGAGCCTCCCAGGCCATTCCTCCTGTAAGTGATCCGTCACCAATTACAGATACTACGCAGGAATCCTGTCCCGACATCTGACATGCCGCCGCATAGCCAAGTCCTGCGGAAATGGAGGTCGAGCTATGTCCTGTGTCAAATGCATCACAGACACTTTCCTTTCTCTTTGGAAATCCGCTCATACCGCCAAACTTTCTTAAAGTGTTAAAGCCTTCTCTTCTTCCGGTCAGAAGCTTATGCGTATAAGACTGATGTCCTACATCCCAGATAATCTTATCCTTTGGAAGTTCAAGACTTAAGTGTAATGCCATGGTCAGTTCCACAACTCCCAGATTAGACGCAAGATGACCCCCATTCTCACTGATCTTCTGGATCAGAAAGCTGCGAATCTCTTCCGCAAGTGCATCCAGCTGATCAGCCGGTATATTTTTAATATCATTTTCTTTCTGAATGGCATCAAGAATCATGTTATTTCTCCCTGTGAATCAGGACAAGAATCAGTTCTCTTAAAAACTCATTCTTCTCTTCAAGTTCGTCCAGAGTCTGTATCGCTCTGTTTGATATTCTTGCAACCTCTTCTTTTGCCTTCTCAAGACCTTCAAGGGTTGCAACTGTTGTCTTATTATTCTTCTCGTCGCTGTTAATCGGCTTTCCGAGAACTTCTGTTGTACTTGTAATATCCAGAATGTCATCCTGAATCTGAAATGCGATTCCGACATCAAGCGCTACCTGTCGGATCTTCTCTACCTTTTCTGCAGAAGCACCTGCCAGAATGGCACCTACCATCATAGAACCTTCGATGAGCGCACCAGTCTTCAGCTTATAGATAAAGTCAAGCTTCTCACGGTCCAACGGCTGTCCTTCTGATTCCACATCCACACACTGTCCGCCGATCATACCGGTAACACCAGTCTTCTGTGCCAGAACTGCCATCGCTTCGCCAATCTTAACATTGCCCGGCTCCATGAAAAATGCCTTGCAGGCTGTCTCATATGCATAGTTTAAAAGGCCATCTCCTGCAAGGATCGCCATCGCTTCTCCAAATACGATATGAGTCGTCTTTCGGCCTCTTCGATATTCGTCATTATCCATCGCCGGAAGATCATCATGGATCAGGGAATGAGTGTGGATCATCTCCATCGCTGCCATAAATGGCTCTACGATCTTCCCTTCGCCTCCGAACAGGCGATAGGTCTCCTGGATCAGCAGCGGGCGAAGTCTTTTTCCTCCTGCTGTCATGCTGTAGTTCATTGCTTCTAAGATCGTCTTCTGATATCCTTCTTCCTTTGGAAGATAAGAATAGATGATCTCCTGTACCTCTGCCACATATCTTTCCATAGTCTCCTGAAATGTATTACCGGAAGTCAATTAATTCACCCTCTTCATTCATGATCTTCATCTTTTTTTCGATGGTATCTATCTTTTCATTGCACTCTCTAAGCAGCCCTATCCCTTTCTGATATAAGGCAAAGGACTCCTCCAAAGAGATATCTCTGCTCTCTAAGGCACTTAACATACCTTCTAACTGTTCAAAGGTCTCTTCTAATGTCTGTGTATTCTTTTCTTCCACTGTGACTTACCTCATATATGTCATTCTTTCGGTGTCAGTAACCTCCACCTGGATAACACCGTCTGTCACATAGACAGATAATCGGTCTTTTTCCTTCACCTGCGAAATCGAGGTTACGGCCTTTTTATCCTGGTCAGATACATAGGAATATCCCTGACTGAGTTTTTCCAGTGGGGATGCCCCTTTCATCCGTTCTATATAAAGCATCATCTGATGTTTCTTCTCTGTCAGTTTCTTCTCCATCAGGTGCTGCAATCTGTCTTCTTTTTCTATCAGGAGCTGTCTTTTCTCCCGAATCTGATTCTGTGGACTCAGATAGGAAAGCTTCGTCTTCATATGATCCAGACGAACATGATTCCAATGGATCTGATCACGCATCTTCGTGTTCAGCTGAAGTTCTATCCCTTTCAGCTGATCCAGTACCAGTGAAATGTCAATCACCGACAGCTCTGCTGCCGCCGATGGTGTCGGTGCACGAAGATCCGATACAAAGTCTGCAATCGTAAAATCTGTCTCATGGCCTACGGCAGAGATCACAGGGGTATTACAGTTAAATATCGCTCTTGCTACGATCTCTTCATTGAAGGCCCAGAGATCTTCGATGGATCCGCCGCCTCGTCCCACAATGATCGTATCTACGCCCAGTTCATCCAGTGCTTCAATTCCTTTTACAATACTTGGCGCTGCTTCTTCTCCCTGAACCAGTGCCGGGTAGAGGATCAGCTCCACATAAGGATTACGTCTGTATGCGATATTCATGATATCCCGGATAGCTGCCCCTGTCGGTGCTGTCACGATTCCGATCCGTTTTGCATAGGTCGGTATCTTCTGCTTATACTCCGGTGCGAACATTCCCATCTCTTCAAGCTCTGCCTTTAATGCCTGAAACCGTTCGTAAAGGGCGCCTTCTCCGTCCAGACGAATCTCTTTTGCATAGAGCTGATATCTTCCGTCACGTTCGTATACGCTTACCGCTCCGAATACGATAACGCTTTGTCCGTCCCGCATCGGAAAAGCCAAACCTTTTCTGTTACCTGCGAACATAACACAAGCCATACTCCCTGTCGCATCCTTTAAAGAAAAATAGATATGACCGGAACTATGGTACTTGCAGTTGGACACCTCACCTTTGAGGTAAAGACGATTCAATACGAAATCGCTGGTGAACATATTCTTTATATAGTTGTTGACCTGTCCTACAGAATATACCTTCTGCATGGATTACTGTGCAAACTTTGCGAGGATTCCATTGATAAATGCAGGTGTCTCATCCCCGCCGAACTTCTTGGCAAGTTCTACTGCTTCATTAATAGCTACTCCTACCGGAATTGCATCGTCATACTTCATCTCATATACAGCAAGTCTTAAGATAGCTGCTTCTACCTTACCCATACGGGAAAGCTTCCAGCCCTTTGCTGTCTTATTGATGAGTTCATCGATTTCATCGATCTTGTCTTCAATCAAATGGAACTTTTCATGGATCAGCTTACTCTCATCTTCTGTTGGAACTGCCTCTTCTACTTCGTTCAGATAGATCTCTGCCTGTTCGCAAAGTTCCTCTCCTCTGTAGAACTCCAGTAAAAATACCAGTTTGAAAATGTGTTCTCTGATTTCTCTTCTGCTCATACCTAATACTCCTTTTTCGTTCCCATTTAAATCACGAATCTCGAAGACGATTCGTGAGCGAGGCTCATCTCAGCCAGGAGAATCTCCCCTATCTGAGATGACAAAAAAGTCTCAAAAGAATGATTACTTTTGAGACTCTACATCTTACTTTCCGTTATCCATTGTCACATTGGCAATCTTAATATCAATGTTCTCTACGGTCAGCCCTGTCATACTTTCAACAGCTGACTTTACTCTTTCCTGTACCTTCTGACAGGTCTTCGGAATCGCATATCCATAATCCAGATTAAGTGTAAGGTCTACAGATACTGCTTTATCTTCAACTGTAACCTTGACACCTCTTGAAAGGCTCTTTATGCCAAGCTTACTTACGAGTTCATTCGTAATATTGCCGCCCATACTTGTTACACCTTCAACTTCAGTAGCTGCAAGGCCTGCAATGATAGTTACTACTTCATTCGAAATCTGAACCTGTCCTTTTCCATCGATATCCATTACGGTATAGTCCTTCTGAACTTCTTCTTTACTCACTTGTGACAGTCCTCCTTTACGACTTCTCATATAATTCTGTAGAAAATTATAGCAAATTTTCCCTTCTTTGTAAAGGTTTGTGTTTTTACTGTCTTCCGAATTCGGCAAGCTTCAGTCCCGGGTTACGATCGAGTGTCATACCGATACTCCATGAATTAACCCAGATGAGAAGTGGATTACCTCTCATATCTTTTACCTTCTTCATGTCAGAAGTTCCTACCAGCTTGTTCAGATCAAGATCATCATTCTCGATCCAGCGGATATGTTCGTATGGAAGCGGCTCAAGACGAATCTCTACGTTGTATTCGTTCTCGAGACGATATTTTAATACTTCAAACTGCAGAACACCTACTACACCTACAATGATCTCTTCAAGACCTGTATTAAACTCCTGGAAGATCTGGATCGCACCTTCCTGTGCAATCTGTGTAATACCCTTTACGAACTGCTTTCTCTTCATGGTATCGGTCTGTCTTACTCTTGCAAAATGCTCCGGTGCAAAGGTCGGGATTCCTTCGTAACAGAACTTCTTGCCTGGCATACAGATGGTATCACCGATGGAGTAGATACCCGGATCGAATACACCGATGATATCTCCTGCAAATGCTTCATCTACTACATGACGCTCTGACGCCATCATCTGCTGTGGCTGTGAAAGTCTCTGTGTACGGTTTCCCTGTACATGATATACTTCCATACCAGCATCAAATCTTCCGGAACAGATTCTCATAAATGCGATTCTGTCTCGATGTGCCTTGTTCATATTCGCCTGAATCTTAAATACGAATGCAGAGAAGTCTTCCTTCATTGGATCGATCACGCCGCAGTCTGCAGTTCTTGGAAGTGGAGAGGTCGTCATCTGAAGGAAATGCTTCAGAAAGATCTCAACACCGAAGTTTGTTAATGCAGATCCGAAGAATACAGGGGAAAGTTCACCCTTGCTTACCTGTTCCTGGTCAAACTCTGCACTTGCGCCGTCAAGAAGCTCTATCTCTTCCATCAGCTGTTCGAAGTGGTCTTCTCCTACGAAGTCGCGAAGCTCCGGTGAATCTACAGGGATCTCTCTTGCTTCACCTTCCTTGGTACCTTTTTCTGTACCTGTGAAAACTGTTACCTTCTTGCTTCCGCGTTCGTAAACTCCTTTGAATTCCTTACCGGAACCAATCGGCCAGTTGATCGGACAGGTTGCAATGCCAAGTTCCTTCTCAATATCATCTAACAGTTCAAAGGTATCATTGGCATCACGGTCCATCTTATTGATAAATGTAAAGATTGGAATATGTCTCATGACACATACTTTGAAAAGCTTTCTTGTCTGTGCTTCTACACCCTTGGAAGCATCGATAACCATTACTGCAGAGTCTGCTGCCATCAGGGTACGGTAGGTATCTTCTGAGAAGTCCTGATGTCCAGGTGTATCCAGAATGTTGATGCAGTAACCGCCGTAATTGAACTGCAGTACAGAAGAAGTTACAGAAATACCTCTTTCTTTTTCAATCTCCATCCAGTCTGATACAGCATGTCTTGCAGTTGCTTTTCCTTTTACAGAACCTGCAAGGTTGATCGCTCCACCATAAAGAAGAAACTTCTCTGTTAATGTTGTCTTACCGGCATCCGGGTGAGAGATAATCGCAAATGTACGTCTTTTCTTGATCTCATTGGTAAAATCAGCCACGAAACTATTCCTCCATAAAAAACTATATATATAAAATAAAATGGTATACTAGGGCAACATTGAAATTTTAGCAGAGGTAGAAATCAATGTCAACAATGTCACGAAATAAAAAGAGTCCGGGATATTCCCCGGACTCGCCCGCGAATCCTCTTCGAGATTCGCGATTTAATTTAATGTACTGTGATCAGATAAGACTTTTCTACTACATCTCCAACCTGAGCGCTCATCTCATATTCTCTTTCCTGTAACACACCGTTAAACTCTGTGCTGTCAGATCTGCCGTACCATGGCTCGATACAGATAAATGGTGCATTCTTCTTCGTTGGTGACCATACACCGAAAAGTGGTGCATCAAAGTCTACCGTAAGATAAGGAACCTTATCAGGTCCTGCAAGGAACATCTTATGTGCCTGATGATGTTCGATGATCAGCGCATCCAGGTCAAACTGTGTTGCCTCAACCTTGTGCATGCCATCTTCCAGTGGAAGTGCATATTCTTTTGGATCCACGCATGCTACTGACTGGTCGATGAGTCGATACATCAGTTCCGGCTTATCGGTGTCAAATCCCATATAGTAATCTGTCTGCTCTCCCTTGCCATCAAGTGGACACATGAACGCAGGATGTGCACCAATGGAGAAGTATAATACCTTGTTGTCAGTATTGGTTACACGCCACAGAACCTTGATGGTATTGCCGCTTATCTTATATCCGCATGCAAGCTTGAACTCGAATGGATA
Organism: Marvinbryantia sp.; assembly: GCA_045598185.1. GTDB lineage: Bacteria > Bacillota > Clostridia > Lachnospirales > Lachnospiraceae > Marvinbryantia. The sequence continues at coordinate 70,346 of JAZLLO010000077.1, forward strand.
ATTCTCTCTGGTTACTTCATTGGAATTCAGTTCAAACCAGATCTCATCTTCTGTCTGAGATATGAAATCGAATTCCTGCTGTCTTGCAAATCCATGCTGGTTCAGATGATACTGATTGCCTTCATAGGTATAAGTCTTGTCACGAAGGCTTCCTACGAACGGAAATAATACCGGTGATGACCATCCCCAGTACTTTGCATCTCCATTCCAGAGATACTCAACGCCTGTCTCTTTCTTTATGATAGAAATCATCTCAGCACTTTTATTGCGAAATGTAACCTTTAAATAATCATTCTCCAATACATATGTTCCCATCTTGAACAATGCCTCCCTTTTTAATTAACCAATCTTCCATTTTTATCTACAAAATGTGTTCCCACCATTGTATCCTTTGCCATATATCCTGTGCTGTAGAAATAGTACCAGTTTCCTTTGATAACAACCCACTGCTTTACTACATAAGTGCCGCCAGTCAGCTTAAACTTTGTTCCCTTTTTTTTCTTCACAAACTTACCGGTAACTTTTTCTCCCTTCTTCGGTACTATACCCACTAATCTTCCGTTATTAGCAAAACGATAAGTGTGCCATCCAAGACCAAGTCCCTTCTCATTGGTATAGATCGTCTTGATTCCCGTAAGCATATAGCCACGCTCGTCAAAACAGAAGGTATACTTCTTGCCCTTGTATTCCAGACGCTTAAAGGTCCATCTTGAAGTCGACTCAGCTACATCTGACTTTTTGCCTGACAGGTACTTATTCGCCGACGTATAGTAACGATACTTTCCATTCGGCATCTTGCGAAAACCAGCCGATGCAGTCATACCGGCAAAGAGGATGCAGAGCATCATGCTTATTAACACGATCAGATATCTTTTCTTTTTCATAATTCTCCTTTGTCGTAGAGTTCGGCGTACTTGCCGGCAGATGCTTCCCAGGAGAAGTCTGCTTTCATGGCGCGTTCTGCGATCTTGTTCCACTCATCCTTTTTCTCTACGTAGATGGAGTGGGCATAATTGATGATATTGAACATCTCATGTGCATTATAATTCGAAAAACTGAAGCCTGTTCCTGTTCCTTCATATTCGTTATAAGCTACTACAGTATCCTTTAATCCACCTGTTTCACGTACGATTGGCAGAGTGCCATAGCGAAGGCTCATCAGCTGGCTTAAGCCACATGGCTCGAATAAGGATGGCATAAGGAATGCGTCACATGCAGCATAGATCTTATGGGACATGCCTTCGGAATAATAGATATTAGCAGAAACCTTATCCGGATACTTCCATGAGAAGTGACGGAACATACTCTCGTAACGTTCTTCGCCGGTACCAAGTACTACGATCTGCCAGTCTTTCTGACACATCTCTTCCATCATATAGTTGATCAGATCAAAGCCCTTCTGGTCTGTCAGACGGGATACGATACCGATCATAAATGCATCCTTGTTCTGTGGAAGTCCTAATTCCTGCTGAAGTGCAAGCTTGTTCGCAAGCTTTCCTTCTATGAAATTATCTACAGTATAGTTCGTAAAGATGTGCTTGTCGGACTTAGGATCCCATTCTGTATAGTCAAGTCCATTAACGATACCAACAAGATCATTCTTTCTTGCACGCATAAGTCCGTCCAGATTCTCCCCATAAAATGGTGTCTGAATCTCATCTGCATAGGATGGGCTTACTGTGGTGATTGAATCTGCATATACAAGACCGCCTTTCAGATAGTTAGCATCTCCATATGCTTCCAGCTTATCAGAAGTAAAATAACTGTCAGGAAGTGCTGTGATATTCTTCACAGAATTCATATCCCATACGCCCTGGAACTTCAGATTATGTATCGTCATGATGGACTTCATGTTGGCAAAGAATTCACCATCATGGAAAGAATCTTTCAGATATACAGGGATCAGACCTGTCTGCCAGTCATGACAATGAATGATGTCAGGCTTGAAGCCGATCAGTGGAAGACAGGATAATGCTGCCTTTGAGAAGAATGCAAACTTTTCAATATCTTCATAGATGTTGCCGTATGGAGTGAAGCCTGCAAAATAATATTCATTATCAATGAAGTAGAACTGAATATCATCATACTTTGTCTCAAGGATTCCAACATACTGGCTTCTCCAACCAAGTTCCATATAAAAATGTGTCACATAATTCAATTTACTCTTAAATTCTTCCTTCATACACATGTACTTCGGAAGGATCACACGTACATCATACTTTTCTTTATCCAGATACTTCGGTAATGATCCGACAACATCTGCTAATCCACCTGTCTTGACAAATGGAACACACTCGGATGCTACAAATAATACGTTTTTCATACACTAAATTCCTCCGTAGTATAAACTTACTAAAATTATACCATATTTTCGTTGTTTTTTCAACAAATTACACACATGTTTCTTTCTTCGACGATATTTTTCTAAACCAAAACCACCAGCCTGTATCGACTGGTGGTGCTCATTTGAAATAATTATCTTATGTCTTCGCTTCCGCGCACTCTTAATTCCAAACGCAGTTTATCTACCACCATGGCAAAGAATTCTGCATTTGTTGGCTTTCCGGTATTGGCCTTTACAGAATAGCCGAATACTCTTTCAAAGTAATCTGGCTTGCCTCTTACCCATGCGGTTTCGATTGCATGGCGTATTGCCCTTTCCACTTTATCTCCATTGGTATTGAACTCTTTGGCAATTACCGGATAGAGTATCTTGCCTGGGTTGACGATAGGCATTCCTTCTGTCAGACAGTAGACGATACCACTTCTTACAAAATGATATCCTGATAACTTTGCAGGTATTCCGATCCAGCAGATCAGTCGAGTTACAACCTTATCAAGGTTATCCTCCTGAATCTTCAGATCCGGAACGATCTCCATCTCATAATTGCCATAAAACTCCATCTTCATTTTTCTTTTTCCTTTCGCATATTTATTGTGTCATATGATGTCTTCTGGATTATAAGTCCAAATATGGACATCTTCTCTAAAGTAAGTTTGTATGCTAGTAGAAGTATACCAAATCATGTTTGGCATCCTCAAGAAAAAGTGTTCGACAAAATTCGACAGAAACCAACAGAAAGTAGCATGAACTACTATATAATATTAAGAGAAATCTATATCTTCAAATTTCAGCCTTCCAAGGCGTACCTCTTCCAGTGCAGCCTGCATCTCTTCGTTCAGGTTATGGAAGAGTTTCTGGCCTGAGCTCTGTTCCGGGTTCTGGAGATACTGTTCACGTATCTCTTTCTGGACGAGTTCCAGTTCCTCCCAAAGTCCTGCTGCAGACATTCTGTCTGCGCCGGCGCCCCAGATGATCTTTTGCTCCAATGCATCGCTGGTTGCTACTGTGACGTGATACTTGTGGCTGATCTCATGGACTGTTTTTTCAATATACTGATCAGCTGTCTCTGCTTCCCTGGTGTAGACAACGTGAATGTTATGGTACTTCATAACAGAGCCGACGCCGCCCTCTACCTTATAGGCGTCATAGACAAGGATCAGGGTACACTTTTTATAACCCTGATAATTACAGAGCAGATCCATCAGCTTATCTCTTGCACTGTCAATGTTGATCTCAGCAAGCTCTTTTAAAACCGGAATTGCAAATATAATATTGTAGCCATCCACAAGAAGATACTCCGGAAGGCCTGCCTTTGGCTTACGATAGTGTTCACCAATAGTTCTTGCACTTGTCGGTGCACTGCCATAGCGGCTTCTTCCCCAGTAACTTCTGGTATCACCGCCTCCTCCATAGGTTCTTGTAAATATCTCTTCCAGTTCCTTATCATCGCCCCAGCCTCTGCTGGCGGCGTAGACTGCAGATGTCTGTTTTACCGGAACATATTCCTCTTCCTGCACTACAGGAGTACTCCACTTCGTCTGAAGGTGCATGTAACTTTCCACCTCATACCATGGAACTACAAAGCCTGCTCCATGAGAACAGAAAACGGATCCGGTAGGATTATCAAAATCAAGTTCAGAATCATAGAAGATCTCGCTTAAGACTTCTTCGGTATTATGGCACTCTTCATAACCGCTTAAGTTACAGAAGAAGCGTCCTCTTCCTTTCGTGTAGGCAACCACTTCTCTCTGGTAATCTCTCATCAAAGAGACCGGGGCTGTTCCTGTAAGAACCGCCATGTCGCCTTCCATCTCAGGACCCGAGAATTGGCCGTGCATACGTGTAATATCTCCCATGGCTCTTCCGACATTTTCCTGTGGAAGCTCCAGTCGGAAGCCATAGACCGGCTCAAGAAGAATGCTCTCTGCCTTTTTCAGCCCCTGGCGTACTGCACGGTAAGTTGCCTGACGGAAGTCTCCGCCCTCCGTATGCTTCAGATGTGACCTTCCGGCAATCAGTGTGATCTTCATATCGGTAATATCAGATCCTGTCAGAACTCCCAGGTGCTTACGTTCCTCCAGATGTGTCAGGATCAGACGCTGCCAGTTCTTATCCAGTTCATCTTCACTGACATCTGTCTCGAAGATAAGACCGCTTCCCCGTTCCAGTGGCTCCATCAAAAGATGTACTTCCGCATAATGACGGAGTGGTTCAAAGTGTCCGACACCTTCTACCGGTGCCGCAATCGTTTCCTTATATGTGATACTGCCATTTCCAAAAGAAACAGCAATACCATATCGCTGAGCGATCATATTTTTCAGGACCTCAATCTGAACTTCGCCCATAACGCGAACGTGGATCTCTCCTGCCTTTTCATCCCATACAATATGAAGCTGTGGCTCTTCCTCTTCAAGCTGGCAGAGTTTCAGATAAGTATCATGAACGTTGCATTCCTCTGGAAGGATGATTCGATAAGTGAGAACCGGCTCCAGAAGCGGAATCGAACCCTCCCGGCAATCTCCATATCCCTTTCCGGAAAAGCTCTTGTCAAGTCCTGTAATGGCACAGATCTCTCCTGCATGTACTTCATCTGTCGTCTTATAAGCTGCTCCGGAATACAGACGGATCTGGTCCGCTTTCTGACTTTCCCCGTCTTCTGTTACTTCCAGAACCTGTTTTACCTTTAAAGAACCGCCTGTGATCTTCATATGGGTCAGTCTTGCTCCCTGATTATCTCGGGAAATCTTATATACTCTTGCGCTGAAGGTATCCGGATATATTTTTTCTGTCTGGAAACGGGCAAAGTCTTCCAGAAACTCTTTAATTCCATCTACCTTAAGTGCAGAACCATAAAAGCAAGGGAATACTTCTCGCTCCGCGATCATACTGCGGATCGTATCATCAGAAACCTTCTCTTCTTCCAGAAATTCCTGCATGGCATCTTCACCACACATGGCAAGCTCGTCATAAAAATCCTCGGTTCCGTAACGGCTCTCCTCAAAAAGAACGCAGGAACCCTCCAGATGCTTCTGCAGTTCTTTCTGAATCTGCATCTTATCGGTGCCTGGCATATCCATCTTATTTACAAAGATAAATGTCGGAATCCGGTACTGCTTTAACAGACGCCACAAAGTCATATCATGTCCCTGGATTCCATCCGGACCGCTGATCACAAGAATCGCCACATCCAGGACCTGCAGGGTTCTTTCCATTTCTGCGGAAAAGTCCACATGTCCCGGGGTATCGAGAATCGTGATGTCCAGATCCTTTAAGGTAAGTCTGGCCTGTTTTGAAAAAATAGTGATACCTCTGGCACGTTCCATCTCGAAGGTATCCAGAAATGCATTCTGGTGATCTACACGTCCCAGCTTACGAATCGTTCCTGTAGTATATAAGATGCTTTCTGCAAGTGTTGTCTTTCCGGCATCTACATGTGCCAAAATTCCCATTACCAAGTTCTTGTTCATTCGTCTAAAGCTCCTGCAAGATGATAGAAGGATTCAATTCGATTCCCTCTATCGAAAATGTTGTTGTATTGAATATTCTGATACTCTTTGATCAGTTCACTGTATTCTGATGTTTCATCGAGAGCACGAAGCACTCCGTCATCACCGATATAGCCATTGGCTGTGATTACCGGTAGTTTCTTTCTTAAGTCACAAAGATACTTCTGATAACCGCTTAAATCTTCCCCGAAAAGCTGTGACACATATGTGCCAAGATAATTCACGCTCATATCTTCCGTTCCTTCCGGAATATCGTAATTCGCCCAGATCAGATATGGTACGGTATGCTTTTTAAATACCTCGTCCAGTGAACATGCATCCCCTGGCTTGCCGATCAGATTGTCAAAGAATTCAGAAGGAAGCTGTGGCTGATGATCGCCGAACATGATGATGATCGTCGGCTCATCCAGCTTTTTAAAGTATTCCAGAAGTTCACGGAATGCATCATCGGATTTTTTCACAAGATTAATATACTGCTCCGCTTCCGGATCCTTCAATTCCGGATCGGTAATCGTGATCGGTGTTTCCACAGAACCTCCAGCCTGTGGGTTGTATCCGCCGTGATTCTGGATCGTTACATTAAATGCCCAGAATGGGGCATCGGTTTCTTTTCTTGTCTCTTCATATCTGGAAATCAGGAATTCATAATCAGAAGCATCGGTAACCAGACCTCTTAAATACTCCGATGATTCCAGATCATCCCGGAAATAGATCTGGTCAAATCCGAAATACTTATATACTTTATCCCTGCTCCATGCCGTACTGGTCCCAGGATGAAAGCCTACATTTCCCGCATACCCCTGTTCTTTCATCGTCGTAGTCATTGTCGGCATATCTTCTTTCAGATAAGACATGTACGGAACGCTTCGAAACGGGAGAAATGCCATCGAACAGCCTGTTAAAAACTCAAGCTCCGTATTCGCTGTATTTCCACCAAATACAGATACATAAAGGTTTCCCCGTACCGTATCTTCCCTCAGATTTCTGATAAATGGCATGTAATCTTCTGAGGTTTCCAGCTTACCGTTGATTGCCAGATCGGAAAATGTCTCATTCATGATAACGATGACATTCGGTTTTGACTGTGCATCTTTACTTGCTGTGTCGCCTTCATATCCTGCTGCAATCTCTGCCACCTTTTCCGGTGAATAGCCTTCCGGCTTTTCTACTCTATAATAAGTATAGCTGATCAGAAAAGAAAGGAGGGAGCCATTGCTCGCATAATCTGTCTGCGGAGAATACGTCACCAGACGTATCTTATGATTCCTTAACAAACTTCCGTGTAAAAGCATCGTATAAAAAAAAGTGCCTGGCACCAGAAATGCGATCAGAAGGCCGATTCGTTTTTTAACGGCTATGCCTTTATAATCTTTGAGGCTGAACATCATGCAGATAAATGCAATGGCGATCACAATTGCATGGACAGAATCCCCATCCAGGGTATAAACATAGTGAGATGCAACCTCTTTTGCTGTTCCTACAGAAAACAGATCCGCTACCATAAGCGGTACTCCACGAAACAGCAGCACAAAATAGTTGGCAAGTCCAAAGATCATTCCTGTAAGCACAACGAAGATTGCTGTGTATTTCGTACGGTTGCAAATCAGATAAAATACCCAGCACATCAGCAGATATAAGAATAGATTCAGGACTCCGCGAAGTCCAAAAAGCATATCTGCAAACTTCCAAAGTCCATATCCATAAAATCTCTGTACTATAAAAAATGCAAGCGGAACGGAGATTCCCATCAAGATGCGGGAACACCAGATGTTGATCTTTTCATCTTTCATACTGTCAATTGGAAGCAGTGTGAATATTAACGCTGACAAAAGGACTGGAAGCACACTGACTCCCGCTTCTCTGACAGCAAAAACTCCCGTACCTGATAAAATGAGTATCAGTACGAGCTTTTTGATTCTTGAAATCTTTGACATTGTAAATCCTTTAATATTTTCCGATCAGGATATCCGGGTGATTCTCCTTCATTTCATCAAGAACTGCCTTGATATATTCTCCTCGTTCTACATGAAGCACATGCTCCTGATCGCCCTTGTCTATGAGGACAAGGCTGTATTCATCCATCGGGAATTCGCCGAATTCACCGCCTGCTACACGCATATAAGCCTGCTTGATATCGGCATAAGCGATATATTTTGTCTGAAAAAAGTAAGTATGGATCAGAAGTGATTCTCCAAGAACCACCTCTGCATAACGGATTCCCTGTTTCTTTTGTAACTTTACTGTTTCTTTGGTCTGCACATTTCCAAAGAGTGCTTTCATACTGTCTCCTTTATATCTGTCTGATAGATCTTTAAATCGTGAAGCGCTCTGGTCGCATTGATGTACATCGCTTGTCTAAGAAGACCTGTAGTGTACTTTTCTGCCTGAGGCACATAGACCTTATCAAATTCCAGTCCCTTAGCAAGATAGAATGGCATTACGGTGATTCCAGGAGTAAAACGCATACTGCTCTTGTTGAGCAAAGCATGTTCGATTCCCTCCGTCTTCATCCGTTTGCTGATCCGTCCGGCTTCTTCCTGATTCAGACACAGAACGGCAAGCGTTGTATAATCTTCTTCTGCTTTTATACTGCTTAGCATTTCATTTGTCATGCTCTCATAATCCGGTGAAGTATGAACTGCCGGAGCATTTCCATGTCGTCCGACGCAGTCTGTCGCCTCTTTACCAGGGAGGATTCCTGCTGCATACTCCATGATCTCACTGGTTGAACGGTAGGACTTGTTCATCTGCACATAGTGAACGTCCTTTCCATAAATCTGGGAAAGGAATCTGCAGACATCGTTCTGCTTTTCATCCATCGTCTGTTCCTTATCCCCAAGAATGGTCATCGGACAGTCGAACATCTTCGCCAGGATCCGGTACTGAAGATAGGAATAATCCTGCATCTCATCAATAACCAGATGCTTTACTTTTCTGCGCTTTGGCATTCCGTTTAAGGAATATTTCAGATAAAGCAGGGAATACACATCCTCATAAGGGATATTTACTCCATCAAGGAGCTGGTCTTCTCTTCCGCTTTCTGCAAGGAACTCATTATAAAGGGCGAGAATATCCTTAGTGCGGTACATCTGATTCATCCGTTCCTTCACAAGGAGCTGCTCTTCTTCATCCATGTCTTTATTCTGCAGAGTTTCCTGCTGGTCAATCACTACCTCTGCGATATGATCCATTCGATCAAGGATCGGAACATCGCAGAACTTTTCATAGAAAAGTCTGGAAAGCTCATCCTCTGACATGGTTACTCTTTTGTATCTGAAATCTTCCAGATCGACGATATCCCACTCCATCTGGAGGATAAAGCCATCCAGCTCACTGGTCCACTCTTTGGAAAGCTTGTACTTTGCGGCTTTTCCGTCTGCACCATGAAGAACACGTTCCATCTCATCATACCGGTCTTCCGCTTCTCCATAAGCGCGCAGCTCGCGATAGGCGTAATCATCCAGCGTCATCTCGCAGATGTTCTCTTCGCCAAGCTCCGGAAGAATTCTTGAGATGTAATCTCCAAAGATGCTGTTTGGGGAAAGTACCAGAATCTGTGCTGCCTGCAAGGTCTTTCGATTGTGGTATAACATGTAGGCGATGCGGTGAAGTGCCACGCTGGTCTTACCACTTCCTGCACATCCCTGTACGACGCAGATTCTATGAGACATGTCACGGATGATCTTATTCTGTTCCTTCTGGATGGTATTCACGATGCTTTTTAATCTTGCATCTGCCTGTTCTGCCAGGGCCTGCTGCAGAATCTCATCGTCGATATTCATCTCTGTCTCCAGACAAAAGATCAGTTTTCCTTTCTGGATCTTATACATTCTTTTTCTGGAGATGTCTCCGCGGATCGTTCCCATTGGTGCTTCAAAGGATGCCGGTCCCTGATCATAGTCATAAAAAAGGCTGGATACCGGTGCTCGCCAGTCATATACGATTGGAAGTGCTGCCTTTTCCTTTGCCAGGTTTCCGATTCCGATATAATAGACTTCCGGTTCGTCTTCCCCTTCGTAGCAGAAATCAACTCTCCCAAAATAAGGAGAGTTCATCATCTTCTCGTATCTTGCCTTTTCCTTTGTGTACTCTTCGTGCTGGGTCAGTCTTGTTTTTAGCGCCATACGGTTGTCATACATCTCATAGCCGTATTCGTCAAATTCTGCATAGTTTTCCCAGAAGTAATCATTCATACTTTCCAGGTCTTTTGCACTGTCGTCCAGTTTCTCACGTAGTGCTTCCAGGCGTCGATTGGCAGTATCTATTACAAGCTGTAAATAAGCTTCTTCTTCTGTTCTCATATATTTTTATCAGTTTCCTTTTATCTGTAGTCTACTTCCATCAGGCAGAGTCCCTGTGCCGGTGCCGTAGGTCCTGCCAGTTTTCTGTCTTTTGCGTCACGGATTCTGGCTACTTCATCCGGAAGGATCCTTCCATAGCCAACCTCCAAAAGGGTACCTACAAGAACTCGTACCATGTTCTGGAGAAATCCTGTTCCATGGAAAGTAAAATATATATATCCTTTGGATGCGCGAATCTCGATCTTATCTACGATTCGTACCGTTGACTTTTTCATCCTTGGATTGGTGCAGAAGGATGCAAAGTCCTGTTCCCCCTGAAGATGCACGGCTGCTTCCTGCATTTTCTTCACATCCGGCATCTCATCAAGCGGGGTTACATACTTGCGGTCAAAGATAGTCTTGATGCGTCCTGCATAGCAGGTATATCGGTATGTCTTTCCCACTGCATTATATCTTGCATGAAATCTTGGTGATGCTTCCTTTACTTCCAGAATCGCGATATCATCCGGCAGGTAGTGGTTCATGTAGTCCAGAATCTCATCAGTTGTCATCCTGGTATCCATAAATATGCTTGCTACCATTCCTCTTGCATGGACACCTGCATCCGTTCTTCCGGCTCCAAGAAGCTTTAACTGGTCAATCGGAACTTTTTCATCGAGCATACGGTAGATGACTTTTTCTATCTTTCCCTGTACGGTCTCTCTGTCCGGCTGGTGTTCCCATCCATAGTATCTGCTGCCATCATAACTGATGACCATCTTATAGTTTTTTTCCATATCTTCTCCAAATGATGATACTTTGGTTTATTCAAAGAGTTCTGGGTGATGTTTGAATCTTCCCATCATCTCATAAGTTAAGCTGATATTGTCGTTCTCAGGAATCTCATCTCTGTCAAACCATCCGGCTGTGGAGAGTTCATTCTTATCGAGTGTAATATCTTCTTCTCCATCGAGGTCGCAGTAATATCCAAGCAGGATGTCGCTCGCAAGTCCCCATGGCTGTGTCTTATAATAGCGGATGTTCTTTACCTTTACGCCAACCTCTTCCATAACTTCACGGGCAACACATTCTTCTGCGGTCTCACCAATCTCCATAAAACCAGCGATAAGAGCATAATTCTTGAAGCCATTTCCTGCATACTTACTCATCAGAAGCTTATCTTTATTGGTTACACCGATGATAACTGCAGGCTGGATACGTGGAAAGAGCTGATTCCTGCACTTTGGACAGATCATGTTACGTTCTTTGTGACCATATTCTGTCTTGGTACCGCAGCGTCCACAGTACTGGCTGTTGCTGTACCACACATACAGATGCCATGCTGTCTGAATTGCGAAGCAGTTGGTTCTCTCCTCAAGTTCTGCACCTCTTCTTACTGCACGGACAGCAATCTTTTCTGCACCTTCCCATACACGCTTCTTGCCAAATCCAAAATCCAGAAAGTAACGCTTATCATCGATGGAGAATCCATAATGAAGATCTTCCTTTTCAACCTGATCCTTGATCTGGTCATAGGTCAAGATCTCGATTCTGTCCTCAGAACCTGCACATACCCAGGCTTCATTGCCTTCAAATCCAATGACATAGTCACCGGAGGTTACTTCTACGTCTCTAAACTGATTATCTATCTTATGCGGAAAAATGTCCTGTATCATAATAATGTCTCTCCTACTTGTTTTCTTGGTTTAGGCTCTGAGCCTGTGCCACTGGGGACGGTTCCGACTGGCACAAGCTCAGGGTATTATAATATTTTATCTTATTCTTCAATTATTGTAAAGTTGCAGAACATTCGAAGCATTTCTTTTTCCCCGAAGTCGTCGAAGTCGAATACGATCTTGTCTTCATCCTCTGAGATGATCCAGCCAAGACCGTAACGTGGATGTTCTATACGTGTTCTTATTGTCTTCTCCTGTATCACTTCTTCTTGTGCCAATATTGTTTCCTGTAACAGATTAGTTTCCTGTGGCAAAGCAACTTCCTGCTGCGCTGTCTTGGTATCTTCCCTTGCGCGTAGTATCTCGCGTTTCAGCTTTTGGAGATGTTCTGCTGCCTGTTTCTGATCTTTTTTCTCTTCAAGTGGCGTTTCCAGGAGTTCAGTTTTAATCATGCGCAGGTATGGGGAAGGGCCTGCCTGAATCATAGGTCCTGGAGAGCTTGTGTAGTAGGAGAATTCGAGATATCTTTTTGCTCTTGTCATTCCTACAAAAAGAAGTCTTTGTTCTTCCTCTTCATCTGCTTCTTTTCCGCCGCGCAGCGGAATGAGGCCGGGATTAGCTCCTATGATAAAGACATAAGTGAATTCAAGACCTTTGGAAGCGTGCAAGGTCATAAGCTGGATAGCTTCTTTTGCTTCTGCCTCCTCTTCTGCAAATGCAATTCCATATAATGCAGCTTCATTCACAAAGTTCTGCAATGATTTTCCACTTTCTTTTAGTTCCATAAAGAACCGGTCGGCATAGCTTTTTTCTTTCTGATATTCTGAGCTTGTTACGCCGATTCGTTCATCCAGATGTACTGCTTTTATCAGCTTTTCAATCCAGTCATCGGTTATCGTCTGTGGGGATCCTGTCTCTTTATAAAAAGACGCAATCTGCTTTACCAGTGGAAGTTCTTCTATCTTTTCCTGGGATAGGAGCTTTAAGACTTTTTTCTCTGTCAGGTGGTCGCCGAACTGCTTGTCTGTCAAAAGGCGGATAAGTGATGTCTGATCATTCTCATTCACAAGATAGCGCATCAGATGATAGAGCCAGTTCATGATCGGCAGTTCAAAGAAAGCTTGTTTTCTTGATACCTCGTAAGGGATCTGTTCTCTATCCAGTACTTTTTCCAGGAGCTCAGACTGGCTTTGGAGACGATAAAAGATAGCAATCTCACGGTATGGTATGCCCTGGACTTGAAGTTCTTTTATCTTGCCTGCCAGATAGTCCGCTTCTACAAATGGATCGTAGTGGCGGCATATCTTAATCTTTTCTCCGCCTTCTTCTGTTCCGATCAGCATCTCGCCGTTTTGCTTGAATCTGCTTGCAGCTTTTAAGATGACCTGAGAAGATCGGTAATTGATCGGAAGTGAGTACTCTACGGCACCATACCGATTCTTTATCATGGAGAATATTCGGAATGCACTTCCTCTCCAGCCATAGATCACCTGATTAGGATCTCCTACTGCGAAGATTCTTGTCTCTTCCTTTTTCAGGGCATCGATCAGTTCCATCTGCTCCAGGTCACAGTCCTGTACTTCATCGATGATCAGATACTTCGGACGAAAAAGATCCGGATGCTTTTTTAGCAGTTCTGTGGCATACAGAATCAGATCCCGATATGTCATCTTGTTCTGATTCTCTTTTTCCATCTTCAGATATCCGATCAATGCCTTCAGATCATCTTCGTAGGCGTTCTCACCCTTTTCCTCGAAGGTCTCTATTCTCTTTTTCAGACGGTTTTTATACTTGATATTCAGTTCATAGCGAAGGATCAGCTGCCTGGCAAGTTCCAGTTCCTCCTCTGGCAGCATGATCTGAAACTCTTTGCTGCGTCCGACTTCTTCCACCGGAAGAACTGTCTGTAAAAGCTTCATGGCGATGCTGTGAAAGGTTCCAAAGTACATATCCTGGATATTTGTCTTTAATCGTTCTTTTATCTCATTAGCCGCCTTGTTTGTAAAGGTCAGGACCACACAGTCCTTCAGATCTACACTCTTCACCTGCTGCAGATAACGGATCTTTTCTATCAGGACCGTAGTTTTTCCACTTCCTACATTGGCATTGACAATGCAGGCTTCATGCTCATCAAGGACAGCTTTTTTCTGGTATTCATTTAATGTCTGCATATCTTCTTGTCAGTTTATCCTGCTTTTCTTTTCGTGCTTTCGTATCCTCATCTCCGGCACTGATCTGAATCTGAAATCCCGGTGGAGTCTCCACATAATAATTCACAATATTTCGGATGCCCTGTCTGTTTGAAGCTTCCATAGCCCACTCGGCATAGAACCGGCTCTTCACTTTCAGAATCAGACGACTGCCACTTATAGATGCTTCTTCCACCATCTGGATAAAGCTTGCATACTGTTCTCCGTTTTTGCGAATCTCTTCCGTAAAGCTATTCCACTCCGATGGAAGATTCTCCCAGGTATATCGCTTCTTTCTCCAGGTGGACGGAGCCCACTTGACCTCTTTTTTACCCTGTGGCGGATCAGATTCTTCCAGAAGATTATCAAGCCCCCAGAGCACCGTATTCTTATTCAGTCGGAAGTCTCCGACACAGACTGCACATCCATCCTTACATGGACAGCCCTTGACTAACTTTCTGGCCTGATCCACCACATCCGGAATCAGATCGTAGATCTTTTCTGCGAATCCAAGTCCACCTACATAAGCATCGTAAAAATATACAGATGCCATCTCCTGCGATTCCTCTGAAAGCTCCGTTGCATTTAACGAAGTAGTTACATTGATATCCTCCTGCTCCGTCATCGTTATCATCCTGGCCGCATTCTTCAGTGCAAAGCAGAGACCTTCAAAATGATTATTACGCTCAAAGTTGCCCTGTGCATTTGGCTGAATAAGGGCACGATAGACTCTTAATATGTTCTCCGGAATGGTGATCCAGACGCCTTCGGTATCGTATTCTTTTGTAAGCGGGCGCTGAAGTTCATCATATCCAATATTCTGGTGATTGTGAAACTGAAGCTTCTTATACATATAGACATAGTCTTTGACATTCACATCGCCAAAACCAAGACGTGTTCGCTGCCAGGTCTGTTCTTTTTGCTTATGCAGGATGTGAACGTTAATCTCGCCGCCGGGTACAGTATAGTAATTCCCGGTAAATGGAACTGCAAAGCTGGTCTTGCTCTCCTGATCCATGCGAATGACCTGATACATTTCAGAGTCATGCATGTAGACTGCACCCTCATGAATCTCACGAAAAGCCTGGCTTTCATCCATCTCTGTAATCGTTCTTCCGGTCTTTTCATTCACCAGCTGATACTGGTTCTGGTCAATGTTACGCATCGAAAAATCGCCTGCCGGATATTCTCCGCCTGCCCATGCAAATCTTCCATTCTGGCTTCGTACTTCTTCCATATTCATAAGTACCGGGAGTGCCTCTCCAAGATCCGGGAATCTGGATGCATCATCAAGGGTTAGCGGAAGTTCTGCCGCTGCTGCACGGATGTGTGCCAGCTGGATGAGAAGATTATCAGGATCGATGATGGCATTCTCACTGCTTCCTTCAAAGAGCCATTCCGGCTGAAGGGCAATGAACTGATCCATCGGCTGCTGATCAAGGATCAGGTAGTTAACCGCCTTTTCCTTTCCTCGTCCGGCACGACCTGTCTGCTGCCAGAAAGAGGCTCTTGTTCCCGGATAACCTACAAGAACTGTGGTCTGAATCGAACCGATATCGATTCCAAGCTCAAGAGCATTGGTTGATACAAGTCCCATCAGTTCTCCTGATATCATCTTCTGCTCGATGGCTTTTCGTTCCAATGGTGTATAGCCGCCTCGGTATCCGGAAATCTGCCGGGCATGTTTTTTCCCTAAGAAACCTGCTGCATCCAGCCGATCTTTCGTCTCCCTAAGCACAATCTCCACATTTCTTCTGGACTTTGCAAATGCAAGAAAGCTTTTTTCTTCTTCCATAAGTTCCGGAAGCAATTCTGCCGCAAGTGTGGCCGGGGACTGTTGTCCGTAATAGCCCTGATCCTTTCCCGTAATCTTCGGCGGCTGAATGAGCATATACTTTTTCCCGGAACTTCCAGAACCATCCTGATCTACCAGCGTAAACTTCTGACTACAGATCTTTTCTGCCAGCTGAAGCGGATTGGCAATCGTTGCGGAACTGCACAGAAACTGTGGTTTTGTATGATAATACTGGCATACCCTGTCTAATCTTCGAAATACATTGGCAAGATGGCTTCCGAAGGCTCCGCGATAAGTATGAAGTTCATCGATCACGACATACTTTAACTGGGAAAATATAAAATCCATCCCATACTTACTGTGATTCGGCAAAAAGGCTCCATTTAACATCTCCGGATTAGTCAGGATGATGTTCGCAGATTTCCTTATCCTGCTACGTTCTTCCACCGATGTATCTCCATCATATACACCTGCTACCACCTGTCCTCCAAAGCTTTCCACCACAGGTGCGATGGCACGGTACTGGTCAGATGCCAGTGCCTTGGTCGGATAAAGGAATATGGCTCTTGTCTGCGGTTCCTTTACGATGGTCTGCAATACCGGCAGGAGAAAGCTTAAGGTCTTGCCGGAAGCTGTTGAGGTGGTGATCACCACATTTTCCCCTTTTTCCGCATGACTAAACATCTCTGCCTGGTGGGTATAGAGTTTATCTATGCCCTGCTCCTTCAGATAGTTCTTAATCTTTTCGTCCAGCTTCTCCGGGTATGCCACTACCTGTGCCTTTCTGGCAGGCACCTCTTTTTCATATATAATCAGATCCTTGATGTCCATAGATAACCTCTTTTCTAAGGTAAAAAAACAGGGAACCTGCTAATCATTCCCTGTTCTTTATAAGTTTATGCCTTTTTCTTTTTGTATAACAGAAAGCAGACGCCTGCAAAGCAGATCGCTACCACCAGTGTGATGACAAGCGACATAGTGCCCTCTCCCAAAAGAAGTACTAACCCCTGTCTAGTTGTCAGAATACCAAAGATGGAGAAGATGAAAAATGCCAGTGTATTCAAAAGTCCATCCGGTGTCTTGCTCTTTAACATATATCCTACCAGCATACCAAGAATATCCGCTGCAAAAAGACCGATGGAACATGCGATCCATACGATCAGTGCTGCGCTCATTCCTTCGTTCGCACCAAATGTGATGGCTGTTAACTGGGTCTTATCTCCAAGCTCTGCCACGAAGAAGGTGCAGAAGATCGCCAGCGGAGCAAACTTGATCTTGCTTTCTTTTCCTTCCTCTTCATCGTCATCATCCCCTGCAAGCGTACTGGCTGCAAAGTACAGGAAAGCTGCAGCTGCTATCAGACGAATCAGCCAGGTTGGAACAAATTCACTGACAAGTCCTCCCGCCAGCACTGCGATACCATTTAATACCAGTATCGCTGCCGCTGTACCAAAAATAATGTCTTTTAGCTTATACTTTGATGTCATGGCAACAAGCATCAACTGCGTCTTGTCACCCATTTCTGCGATAAATTCTGTCAATAATACTTTAAAAAATAGGAACATACTTTGTCCTCCTGATTTTATTCGCTATATTAGTGTAACAAAGCCAAAACAGATGGTCAAGAAAAAACGACAACCCGTTTAAGGGTTGCCGTATATGTCTTAATCTTCCGGTGCCATAGTGTCTCTTTCTTCGAGTACTTTTAACATCTCTGCATAGTTGCTTTCCTTTGCATGCTTTGCTGTTGATACCTTCTGATGTACCTGGATGGCTTTTACAGTCTTGGCAATCGGCTGTACAGTTCCTGCACCAGCTACGCATCCGCCAGGACAAGCCATACCTTCAAGAAGGTAACCATTGTACTTGCCTGCTTTTGCAAGCTGGAGAAGCTTACGACAGTTGTCAAGGCCTTCTGCTCTTTCCATCTTAACTTCGATCTCAGGATGTTCTTCCTTGAGGTAGTTTGCTACTGCAGTTGCTACGCCGCCGCCGAATGCGAATCCACGTCCGTCTGCACTTGCGCCATGCATGGTATCTACAGATTCGAGCTGATCAAAGTCGATCTGTTTTGCTTCAAACATACCCATTACTTCTTCGAATGTAAGTACGAAATCAACATCGCTTCGGATCGTTCTTCTGCTTGCTTCAAGCTTCTTAGCTGCACATGGTCCGATGAATGCTACCTTGCAGCCTGGATGGTAACGCTTGATAAGACGTCCTGTCAGTACCATAGGTGTCAGTGCCATGGAGATACACTTTGCCTGTTCCGGATAGAGCTTCTTTGCCATCATAGACCATGCAGGACAACAGGATGTTGCCATAAACGGAATCTCGTTCGGAACCTCTCTTACGAAGTCGTTCGCTTCCTGAATGGTACAAAGGTCTGCACCGATCGCTACTTCTACTACATCTTCAAATCCGAGTGCTTTAAATGCAGAACGGATCTTATCCGGTGTCATCTTTGGTCCGAACTGTCCGGTTACCGCTGGTGCGATTGCTGCATAAACAGGTACATCGCTTCGGATCGCCTGAATTGTCTGGAAGATCTGTGCCTTATCTGAGATAGCACCAAATGGGCAGTTTGCAAGACACTGTCCACAGGATACGCACTTCTCCTGATCGATATCTGCACATCCCATGCTATCGCTCTTGATTGCCTTCATACCACATGCCTTTGCAGATGGACGTTCCATCTTAAGGATCGCTCCATAACCACAGGCATCTTTACACTTTCCGCACTTGATACACTTTGCAGGATCAATGTGAGATCTTCCATTCTTGATCTCGATTGCATCCTTCGGACATACTTCCTTACATGGGTGTGCAAGGCAGCCCTGACATGCATCTGTTACATACATTACATTATCCGGACACTTGTGACATGCAAACTTAATAACGTTGATCAGAGGTGGTTCATAGTACTTCTCTGGCTGAATACATTCATCTGCTCTGTCTGTGATGTCATTATATTCGTCAAATGTACGAAGATTCAGACCCATTGCAAGTCTTGTTCTTTCTGTTACGATCGCTCTTTCCAGAAATGCGCTCTCACGGTATGTGGATACAATACCTGGGATAACATTATATGGAATCTGGTGCATTCTTGAAAGGTCGCCATCTTCGTATTCATAAGACAGCTTTGCTACTTCAGCGAATACTCGCTTTCTTAAATCATTCACGTTCGTATAAATACCGCGCATCGTTTTGCTCCTTTATCACTTTTTTCCTACTATTATAAAGTCAGGGTGACTGCTATTTCTTCCGCACGAATATAGTCATGATTTATTGTAATAAGTGAGTATTTTCTTGTCAATATTTGTGATTAAATAGGCAACTTTTTGCCTGTAATAACAACATTTAAACTTACCAGCCTTTATCGGAGAAATCTGCCTTTTTAATTCTTTCGTACTCTTCGTCTGTGATCTCAAGGATCGTTCCGTGTTTATATCCATATGGGAAGGCAAAGGATGCATCGGATCTTACGAACTTTCCGCTGGCGAAGCTGTCGGATAAGAATGGCACATAGCCCTGTTCCTTTCCTCTTGCACCATAATAATCAAGGAAGAGGCACTTCTGTCCATCTTCTGTTGTGATGGCAGTTGCTCCTTCATAGCACTGTCCTTCGTACTGCTTCATATACTCGTCAAAGGTCTCGATCGGAGTAAAGCCTCCATCAATATGGTCAGATACCATAAGGCGGATTCGAAGCGGTTTTCTTTCTTCTTTTACGAAGAGGTAATATCTTCCATCTTCTTCGTACATGGCAGAATCTATGACTGAGCCTTTCGGATCTCCATAGAGTACTTCCGGCTTTGTAAAATGCACAAAGTCTTTTGTTCTGCTGTAGAAGATCTCCATTCTTCCGCTTCCTTTTTCAAGGTCTTCGCTGCTCCAGTGCAGAAGGTATTCTTCTGTCTTTCTATCGTAGATCACATCCGGTGCCCACATGCAGCCAAAGCCTTCGTATCCTACGCCCATCAGTCGCTGCTCGGTCCATTCTACCAGATCCCTGGATTCCCACACGGAAAAGCATTTACTTCCATGATTTCGGATATTATCCCAGGAGTGGTCATATTTTCCTCTGAGACCATAGGCGAGGCTTAAGTCGGTTGCGATGATCAGGAACTTGTTCAGGTTCCTGGCGCGTACGATGGTAAAGTCTCTTGCTCCGCAGTCTCCGTGATATGCCCAGGCTACCGGTGTTCCGTCATTCACACTTTCCCAGTGAAAACCGTCTTTACTTAATCCAAAGTATACCTGCTCGCCGTCCGGTGTTGTCTTTTCTTTGAAATGTACGAATAAATATGCGCTCATCTTTCTTCCCTCCTGAGAATGAGTAAAAATGTTATTGTGAATGTGATTCCTTTTAAGATGGATGTGGTTGTAAGTGCCCACCAGATTCCATCGAGTCCCAGTGCAGTCCGTTCAAGTACCAGTGCAATCGGGATTCGAAGGGCTGTGATGATAATCGATAATATGCTGCAAAGTCTGGTTAGTCCAAGACCTGAGATCGCACCGACTGTAATCAGTTCAACCGCCATAAATGGTTCTGAGAATCCTACTATGATAAGGTAAGAAATCGACAATATAATCGCCGCTTCCTCATAAAAGAATATGTTGGATATCTGTCTTGGGAAAAATACGAAGCCGATGAGGATCATGCCGCCCCAGAGGAAGGTTGCAATCCAGGAGAAGGTGTAACCCTTTCGGATTCGGTCAAACTTTTTCGCTCCATAATTCTGTCCGCAGAATGCATTTAATGCGGATCCTACACCTTCTGCCGTGTTCCAGGATATAGCTTCAATCTGTCCGCCTACCCTCTGAACAGCTACCGCTTCTGCACCAAAGCCTGCGATCAGTCGTGTCAGGATCATAGAAATGAAGCAGTAAACCATAGACTGCAGTGCTGCCGGAATACCGATCTGTGCGATCCTTTTGTAGACCTGTAACTGACAGATGTCAAAATAATTCTGCCCTTTAAATATGCTGTGTATCTTTGCACCTGTCATCCTGACGATAAGGATCGTGCTTACTGTCATCTGCGAGACTACAGTTGCAACAGCTGCTCCATTTGCCGCCATCTGTGGGAAGATCCCTAAGCCCTTGATCAGTACCGGGTCAAGAATCATGTTAAGGATCAATCCGAAGAAGTTCGCTACCAGTGGTGTTTTAGAGTCTCCTGTCGCAGTAAAGAGTCCTGTCAGTGTTGTATTCAGGAAATTAAATACCACACAGCCGCAGGTGATTCTGGTATAGGTGATCGCTACATGCACTGATTCTTCATCTGTCAGATGAAAGAAACCAACCAGATATTTCGTAAATACGATACAGGTAAGTCCAAACAGTAATCCAATGAGGACACTCATCTGTATCGCTGCCCTTGCACATCTCTGCGCTTCCTTTTCCTTTCCTCCACCGATAGCCTGTGCTACCAGTACCTGCCCACCCATTCGTGACAGTGTGGAAAGACCGCCGGAAAGCCACATGTACATACCTCCGACTCCAACACCTGCTACTGCTTTCGCCCCAAGGGTTCCAACCCATGCCATATCCATGATATTGTAGGCTGTCGCCAGAAATGAGGATGCCATAATTGGAATCGCCAGCGCAAGAAGAGTTCGTATGATCGGTCCTTCCGTCAATGTTCTGTTCTGCTGTTTCATAGTGTTTCCTCTTCGAGATTCACGATTATTACGTGTTTCATAGTGGATAAAAAACCCCGGAAGATGAGATCTTCCGGGGCTGCAAAATTCAATAATTATCTAATGAATAATTAGAACTTGCCTTCTTTAGCTGCGAGCTCGATAGAAACTGCAACTGCTACAGTCATACCAACCATTGGGTTGTTACCTGCACCGATGAGACCCATCATCTCTACGTGTGCTGGAACTGAAGAAGAACCTGCGAACTGTGCATCAGAGTGCATACGTCCAAGAGTATCTGTCATACCATAAGAAGCAGGACCTGCTGCCATGTTATCTGGGTGAAGTGTACGACCTGTACCACCACCTGAAGCTACTGAGAAGTACTTCTTGCCAGCTTCTGTACGTTCTTTCTTGTATGTACCTGCTGTTGGATGCTGGAAACGTGTTGGGTTTGTAGAGTTACCTGTGATAGATACGTCTACGTTTTCTTTCCACATGATAGCAACACCTTCTGGAACGCTGTTAGCGCCGTAGCAGTTAACTTTTGCACGAAGACCTTCAGAGTAAGCTTTTCTGAATACTTCTTTAACTTCGTTTGTATATGGATCGTATTCTGTCTCTACATATGTGAAACCGTTGATACGAGCGATGATCTGAGCTGCATCTTTTCCAAGACCGTTAAGGATAACACGGAGTGGTTTCTGACGAACTTTGTTAGCCTTTTCAGCGATACCGATAGCACCTTCAGCTGCTGCGAATGATTCGTGACCAGCAAGGAATGCGAAACATTCTGTATCTTCTTCAAGAAGCATCTTACCAAGGTTACCATGGCCAAGGCCTACTTTACGTGTATCAGCTACAGAACCTGGGATACAGAAAGCCTGAAGACCTTCACCGATTGCTGCTGCTGCATCAGCTGCCTTACGGCAACCTTTCTTGATTGCGATAGCTGCACCTACTGTGTAAGCCCAGCAAGCATTTTCAAAACAGATTGGCTGGATAGCTTTGATCTGAGCATATACATCAAGACCAGCATCTTTTGTAATTTTTTCAGCTTCTTCGATAGAAGCAATACCATAACTATTCAGAGCCGCATTGATCTGGTCAATACGTCTTTCATATGATTCAAATAATGCCATTTTACAAGTCCTCCTCTAATTATTCTTTTCTTGGGTCGATGATCTTAACAGCATCAGCAACACGACCATACTGGCCTTTTGCTTTTTCCCAAGCAGTATTAGGGTCATCACCTTTTTTGATGAAGTCTGTCATCTTGCCAAGGCTTACGAACTGGTAACCGATGATCATGTCGTCAGCGTCAAGAGCGATACCTGTTACATAACCTTCTGCCATTTCAAGGTAACGAGGACCTTTCTTAAGTGTACCATACATTGTACCAACCTGAGATCTAAGTCCTTTACCAAGGTCTTCAAGACCTGCACCAACTGGAAGACCATCTTCTGAGAATGCAGACTGAGAACGACCATATACGATCTGAAGGAAGAGTTCTCTCATAGCTGTGTTGATAGCGTCACATACAAGGTCAGTATTCAGAGCTTCCATAACTGTAAGACCTGGAAGGATTTCAGCTGCCATAGCTGCTGAATGTGTCATACCTGAACATCCGATTGTTTCAACCAGTGCTTCCTGGATGATACCTTCTTTTACGTTGAGGGACATCTTACATGCACCCTGCTGTGGAGCACACCAACCAATACCGTGTGTGAAACCAGAAATGTCTTTTACTTCTTTTGCCTGAACCCATTTTGCTTCTTCTGGGATCGGAGCTGCGCCATGATGAACACCCTGTGCTACTGGGCACATTTCTTCTACTTCGCGTGAATAAATCATTTTTAAACTCCTTTCAATAGTTAAGTCTATTTACGCATATCAGGGAAATGCCTGACATACCTTAAATCCATTTTCGCATAAAAAAGGTAAATAGTCTAGTATTTTTCTTAAAAGTGGGATAAAATGTAGTACAATAAAATTGATGATAAGGAACGATTTATGATTACAAGATCGCATACTTTAAAATTGGATTTAACAGGGACACAGTTTCAGGATTATAACAAAAGCCGTCTCCTGTTCTTTGATATTGAAACGACCGGATTAAGCGCCAGAACAGGGTACATTTACCTGATCGGTGCTATCTTCTGGTATGATAATACCTGGATGTGCAGGCAGTGGCTTGCGGAGAATCTTGAGGATGAAAGTGACGTAATCAAGTCATTTTTAGGATACGCGAAAAACCGCACGATGCTGGTGCATTTTAACGGGGAGAGCTTTGATATCCCGTTCATTAACGAGAAGTGCAGGCATTACCATATTCAGTCCTCACTTTCTTTCCTGAACAGCCGTGACCTATACCGTATGATCCGCCCACTTAAGTCTATGCTGGGTCTGTCTTCTCTGAAGCAGAAAAGTCTTGAGGCTTATCTTGGAATAGAAAGAAAGGATATCTATGATGGTGGTCAGCTGATCCCTGTCTTTGAAAAGTTTACACAGACGCAGGATGCCCAGGCAAGAGAAGCCGTGTTTCTTCATAATCTGGAAGACCTGATCGGACTTGCAAGCATCATTCCTCTGCTTTCCTATACTTCGATTACTTCGAATAACTTCATGATCACCAATTATGAGATTGAAGAGGATCGCCTGAATGTGCTGTGCCGTCTTCCATTCCAGCTTCCGAAGCAGATCCGCTATGATGCCGGTCTTTATATTATGTATGGGGAAGCAGAATATATTCTCTTTTCCATAGAAGGGAAGCGTGAGCCACTGAAGTATTTCTATCGTGATTATAAGAATTATTATTATCTTCCGGAAGAGGATACCGCAATCCATAAAAGCGTTGCCCAGTATGTAGATAAGGCTTACCGCGAACCTGCTAAAGCTCACAACTGCTACCAGAGAAAGAATGGATTCTATCTTCCACAGAATGATGAAGTATTCACTCCGGTATTTCGTACAGAATATCAGGGAAAACAGCTGTATTTCCCATGTAATGATAAGTGGATGGCTAATGGTGAGAATATCGCAATGTATATTCAGCATCTGCTGATGGAGAAATAGATTCCTGAGAAAAGGGGCGTGAGTTTTTCGACTCACGCCCCTTGCTTGTTTAGATATAAATCTTTCCGGTGTCTGTTCCGTTGATCACGTAATATACAACGTTATCTTCCGGTTTGATGTAAAGTTCGATGGTATCGATGCTGCCTGCTTCGTGACCTTCTTCGATGTACTGTGCGGCAACTGTCTCGATAATGTCCTTCTGGCTTACTTCTTTTCCAGCGTACTGAATGTAGGTCTTAACTTCCGGACCTTCCAGCTTTCCAATTGTATCCTTTACTGTCTGGGAAGCTTTTTTTGCAGCTTCCTGTACCTGATTCACAGCTCCTGAAATTGTTGGATCGTTATCAATCGTATCCTTTACAGTCTTTACTGCTTTCTGTGTGGTATCGATTGCCTGGCTGGCAAGAATCTTTACACCACCAAAAATCTGTTCAAATGCATCTTTTGTAGATTTGTTATTGTCTGACATACAAACTACCTCCTTCTTATCTTTAAGTTAAGATTATTTAAAAGGATATAAATACTCTTTCAGATTTTCCTCTATATATCTGATATCCTCTTCATAACCTTTGAATTTCTCTTTCAGATTCGTATTGTTAATTGCTTTTTGCGGATCAAATTTTGTAAATCTGCTTCGCTTACCATCAGGTAAAAGTCCAGCAAAACGAATCAGTTTTTCTTCAGTCTCATCATATGCATAGCATAAATCCTCAAAATTAATACGAAGAACACACTCAGGATCGTCAAACTCACTCTTCGCATACTTCCTGATTATTCTATACCATTCTACAAAGTCCTTGACATTATCAGGTGCAACCCCAACTTGAGTAATAAGTTTTGTTACTAAGTAGCAATCTCTGGGATCTCTATCCACTACAACGATCTTTACATCATCAAAATAACGAACAAAGCGTTTTGTATTAATAGGAGGTACCATCTGATCCACACACATAAAGCTTTTTTTATCCGGATTTGCACTGCAAAGGAGTTGATTAAGAAAACTCTTTTCAGCCCTTAAAAAGGCTTCTTCATCAATTCCTGTATAATATCCCCATTCTCTTCCCTTTAACAAAGAAAACTTTTTCGAAGTTGTAAGGTTATGGGTTTGAATACGCTTCAAAAGAGAATATATACGGTCAACATAATAAAACAGTATTCCTTTATCAATTCTGTCCTTATTCCACCAGGTATGTGTTTTCAATTCTACAATGTCATCAATAAATTGTTCTGTCAGCAAAAGAAACTGATCTCCGAAGACATCATATCCACCATATCCCATCTTCTTTAAATCCTTCATATACTTCATAAAACGTTTGATAGCATCACTGGTATTATGACGGTGAGGATTTTCAACAACATTATATTCAAGATCTGCTATGCCATTTGGTTCATGTAAAAAACGATATTCATATATGCCAAGGGAACACACTTCATCAAATTCAGTAAAAAAATCTGTGACAGCACTGGAACCCGTCTCATAAAAACTAGCACATGTCAATACTCTCATCTTATCATCCTTTCAAACTTACAACTACTCATTAAGTGTCTCCCATACAGCAGAAAGATTGGCAAACCCATAATCTTTATCTGGTTCCATATAGGCCCCCTCTCCCCACTCGTTCCATGCATTCACAAAAATAATAGGAGCATCCAATTCATGCTTATCGCATCGTTCCTTTACTTCACTGATCAAAGCTTTCAGCCAGCGTTTAAAAAGTGCCGGTTCAGAATGATACCAAATCGTTCCCCTGTGATTACGTCTTGCAGAGTTATCCCAGGAGGGCATGATTGCAGGATAAACCTTACGTTTTCTATTCGCATCGATGATATATTTTTTGTGTTCCACCATATCAGCATAATCGTAGACACTTCCGGAAAAATCCTTACGAATCGGCTTCACATGATCTGTAATATCCTTGCACTGTCTTCTGATACTTCCCTGCATCCATTCATTCTCAGCATCAAAGCCTTCCTTAATCCAGTCCTTTCCACCTTCCTGACAGGCAATCAGGTAGATTTTTTTACCATATGCTTTAAAAACTTCATCCCTCCAATATGCAATAACAGAAGAAAGATTCGGAATCAGATTCGGTTTATAAATCTGCAAAACAAAACGATCTTTCACTTTATAATATCGCTTATCACCCAGATACGGCATAATTTCATGAATAAAGTCCTTATAGTTTTCTTCTGTATGCTCCATACCGATCAATATGCTACTGTCCGTACCCGAAAAACGCCTGGTCCAATTTTCATTAGCCCAGCACAACATAAAAGGCATATCAAGACTCTGATCAGCCAAAAACATATTAAGTGGCTTTTCTAAAATACGTTCTCCTGCAAACCAGTAATAATAAAAACTAAATGCTGAAATACCATAATTCTTAGCTATCTCAATCTGTCTTTCAAAAACCTCTTTCAGTCTCAGATCATAAAAACCCAATTCACCGGGCAGAATAGGCTGACGGTGACCAACAAACTGCGGAACAGCCTTTGACACATTATTCCATTCCGTTGTTCCCCTGCCCCACCATATGTCATTATGCTCATCCGGACTATACTGAGTCAGATAATAAGCAATCAAATCTACCGATGGCTTAAACGGCTCATGGTACTCATAATCACGATAATCCTCTTTCACATCCGTCGGTCTTTTCAGAACGGACCTGGTATAATCTGAAATCACCTGCTGATCATTGACACATCTTACATCCTTATCATCCGTCTCTTTTTCAAACTTTCGTTTCGTATATCTGACTCGTAGTTTTTCTTTTATGGAAGCTGGCATGGGAAGTTTCCAGTAAACTTTCTTGCCAAGCTTTGTGATGTTCGACATAATCACATCCTCTTTTCCTTCATATACTCTTTATATGATCTATGCAAATCAATACATTCGTAATAATGATGTCCAACACGATCCTTAACTGGTGGAATCTGCATATAATCTCCATAGAACTTTGTCAAATAGCTGTCATAAGCTAAAGGACAGCTTACCATAAGTCCCTCAAAACTTAATTTAACTGTCTGACTCAACCATTCAACAGGGATTTTGTCGATTCCCTGACTGCACCAATAAAAACGACTTTCCGGAACAGATTTCAATAACCCTTCTCTAACTTTAACTGCTTTCTTAATATCAGGATAAATCATCTTAGAGAGCATTAAAACAATCTGCCCTTTCTTTGACAGTTTTTTTCTGTTATCATCCAGAAATCCATCTTCTATCCTTCGTTTTAAAAACTTTCTTTTAAGATTAAAGATTTTTTCGGAAAACTTATGGTCCGGATAATAGTCAAAAGGAAAAATATCAATAAAGACACCATGATGAATATCTTTATCTCTGTATTTTGATTCAATATAACAGGTACGCTCATCACGAAGTTTTGCGAAATTATTATAAAAATCAGGTTCTGTTTCGTTTGTTTGAAGAAAATAATAGTCTGGCAGAAACTGGTAAGCTCTACTTATAAATATTTCATAATCTTTTCTTAGCATCCCAATATCGATATCATCATCCCAAGGAATAAACCCTTGATGTCTAACTGCTCCGATCAAGGTTCCATGGTCCAAAAAATAACTGATATTTAGTTTCTTACAGACCTCATCCAGACTCCTTAATAGGGAAAGCTGACATTGTCTCAGTTCTTTTACCAAAATATCATCATACTCCATATTCATTCATCCCCTTATTTTCTTATTCTTTTTAGGAGCATTTTCAGAATGCCGACATAATACTCTCTCGTCACCCATAAAATTAAAAGCATTCCTGCCATAAGAAGTACATAGCTTAAAGCTCCACCCAGGTAAGTAGCAAAAACCATCGCTAATGTAATCAACATTAGCTTAATACAGAAGGGACTCCAGATTTCCATAGGCAGGTACTTTTGTGTATCAAATGATCGGTAAAGCAGCTGAACAAAGTAACTGACACAGGTTGCAAAAGCTGCACCGCTGATACCAATCGTAGGAATCAAAGTGAGATTCAGTATAATATTTATAAAGGCACCAATCATAGAAGATCTAACATAACCCTTCATATCTTTTGCTACATAATAACTGGTTCCTACAAAAGTATTGATCGTAGAGATCATAGCACTCATGATCAAAAAGGGTGTGTAGATCCATGCGCCTCGATATTCTGGTGATACGTAAATATACGTAAAGGGCTTGTTTATCAGTAAAAGAAAAGCTCCTACAATACTGGTTGTTACCATATACACACGCATCATTTTGTTATTATAAGCCACACGATCCTCACTGTCTGACTCTTTCACCGCGGAATACTGCCACGCAAGTAATAAGATATGATTCATAGTAGATAGAATGGTCGGCAACTTGGTTGAAATAGAATAAATACCATTCGCTGCTTTTGAAATAAAGTATGTAACCATGATCTTATCCGAAGCGTCCGTAATCCACCACATGATAGAGTTAGGTACCAAGGTAAGAGAAAACTTACTCATCTCAAAGAAAAGCTTTTTATCCATCTTAACAGACTTAAGTGCTCTGATCTGTCCACCTGCTACAAAAGCAAATATACCACATAGAAAATATGCAATGATATAAGAACGGAAATATCCGTGAATACCATGCTTGAGATTGACAAGAAAAAGAATATTGAATCCTGCAATCATTAAAGTCTGCAGCAGACTGGAGATCGTGTATAAAGCAAGCATTTCCTTACCACGCAAATAATCCTGACAGGTCTGCACGAAAGCAATACTTAAAGTATATAAGCACATCTCCAAAGCATATTCCTGATACCCTGGCATAAAACTCAGGATGGCATAGATAATAATACCGAAAAAGATTCCGACTGAAAACCAAATTAACTCCGCGAACTGTATACCACTTTCATTGGCATTCTCATCCATGAGATAACGTCTGATAGATTCCCCAATATTGCACATGGTAAAGGGAATTAAAATAGTACATATACTGATGATCGTATTGATTGTTCCATATTCAGCAGTAGACAATGCATATGTATATAAAGGAACCATGAAGAAATTGATCATCTTCGTTCCAAAATTACCAATAGCAAAAAATGCTGTATTTTTAAATAAATATTTATTTCTCGATTCCTTAGCCATTATTATCTCTCTCTATTTCCAGAACACGTATCCTTCATACTGTAAAGTGCATAAATTTCTTTCATAAAAACATCGTAGGTTTTTACTGATACCCCTTCTTTGATCTTTTCTCTTAGAAGCGAAAGCTTAGCCTGATCAAGGGACAGGATCGCTTTCTTCAACGCTTCTTTATCATTTGCCGGGTAAATGATTCCACCCTCACCAATGATATCCTTTGCACCAACATGATCACTGACTAATACCGGACAACCATAACTTAATGCCTCTATTACAGTAAAGCCAAAGGTTTCATACCAGATACTAGGAACAACAAGGATGTCCGTTTTCTTGAAAAGTTCAGGTAGCATAGAAGAATCAAAGCCTGTTTCAAAAACTTCCATGTAAGGCTTTTTTATAGGCACAGGACTATACATAGTCAGGGTAAAGTTACACTTTCCACCTTGCCACAACTCATCCAGAGCTCTGCAGAGTATATCATAGCCTTTAAATGGCTTAGCAGGTGAAAGCATAGTAATACGAAGTTTATTTGAATAAGTATGAGAACAGACCCTTTGTTCTTTAATCCTTCCATTCGTAATGGTAACAATCCTGCTCTCTTTTGGTATCAAATAATTGTTGTAGATATTTTCCGCCAATGACGAATTAAAATGGATCAGATCAACGTATGTAAGCATGCTGATATAGTATGCACGAAGTTTCTGATACGATTTACTCTGATTCCCTCCATTATTGTTTTCCATTTCAACAGACATCTTTGTCTGAATAGTCTCTTTTGTTTCATCAAAGAAAGCCTGCCTGTGACGCTTTCTTAATACTCTCAATGGATATGAATTCTTCAATATTCGGTAAAGTGGCGACTGCATCAACATTATCTTTTTTATGGACAAAGCAGAACTATTACAGTCTTCACAATTTTCACAATTCATGTTATGCGTACAAGCTTTCCCTTGGTAATACAGATTCACCTTAGGACATATTCCGAAATAGTCATGACTGGTAAAAACTGTGCGAATACCCATTTTTTTTGCCGCCATCAGAAATTCCCTGTGAAGTCCCATCAAAGTATGGATATGAATTACTTGAGGATTTAATTGACGCAGAAAATCTCTGTAAATTACTTCATCTGCATGTTTTGTATAAGCCTCAATATCAAGGATTCCTTCATCCAATGATACCGGCAAAGGATTTACGAGTTCATAATTCAAAATCCCCTCAACCGGCTTTCTCGCTACAACTTTTGTTTCTGATGATAAAAACTTCATCTGACCTGGCCACAAAGCAGCCACTTCATAACCGTCCTTTTTTTGAGCACGCATGAGATCATATGCAAAGATTGTCATTCCACCAGAACGATAAGGTGGAAAACCCAGAAAATAGTGTAAAATAACCATAGAAATTCCTTCTTACAAAGCTTCTTTCCTACTTATTTTTAGATATCCCTATGTATGATTTTTTTAAAGATATAGTCCTTGTTTTTTTCCAGAAGATATAGAAAAAAAACAACATGGAAAAGTTATAATTAAAACGAATCATTCCTGTTTCACTGATACCAAGGATAGCATAGATTATACAGATTGAGATAATTCCATATTCTTTTTGTCTGGCAGCTTCCTTTAGCAGCCGATAATACATAAATATAAAAAACAAAGTTGTAAATAATCCCTGTCCAAGGATCAGATGTACATAGGCATTATCCAACGTATATAGTATTATATCGTGAAATTTCAAAGCCTGTCCAAAAGGAGTAAGTCCGTAATAGCTGAAATATAACCTACCCTGAGTAATACGAGACTGAAATGTTCCTGGCATTGAAAGAGGTATCTGAATCTTTCCAACCGCAATTAAAAGACAAAAGACAAACAGAAGCGGAAAAACATATTTTCCTTTTTTCATTCCAATTAGGAGAATTCTTTTTCCCAGAAACTTTCTTTTATCATTCAGGTTGATAAAAAAATTCAGACTCATACAAAAAACGATCAGAATGGTAGCCGTCATACTATTGGCACCAAGATATGCAAAAAGAAAACAGCATATATATATGGTCATTGCAAGTCTTTTATGGTACTTTCCATACAGAAAGAAAACAAGAAGACAAACCTGTAATAAGAGCATACCAAAGGTGTTAGGATGATCAAAGCCAAAGGCATAACGATTTAAAGAATCACCATACCGATGGTAAACCGTATTATCGATAATGCTAAAGGTAGACAAGAAAATCATAAAAATAATCACAATTGCCTGTGCCAGGAAAACTGCTTTCACGCAGCTTCTTACTTTTACATTTCTCGAAGCTGCCATAAAAAATAAAAACGGATAAATAAATTCGCTCCTTGAATAGTGATGATTCAATTCTGCAAAAAGAAGAAGACCTACTATAGACAGGAATTCCTTCAATGTACAATTCGAGAAATCCTGAAGAATTTTAATGAGCAGAAAAAAGCGAAGCAGAATCCAGACCTGGCTATAAAGATTATGCTGTTCAAATAAAACTGTCGTATTCACCAGAGTAAAAGTCAGACTCCACAAAAAAAGACAGGTATAAAAAAGTATGGCTGTTAGCTGAGTTCGTGTATATACAAGCTTCATTTTATGGGTCCTTCTCTCCTAACAAAACATTCATCAATCTAATTACTTAGTTACACTTATAGAGTTCTTTATCAAATTATAGATTTCATCTGTTCCTTTGCAAACAGTATATCTTTCTTTTGCTTTTTCAAAGCCTTTTAAAGCCAGAGCTTTCATTTTCTCACGATCATCATGAAGACTTCTGATTTTGTTCGAAAGCTCCTTAACATTTTCAAGTGGATATAAAAATCCCGTCTCGCCATCTTCAATCAATTCAGCCGTACCTGCTGCATCCGCACCGATCACAGCCAGCATACTCAACATGCCTTCTATGGTGACACGCCCAAATCCTTCATTTGACGAAGCAATGACTGCTACATCCATCTGCTTTCGATAACTGTTCATGTCCAGGATGAAGCCATCAAAAAGAATCCGATCAGAAAGATCATGTTCTTCGACATAACGTACTAGATTATCATAATAGGCACCATTTGTCTTACCTGCAATGTGCAGTACAACCTTGATTCCTTGCTTTTTTAAACATTCAACTGCTTTTATCGCTTCGTGCTGACCTTTCCCATTTTGCAGGATACCTGCAATGAGAATCTGAAGTTCTCTATCCTTGGAAAGTGAAAACGCCTGTTTGGGATTAATATATTCGTCCGAAATATCATCATAGATCACATACTCGGGACATCTTCCTTTTATATGAGGACTATGCTTTTTTGATACACTTTCTGAGATATAGACAATTCCATCAGCCTGTCTCATACGACGATAAAGGCGCTCCTTGCCAAACATAATGCCATATTCGTGATCTTCCTTTAAAAACTCTCTGATATGCCAGATATGGGGAAGGTGATAATATTTACTGATCAATGCTCCCATATAGATTACAGCTGTATTAGAATAAACTAAATCTATCTTTTCTTTTTCTAATATTTCTCTTATCCTAAATAAGCTTTTTACACTCAATAAGGTACCATATACATTTTTAATAAAACGCCTTCCTTTTTTTAGAAAAGAATCATCGATGGAATAGTTCCAATAGCCAAATGGAAGATGATAACAGGTAACCCCTAAAGTTTCCAGATAATCAATGGCAGTTCCTCGGAGTTCTGGATAGATTACCACAGCATGAATTCCATTCTTTTTTACAAGATTCTCAATGACATCCACCATAGAACGAACACCGCCATTGTTCAATTCAGCTGTATGAAATACAAAAAGTACAGATTCCATCTATTTACTCCTCTAATAAAGTTCTCATACTTATCATATACACATAAAGATTATGGGTCAAGTAAAAACATGTTATACGTTCTTTTCCTGAGAAGCTCCACATTCAATAATCCCTTATAAAATATACCTGATTTCAGTCGGTAATTTCCCACTTCCCTGGAAAAATGCGTATCTATCTCAATCTATGATATCATTTTGAAACCTTGACAAGTGTTCGTACGGAAGAATCAGACGTCCCCGAAGGAGACCGCAGCCGTCATTCACCAAATCATTGTTTATGGCACCGAACATATTAACATCGACTTCCGCGAAGTTCAGCTGGTGAAGCTTTACCACCCGTTCATAGGCTTCATCAAAGTAGAGACATTCACCTGTCGGAATCTCGTCTCTTCTGGTTCTTTCTGCCTCCTGGCGCTTTTCATAGCCCATATGGTTGGCTTCCCCGATCTCTGAATAGTCATCCATCTCTTTTGTACGAAGCTGTACCTCCACATAGCTTCTGGACTGGTTATCATAAAGTGTGATGTGAAGAGACTTGTATCCATTCGGACTTGGGTTCATGATATAGTCACGGAAAAATGGATGCAGACTTTCTTTCAGTCTTGGAGATGGAATATCACCTTCACGTTCTGATATCTGAACGGTAAAGCCGCGTTCTTCCAGAAATTCAGGAAGAATATTCGCAATCTCATACAGATACTTCAGTTCCACCTCTTCTTTATCCTGTCCAGGCCTTATATGGCATTTGGGCATCGAAATTACGATACGGTATGCAATTAAGTCCCGGAAGCAGACCAGCTTATCTTTCAGTTCTTCATAGGATGGGAATTCCTGATGCTTTTTATAATAGTCATAACAGTACTCTACGATATAGCCATTGAACTTTTCTTCCGAACGAATCAGGGACTTGATCCTTCCCCTGAATGTAAATGCAAGAAATGGATATCTCTTTGCCATATACTTATATAATTCACGGATTCGCTGTGACTGTGAGGTGAGGAACTCGTTATGTTCCAGCATCTCCTTCTGCTGCAGAAGGAAATTACAATGTACCATATCTATCGGGTTGTTTAATTCAAGAGAAGATCTTTTCAGATCCTGGGAATACTTCTGCAGGATCTTAAGAATCGTATCTCCGGAATATAAATAATCGTTTAATGTTATCATGAACCAAAAAGTTCCCTTCTTACTTTAAAATAATATGCCCAGGTCAGAGAGGAAGTCAGTACCCAGGAAGCCGGATAGACCAGCATAAGTCCTTCCATCGTATGGAAATGTGGAAAAAGAAACATCAGCCAACACAAACGGAAACCTACACAGCCAATAATAGTCAGTAGTGCCGGTATCAAAGACTTTCCCATACTGCGAAGACACGCACCGCATATCTCATACAGAGAGATCAGGAAATGTACTGTCATTACTACCAGAATTCTTTTTGCCGCCTGTTCAATTACGCCCGGTTCATCTGTAAACATCGAAATGACTGGGTATCGGAGAAGTACGACACACATATCATAAATGGCTGTTGCCACCATCGTCTCAAGAAGCGCTATCTTAACTATCTTCTTACAACGCTCCATATGAGCAGCGCCGAAGTTCTGACCACAGAAAGTAGTAGCCGCCTGACAGAAAGAATTCACTACAAAGTATCCCATCGTCTCGAAATTTCCGCCAACAGCAGAACCAGCTACTGCATCCGCTCCAAGAGAATTCACTCCGGACTGAATACAGGTATTGGCAATATTAAATACTGCAGACTGAAGAGCCGCAGGGCCTCCGATCTTAAGGATCTGTACCAGAGATTCTTTGTGAATCTGAAGCCTTTTTGCTGACAGATGAAGTTCTCCTTCTTCTTTATACAAAAAGACAAGTACTGCGGTACAGGATACCACATTGGAGATAGCGGTTGCAATCGCAACACCTGCTACTCCAAGTGAGAATACGATTACAAGAATCATATTCAAAATCAGGTTGATAACACCTGCTATTACCAGGGCAATCATCGGACGCTTGGTATCGCCTGTACTTCGAAGAATCGCTGCTCCAAAATTAAATACCAGTGCAAACGGAAATGAGATTGCATAGATACGCAGGTACATAATCGCCCCCGGAAGTACTTCAGATGGCGTTCCCATCAGGGTAAGAAGTCTCCCTGCAAGGAACTGTGCCAGACCTGACAAAATAATTCCTGCTATTAGTGCAAATGTAATGGCAGTATGAACAATCCTGTTGATCGTATCGATTCTTCCTTCTCCGATCCTCATGGCGATCAGTGCATTCGCACCTATTGATGAGGAAGAAAAGACATTCACAAACAGGGAAACCAGCGTTGTATTGGCACCAACTGCCGCAAGTGCAATACCGCCGGAAAAGCGTCCTACAACGACCTGATCAGCTGCATTGAAAAGCTGCTGCAAGATACTGCTGAACATGATTGGAAGTGCAAAAAAGATCAATGCATTCCAGATCGTCCCTTGCAGGATGTTGTTCTTTTTTTCTTTTTTATTATTGGAATTGTTTATAACAGTCATAAGTGTTCAGTTTATTATATGCCTCTTCAGGAATCCACACAGCCGCTTTTCCCTTCAATACATAGAAATCTCCGTATCCAAGTTCATTTACTTCAACCTTTTCATTATCCGGATGAAGAATATCTACGTATTTTTTATGTGCAGCACTACTCATTCCACCATGTTTACGACGAACGAGCATATTTCTCTTGACAAGTTCATTATCGTTCGGATGATCTTTTCCACGATTGGATATCAACACCACAACACTGCTCTCAGGCTTGTTCTTATCACCACTTCTTGCATAACCAATGACATTATGCTCGTGTACAAGATTAATCTCCGGAAAATCTGCGGCATAGGTCCTTCCTTCGCAATTATGCTGCTTGCCACTTGCACAAAGCTGACGTACCATACACATCTTTGCAAGATTCTCCATATCGAAGAGATCCTGATAATAGATACATGGAACACTTTTTTCCTGGAAGAGGATCCAGGCGTATGCCTGTTCACGGAAACGATCATCTACTCTGGAGTAAAGATCTCCGTTCACCGTTTTTCCATTCTCTTTTTTCAGTTCTGTAGTATCATGATTGTCAACGAAAGTAACTGCCCCCTCGCTATGTTCACGAAGGAGTGAACCATTGCACATCATAAGAATATCTTCACTCATTCGCTGTGGCGGAACCTCTTCCGAAAACTCAGAATTCTTCATAAAAGCATTGTGAAGCATTACATCAAAAAGACGTATCAGTACATTGTTACCTGGGTTCTTCTCATCGTAGTTCTCATTCACGATATCATAGTAGCTATCGATGTGTTCATGCTTATCAGACCAGTATTCTGCCACAACAAAAAAGTCTTCTGCCGCTTTACGAACCTTCTTCTCGGTCTTATCTTCTGAAAGACCCTGTTCTTTTGCAATGGCACCGGTACGTTCTTTTACATGTTCAACCATCTCATTCACCCAGTCACGGATAAAGGATGCATCAATATGCTTCACCGCATCAATACGGACACCATCTGCACCAGTAGTATCCAGATACCACTTGCCCCAATCAAAAAGCTTCTGTCTGGTGTCCGGATAACTCATATCAAGATTATAGCCCATCAGTGCATCGTAATTATATCTTTCCCAGTCAACCTCTCTTGACCACTCTTTTCCCTCAAAGCGATAGATCTCATGATCATGTTCACATCCGGAAAAGTTATGCTCATCCCAGTAGACCGGATCTGGTTTTCCATCTGTGACACGTGATTCCTGATAAAGTGGATATAATTTCATGGTCGTTGTCTCAAGATCTACATATCTGTTTTCCTTATCAACTCTTGTTACCTTAAGTTCTTTTTCTCCTCCACCCATCATATGGTTCATGACAATATCAACGTACACCTTCACATCATTCGCATGGAAAGCTTTGATACAATCCAGATATTCCGCTTCCGAGCCATACTTGGTGTTCTTTGGGAAATATACCTGACTATCTGGATTACCAGGAAGCATCTGTTCTTTACTTCCAAGATCATATTTATCAAATACAGCATACCCTACATGATTCGAACCATTATAAGGCTTATATGCAGGTGGTAACCAGACTGCAGTAACTCCAATATCAGAAAAATCTCCTGATTTGGATGCAAGGTAATTCCAGTGGTGCCATGAAACATCCTCAGCCCACCCGGTCATCGGAAGATTACAGGTAAATGTCTGTAAAATCAGAGGCTGATTATTCTTGATCTTTCTCCTACTTCGTGCCATAAAGAACCCTCCCATAAAAAAGGTCAGACCCGAAAGTCTGACCTTTAACATCTTCTTTATTTCAAAATCTTATTCTTCAACTGGTTCTGCAGCTTCTTTTACAGGTGGCTGTTCAAGAACTTTCATGCTCAGGCTAATCTTCTTGCCTTCTTCGTTGAAGTCAACAACCTTAGCTTCGATCTCCTGACCGATTGCCAGAACATCAGCTGGTTTTTCAACATGGTTGTAAGAGATCTGAGATACATGAAGAAGTGCGTCAACACCAGCTTCAAGCTCTACGAATGCACCAAAGTCTGTCATTCTAGCGATCTTACCTGTTACAACGTTACCTACTGCATACTTTTCAGCAGCTGTAAGCCATGGATTCTGATCTGCGAACTTAAGAGAAAGTGCAATCTTGCTTCCATTGATTTCTTTTAATAATACATTGAGCTTATCGCCAACGCTGAATACCTTCTTAGGATTCTCAACACGGCCCCAGCTCATCTCAGAGATGTGAAGAAGTCCATCTGCTCCGCCAAGATCGATGAATGCACCGAAATCTGTAACGTTCTTAACGATACCTTCTACTACATCGCCAACTTTGATCTTTTCGAAGAGTGCTTTCTGCATCTCAGCTTTCTTAGCAACGAGGAGCTGCTTACGATCACCGATGATACGTCTTCTACGTGGATTGAACTCTGTAATAACGAATTCGATATCCTGACCTGCAAACTTCTCAAGATTTCTTTCATATGTATCAGATACAAGGCTTGCTGGGATGAATACTCTTGCTTCATCAACAACAACACTTAATCCACCGTTTAATACCTGAGCAACAGTTGCTGTTAAAACTTCACCATTATTGAATGCTTCTTCTAACTTCTTGTTGCCTTTTTCTGCAGCAAGTCTCTTGTAGGTAAGCTGAACCTGTCCATCACCATCGTTCACCTTTAATACTTTAACTTCCATTGTTTCTCCTACTTTCACTGCAGATCTTAAATCTACACCTGCTTCATTGGTGTATTCACTTCTAGAGAGAATACCATCTGCCTTATACCCAATGTTTAATACAATCTCGTCTTCCTTAACATCGATAACGGTTCCTTCTACAATCTGTCCGTTATGGATCGTTTTTAAAGACTCTTCTAACATCTGTTCAAAGCTCATTTCTGACATACTCCTGAACCTCCTTAATTAAATGATTTGGGGTCGATGCCCCGGCAGTAATACCTACACAGTTGACAGGAGGTAGTGAATAGTGCTCCAAATCATCAAGTTTCTGAATATAGTAAGTATTTTCGCAATCCGTTTTGCAAATCTCAAACAGCTTCTGCGTGTTCGAACTGTGCTTTCCACCAATTACAATCATGCAATCGGTTTTTTTCGAAAGGCTTCGCGCTTCCAGCTGTCTTTCCTCCGTAGCACTGCAAATCGTATTAATAACATCAATATTATAAAATGTTTTAGAAATAATTTCAACTAATTTTTGAAATTTATTGTAATTAAATGTTGTCTGTGATACAATACAAACCTCTTTTTTGTCTAAATCCACCAAAGCAGAGGCTTCTGCTTCATTCTCAACAACGATCGCAGGTGTTTTGCACCATCCTTTGATCCCTTCCACTTCCGGATGGCTGCTGTTTCCGATGATGATCACCTGAATTCCTGCTTCTGACTTCTCTTTTACGATCCGGTGAATCTTTCTTACAAACGGACAGGTTGCATCTACAAGATGAAGTTTTTGCTTCTCGATCAGTGAATATATCTCCTGCCCAACTCCATGGGAACGGATCACGACCGTACCTTCCTGAAGCTTTCCAAGTTCTTCTTTTGTATCTATCACCTTTACCCCACGCTTTTCGAGGTCTGCCACAACTTCTTCGTTGTGAATGATCGGTCCGTAGGTATAGATTGGCTTTTCTCCGTTTTCTGTCTGTTCATAAACAGTTTCTACTGCACGCTTCACGCCAAAGCAAAATCCGGCAGTCTTTGCAACGATTACTTCCATATCAGTACCACCCTGGCTATCTTTGTACAAACGAAATAATCTTCTGTGTCACTTCATCAATGGTAAGATCTGAAGAATCGAGTAAATGCGCATCCTCTGCCTTGCAAAGCGGTGCGATCTCTCTGTTCATATCCTGATAATCTCTCTGTTCAATATCCTTCTTGATCTCTTCTAAATCACATATCATATTCTTCTCGCAAAGTTCTTTGTACCTTCTGGAAGCTCTCTCTTCTACACTTGCTGTAAGATATACCTTTACCTGTGCATGCGGCAAGATATTCGTTCCGATATCACGGCCGTCCATAACAACATCAAAGTTTGATGCAAGATCTCTCTGGAGTTCTAAAAGCTTTCCTCTTACAGGCGGAAGTGCTGCTGACTTTGAAGCCATATTACCAACCTCTTCGTTACGTATAAGCTTAGAAACATCTTCTCCATTTAAGAATACATGCTGTGTTCCATCGATATATTCAATCGTGATCTTAATCTTTCCAAGTGCTTCTGTAACCTGTTCTTCATTCGTAATATCTACCTGATTTCTTAAAAAGAATAAGGCAATGGAACGATACATTGCGCCTGTATCTACATAGATAAAACCAAGTGTCTTTGCCACAAGCTTGGCAATTGTACTCTTTCCTGCGCCTGCAGGTCCATCAATCGCAATATTAAATGACATATTACTTCCTCCCATTTATCTTATACTTGTACCTGCTGCATATCCGGTCGACCAGGCGATCTGAAGATTAAAGCCTCCGGTAACAGCATCAAGGTCCAGTACTTCTCCTGCAAAATATAAGCCTTCCACCAGTTTTGACTCCATCGTGGACGGATCCACTTCTTTGACATTCACGCCTCCTCTGGTGATAATAGCTTCATTATAGTCACGAAGCCCGGTAGCCGTCAACTCCAGGTGCTTCGTAATGTGTATGATGCGCATACGTTCTTCTCTTGTGATCTCGTTTACCATCTTCTCCGGATTGATTCCTGATAATTCAATCATTATCGGTGTCATCTTCGCCGGATATAATACACCGATCACATTCTTAAACTGCTTCTTGTTGCCTGCTTCAAATTCCCGTAAAAGTCTGTTATCAAGCTGTTCTTCTGATAAAGCTGGCTTCAAATCGATCTCCATACGAAGTTCTTTTTCTTTCAGCTTCTTTAGAATCACTGTACTTGCTGTCAATACCAGTGGTCCCGTGATGCCAAAATGTGTGAACATCATCTCGCCGAAATCATCATACAGCTTTTTCTTTCCATCATATACTGTAAGATTCACATTCTTAAGAGAGAGTCCCTGCATACGCTTTGCATATTCTTCTTTTGTATTTATCGGTACAAGAGATGGGGAAAGCTCCGTTACCTTGTGGCCACACTCCCTGGCAAAACGATAACCATCTCCAGTTGATCCTGTTGTCTTATAGGAAAATCCTCCGGTAGCGATAAGAACTGCATCTGCGGATACTCTTTCTCCGGATTTCAGCTTTAAACCTAATATCTTCGAGATTCTTTTGCTCCCCTCTTCTTCTACTGGCTTAGTAATCAAAGAGTCTACTTCTGTATTCAGATGCACGTGAACACCACTTTTTTTCATGGTATTTCTCAAAGTATCTATTACATCTGCCGATTTATCTGAAAGAGGGAATACTCTGTCTCCCCTCTCTATCTTCGTTCTCATTCCTCTGTTCTCGAAAAAATCGATCACATCCTGATTCGTATATCCATAAAATGCACTGTACAGAAACTTTCCATTGGTGCATACACTTTTCATCAAACGTTCCATATCACAGGCATTGGTAAGGTTACATCTTCCTTTTCCTGTGATATAGATCTTCTTTCCCAGTTTTTCATTCTTTTCATAAAGATGGACTTCATGTCCATTTTCTGCTGCAGCAATAGCTGCAAACATACCGGCAGCACCACCGCCGATCACAAGTAATCTACTCATCGTTTATCCTCATAAAAGACGCCCCGGATAAACTCCGGGGCGCTTGATTAACTTACTTAAAATTAAACAGGATATGCTCCATTCTTTGTATCTGCAACTTTTGCATCTACACCTGTCTGCTGAGCTTCTCTGTACTTGAAGAATTCTTCTGCTACCTGTGGGAACAGTGCGTAAGAAAGAACGTCTTCTTCCTGCTGCATCCACTTAGCGCATTTTTCTCTAAGAGAATCAAGCTGTGGAGCAATCTTATCAGCTGGACGGCATGTGATAACTTCTGCATCACCGATACACTTCTTAACAACTTCTGGGTTAAATGGTCTAACAGTCTTACCATATTTGCCAGAAAGTACGTCTTTTGTCTGCTGTGGAACCATCTTATAACGTTCGCCCTGGATTACGTTCATAACGGCCTGAGTACCAACGATCTGAGAAGATGGTGTAACCAGTGGACACTGACCAAGGTCTTCACGTACACGTGGAACCTCTTCAAGTACTTCATAGTACTTATCAGCTGCACCAAGATCCTTTAACTGGCTTGTAAGGTTAGAAAGCATACCACCTGGTACCTGGTAAAGAAGAGTCTTGATGTTAACGCCCATGTTCTTTGGATTAAGAAGACCAGATTCAAGAGCTTCATCACGAAGTGGTCTGAAGTAATCAGCGATCTCAGAAAGAAGAAGCTGAT
This sequence comes from Marvinbryantia sp., assembly GCA_045598185.1. Lineage (GTDB taxonomy): Bacteria > Bacillota > Clostridia > Lachnospirales > Lachnospiraceae > Marvinbryantia. The sequence continues at coordinate 112,648 of JAZLLO010000077.1, forward strand.
CGAATCCTGGATCATATGGTGTGCCTTCGAATGTCTTAGCCATAACTTCTGTAGCTGGCTGAGATGTACCAAGAGCGAATGGTGACATAGCTGTATCGATTACGTCTACACCAGCTTCTACTGCCTTCATGTATGTCATAGCAGCAACACCTGATGTATAGTGTGTATGTAACTGAATTGGAATATCAACTGTTTCTTTCAGAGCTGTTACGAGTTCTGTAGCTGCATATGGAAGGAGAAGACCAGCCATATCTTTGATACAAAGTGAGTTAGCACCCATATCTTCAATCTGTCTTGCCATGTTCTTCCAGTAGTCAAGATCATAAGCATCACCAAGTGTGTAAGAAAGTGCTACCTGAGCATGTCCTTTTTCCTTGTTAGCTGCTGTAACTGCTGTCTGAAGGTTTCTGATATCATTCATACAGTCGAAGATACGGATGATATCAATACCATTAGCGATAGACTTCTGTACGAAGTATTCTACTACGTCATCAGCGTACTGGCTGTAACCAAGAATGTTCTGGCCACGGAACAGCATCTGAAGTTTTGTGTTCTTTGCGCGATCTTTAATCTTACGAAGTCTTTCCCATGGATCTTCCTTAAGGAAACGAAGAGATGCATCGAATGTAGCACCGCCCCAGCATTCAAGAGAGTAGTAACCAACCTTGTCAAGCTTTTCAACGATTGGAAGCATCTGCTCTGTTGTCATACGAGTAGCGATCAGAGACTGATGAGCATCACGTAAGATTGTTTCAGTAATTTTAATTGGTTTCTTAGCGATATCTGCCATTTTTAATGTTCCTCCTATACTCCAAAGATTGCCATGAATGTACCAGCTGCTACTGCAGTACCGATAACGCCGGCTACGTTAGGTCCCATAGCATGCATCAGAAGGAAGTTTGTTGGATCTGCTTCAGAACCAACCTTCTGAGATACACGGGCTGCCATAGGTACAGCAGATACACCTGCTGAACCAATCAGTGGGTTAATCTTGCCGCCAGTAGCTTTCATCATAATCTTACCAAAGATAGTACCTGCTGCAGTACCACAAGCGAATGCAACCAGACCAAGAATTACAATCTTAATTGTGTTCATGTTAAGGAATGCTTCAGCACTTGTTGTAGCACCAACAGATGTACCAAGAAGGATAACTACGATGTACATCAAAGCATTGGAAGCTGTTTCTGTCAGCTGTTTAACAACGCCAGATTCACGGAACAGGTTACCAAGCATAAGCATACCTACCAGTGGAGCTGTTGTTGGAAGAAGCAGACAAACAACGATTGTTACGATAATTGGGAAAAGGATCTTTTCCAGTTTTGATACGGAACGAAGCTGTTCCATCTTGATCTTTCTTTCTGCTTCTGTTGTAAGAGCCTTCATAATAGGTGGCTGGATAATTGGAACCAGTGACATATATGAATAAGCTGCAACAGCGATAGGACCCATCAGAGCTGTCTGACCGAGCTTACCAGCAAGGAAGATAGATGTAGGACCATCAGCACCACCGATGATAGAAATAGCAGCTGCTGCCTTACCATTGAATCCAAGGAAGATTGCAAGGAAGTATGCAGCGTAAATACCGATCTGTGCTGCGGCACCAAGGATAAAGCTCATTGGATTTGCGATCAGCGGACCGAAGTCTGTCATCGCACCAACACCCATGAAAATAAGTGATGGTAAAATACTCCATTCATCCATTAAGTAGAAGTAATGGAGAAGACCACCCACACCATTAGAAGCATCTTCCGGAGCGATCATGATGTCCGGATAAATGTTTACTAACAACATACCAAATGCAATAGGTACAAGAAGCAGTGGTTCGTACTCTTTCTTGATAGCAAGATATAAGAATACGCAGGCAACTGCGATCATAACATAGTTTCCTATTGTAAGGTTAAAAAACGCTGTCTGGTGGAGCAGGTTGGATAATGTGTCTGTAACATATGACATGTTTTTACCTCCTGTTTGTAGCGTTTAATTCAAACAACTATCTCCTAGTTTAATGTAGCGAGTGTATCACCATTTTCTACAGCTGCACCAACTGCAACGTCGATACTTGCAACTGTACCATCCTGAGGAGCAACTACAGGGATTTCCATCTTCATAGCTTCAAGAATAACGATTGTATCGCCAGTCTTAACTGCCTGTCCAACACTAGCTTCTACCTTAAATACCTTACCTGGTACAGAAGCAGTTACTTTAACTGAACCTGCGCCTGCTGCTGCAGCTGGAGCTGCTGCTGGAGCTGCTTTAGGAGCTGCCTTTGGAGCTGCTGCTCTTGCAACTGGAGCTGCACCTGAGCCTGTTCCTTCTTCAACTGTTACATCATATGCCACACCATTAACGGTAATTGTATAATTCTTCATTACGTAATTCCTCCTATATTAGGCTCTCTGCCATTTATTACGGTTGCTCTTCTTGATAGAACGAACAACAAATCCATCTGTTGAAGTGCCTTCAGCTGCTGCAATTGCTGCTGCGATTACTGCGATCAGTTCGCCGTCATCTACAACCTCTTCTTCTACAACAACTGGAGCAGGTGCTTTTGTTGCTGCTGGTGCCGGAGCTGCAGGAGCATTCTTCTTCTTCATTGATTCTTCAAACTTGCTGATCAGCTTGAACTGAGAAATCAGGAAGCTCAGGAATAACAGCATTAAGAATACGATGCTGACACCCATGATAGTGTTCAGTACGGCTTCCTTCATCTTCTGTCCGAAACTCTGTTTAGCTGTTTCAAATGACATATCCTCGAGTGAGAGGTCTTTGTCATTGATTGTGATGCTTACAGTGTTCTCACCGTTTTCAAATGTACAAAGAGCTGAAATTACGATATCGTCCTTTGTGTCGATTTCATAAGATGCAATTCCTGTATAAGCACCAAGATCGTCTTTTACTTCTTTCCATGATGTTGCTGCAACAACAACAGCTTCTGGATTTTTGCTCAGAATAGAAGATGGAGCAATCAGTTCATCCAGTTCTGCATCTGTTGAGTTGATGATCATCTCAATTGCAGACTGTGCATATGTCTCCAGAGCCTGTCTGTCATCTGCTGAAATTCCGTCTGCACCCACTTCAGGAGCAGCAACTTCTTCTACTACAACTACTTCTTCAACAACTTCAGGAGCAGCTTCTGTCTCTTCAGCATGAACAGCCATACAAGATCCCATCAACATTGCAGCAAGGGATACGGAAAGCAAAATTCCTCTGTATTTTTTCATATTATTCACCTCGCTTAAACTGTTCCGTGCTTTTTGCTTGGACGTTCGTCTCTTTTTGTGAATAACATCTCAAATGCACCGATCACATACTTTCTTGTGTCAGCTGCTTCAATAATTGTATCTACGTAACCTCTCTTTGCTGCAGATGCTGCGCTTGTCTGAAGTGCTGCGTATTCTGCTGCCTTTTCATTCAGTTCAGCTGCTGTAGCTTCTGGGTACATAATCTTTGTAGCCAGTTTAGCATCCATTGTGCCGATCTCAGCTGTTGGCCATGCAAATGTAAGATCTGCACCGATTGCCTTGCTGTTCATTGCAACATAAGCACTACCATAAGCAGCACCGATGATTACATTAACCTTTGCAACTGTTGCGTTAGCAAATGCGTATGTAAGTTTAGAAACTGCCTTAGCAACTCCTCTTTCTGAATGAAGGTCTGCCTTGAAACCTTTAACATTAGTAAGAGTAAGTACAGGAATACCAAATGCATCACAGAAATTAACGAATGCTGCTGCCTTTTCTGCACCCTTCTTTGTAAGAACTGCATCACAGCTTGCTACCTTGTTGCCTTCTGCATCATAAACTTCTGTACGGTTAGCTACACAACCGATTGTCTGTCCGTTCAGACGAATGAATCCTGTAACCATCTCTTTTGCATATTCAGCTTTTACTTCTACGAAGTTGTTGTCATCTGCAATGTTAGAAAGAAGGATAGATGTGTCACCTACGCAGTTAGCAAGGTCAGCACATACACGATTCAGATCATCTGTACAATCTTCGTAAGAAAGATCATCTTCGTTGTTAGCTGGAAGAAGAGTAACGAGTTCGCGGATCTGATCAAAGATCTCTGCTTCTGTTCCTGTAAAGTCTACAAGACCAACTTCCTTACTCTGGAATTCAGCTGTTGCTGTATCAAGTACTTCTGCTCTGTTTCCTTCAAGAGCGTTTGGAGAATTAACAAATAATTTTGCATTCTTTGCTTCCATGAATGTGAAGTCTGTAAGACCTGGAACAAGTGCAAGTCCGCCACCACATGTACCAAAAATAGCTGTAATCTGTGGGATCACACCTGAAGCTAATGCCTGTTTCAGGTAAATATCACCAAATGCAGCAAGTGCATCTGTAGCTTCCTGAAGTCTGAGACCTGCGCAATCGATCAGTCCGATAACAGGAGCTCCCATCTTCATCGCCATATCATAGATACCAGAAATCTTTTTTGCATGCATCTCACCGATTGTTCCGCCTAATACAGAAGCATCCTGGCTATATACATATACCAGATTACCGTCGATCACACCATATCCTGTGATAACGCCGTCTGCCTGAGTGTCGGCTTTAGCCATGTTGAAATCTGTATTTCTTGCAGTGATCGCTGCACCAATTTCAACAAAACTGTTCTCATCAAGCAAAGATGCAATTCTTTTGCTTGCTAAGCTTTGTGCTGTTTTACTCATAATTTCAGCCCTCCATTTTGCTATATTAGATAAAGTGTAAAAAACACTTATCTGCCGCTTATCATTGTATCTTGTTTTCTGTCCCGTGGCAAGTGTTTTATGTTAATTTTAACATAGAAATTCCGATTTAAAAACAATGTTTTTCTGTAATAATGAACAAACATTACTCAAAGTTACGGTTAAACCTTGCGCTGATATTGTCCGTGTCAGAAAGGTTAAGAAGGAACTCTTTTATCACCTCTGCCGCCTCATTTACTGCGATCTCAAACTGCTTTGCAAGGAACTCTGTGCTTTCCATACAGCTTGCAAGCGGCTCATCCGGAAGCACTCTTCCATCAGCATAATCATAGCATCCAAGAAGCTTTGCTCCTTTCAGAAGAAGTCCACGATAGACTGCATTCCCGACCGTTATATTATTATATAATCTGATTCCTCTGAGGGAATCCAGAATCTCTTTTTCCGATACTTCATCGATAATCCTGTGGATCACTTTTGCTGATTCTGCCGATGGCATTATTGCTTTTGCCGGCTTGAAGGAGAATGGATCCTGTGCGGTCTTTTCCATCAGATAGCGGTCAAACTCTGCCTCAATCTGGGTATGGGTTGCCTTTCCTGCATTCACATATTCCCCGATATAAGGATGACAATTACTGTCAAGCATATAGTGACAGATAAAGCCCAGCAGATATACAAGAAATGCGTCGTCCTTATCTTGGTCGTAGATCTTTTTTCCTTTCAGGAAGAAATCTCTTGCGATCTCCCAATGAATCCTGCTTCCAAGTTTATTCACCTTATTCTTGCCAAATGGCTTGTAATAGAACAGAATATCCGGACCGTGTACCCCGATTCGAAACAGTTCCTGATTCTCTCTTATCTTGATTCGGATATCTTCATCCAGTTTTTTATATACACGTTTTCCAAATAGATCATGAGCATATGTTGTCGGCATCTTTCTCTCCTTATACCTGCAGAGTCATCTCGATCTCAGCCTCTGCTTCTACTTTAAATTCCTCTCTTTGTACCGGATTAACCATAGGCAATTCTGCAATCGATTTTACGCCAAAACGTCTTAAGAATTCTTCCGTCGTTCCAAATAATAACGGGCGTCCCGGTGCATCCAGTCGTCCAAGTTCCTTTACAAGGTTATACTCCACGAGCTTATTAACGGCATGATCACACTTTACGCCGCGGATCTTCTCCAGTTCCATCTTCGTTACCGGCTGCTTGTAGGCGATGATGGAAAGTGTCTCCATCACTACATCTGTCAGCACTGCTTTCTTTGGCTGCTTTGCGATCCTGACAAGATATTCAAATGCTTCTTTTTTGGTACACATCTGAAAAGCATCTTCAAGCTCTATGATACGTATCCCTCTATCTTCGCTGTCATATTTAACCATCATCTCCCGCAACAGCTTTCTGGTGTCGGCTGCACTGATCTCCAGTGCCTTTGACATCTGTTCTGTCTCAACCGCTTCTCCCATTGCAAACAGTATTGCCTCTGCTGCCGCTTCCAATTCCTTATTATTCACGATTCTTCCTCACTTTGCTTTGCCGTAATCAGGATCTCTGCAAATATTTCTTCCTGTTCTACCTCTATCTTCCCGGTTTTCATCATCTCCAGAATGGTCAGAAATGTGATGATGATCCTCATCTTGCTTTTCTGATTCTGAAGGAGCTTGCGGAAACTGCATCTCTTATGCTCGGTAATATAGCGCTCGACTTGCTCTACCGTCTCTTCCAGATCGACTTCTTCTTTTTCTACCTGACCGAACCTGCTTCTGATCGGGTCCATTCTGGACTCCTGTCTTTTCATAACTTCGGCGAAAATGTCGTGCAGGCGTCCCAGACTCATTCCTTCCAGCAGTTCGTCCAGATCCACCGGAGGACGATAGGATAATACTTCTTTTGGCAGTGTCTGTTCCTTGAAGAGGATCATCCCGGCATCTTCCTGTCTTTCCCGCAGTTCGTAAGACATAAACTTATACATCTTATATTCCAGAAGACGCTGTACCAGTTCCTGTCTTGGGTCAGTCTCTTCTCCTGTCTCTTCATCCACTTCTTTTGGCAGAAGCATGCGTGCCTTGATATCGAGAAGGGTAGCTGCCATTACAAGGAATTCACTCATAACAGTCATATCCTCTTCTTCCATACCCTTAAGGTACTCCATGTACTGTTCTGTTATCTCTACGATCGGTATATCAAATATATCTATCTTATTCTTTTCTATCAGATGCATCAGAAGGTCAAGAGGTCCCTCAAACTTCTGAAGTTTCAATGCTAATTCCATACAGCCTCTCTTTTAGCAGAATTCTATCACGGAAAACTCTGCCGGATTGTTGATTCTTGGAACACTGGAATGTGTACCAAGCCCTGCTGTTACGCAAATATACTTTTCTTCCTGTTCATACTCATGAAGTCCACAGCTATACTTAGGAAAGAGATATCCCTGGGGACTGATCACTCCGCCAAGAATCGGCAGGCGCATCATGCCGCCATGTAAATGTCCGCTGCAGGTAAAATCTGCCCCCCACTTTGCATAACTCTCAAAAAAGTGTGGATTATGCGCAAGAAGGATATTGTAGCTGTTATCTTCCGGCCAGCCGATATCAAACGAGATAGAATCTGAGGATAACTTCTTTCTGCCAAATCTTTTATAATACTCCATCGGTAATTCATATCCATGTATCGTAAATCTTGTCCCTTTGACTTCGATGGTCTTTCTCTTGTTCTCAAGAAGATATACATTATGCGCATTAAGTCCCTTTTTCAGCTTCTCATATACACCCGGATAAGTCTCTTTATATACCTTGGTTCGATATTCATGATTCCCATGGATGCAATATACCGGACATTCTATAGCAAGACGCTTGATCAGTCTCAGCCCGATCTCAAGGCGGACTTCCTTTTTCGGTTTTACGACCATAAGGTCTCCTACGGATAATATCAGATCCGGATGCTCCGCTGCGATCTTCTCCACAAGGATACGGTTTCCCTCACCATATCTTTTATTATGCAGATCTCCGATGATGATAATCTTTATCGGCGATTCTGGCTTATTCACTTTTTCCGGAAGCGGAACACGGTATCTTCTAATCTTGATTTTTTTCATCTCTCAACTTATCCACACGGATAATCTCCCATTTTAGATATTGAGGATAGTATACCCAACAAATTGTGTTTTGACAAGAGGTGACGAGAGCCGATGGGTGGTGATGGTGGCTCACCACGAATCCACGAATCGAAAAAATCCCTGGTCTCATTGACCAGGGATTCATCTGCACACATTATAAATTAGTTAAATTTACGTTTACGAGCAGCTTCGGATTTTTTCTTACGTCTTACAGATGGTTTTTCGTAATGTTCTCTTTTACGAATTTCCTGCTGGATACCAGCTTTTGCGCAGTTTCTTTTGAAACGGCGTAATGCGCTGTCCAAAGTCTCGTTTTCTTTTACGATTACATTTGACATTGTCTCACACCTAACCTCCCTCCAGTTGTAGATTGTGCATAATACAACTGTTGGGTTATTTTATTGCACTGTTTGAATTATACTCGCATCTTTCCTGTTCGTCAAGATACTTTTTAAAAGAGTTATCCACATTATTATCATAGATAACCAAAGCCCCCAACAAGCTCTTATGTGTCAATTACTTAATCTAAATTACTTAATCTGACCTTCTACGAGTTCAGGAATCTTTGCGATTGCGTCCGGAATACCTGCAGGGTTCTTTCCACCAGCCTGAGCCATGTTTGGACGTCCGCCGCCGCCGCCACCTACCATGGCAGCTGCTGCCTTGATCAGGTTGCCTGCATGTGCGCCCTGCTTCATTGCACCGTCTGTTACCATTGCAAGAAGGCTTACTTTTCCATCTTTATCAGATGCAAGTACTACTACACCTTCGCCGAGTTTTTCCTTGAGCTGATCGCCAAGATCACGAAGTCCGTTCATATCAACGCCAGCAACTGCTGTTGCAAGAACCTTTACGCCCTTAACTTCTACGACCTTATCCATTACATCGCCAAGAGAGCTCTGTGCCATCTTACTCTTTAAGGATTCGTTCTCACTAGCAAGTTCTTTCAGTTCTTTCTGAAGCTGAGCAATCTTACCAAGCATATCTGCAGGAGATGTCTTAAGTGCCTTTGCTGCATCAGCCATCTTCTGTTCCATCTCTTTATAGTAAGCAAGTACGTTATTACCTGTTAATGCTTCGATACGACGTACACCTGCTGCAACACCTGCTTCAGATACGATCTTGAAGAGTGTAACCTGACTTGTGTTCGCTACGTGTGTACCACCACAAAGTTCGATAGAGTATCCACCCATGTTAACTACACGAACAGTATCGCCATACTTTTCTCCAAAGAGAGCCATAGCGCCTGTCTTCTTAGCATCTTCAATAGACATCTCTTCTGTAACTACAGGATAAGCTGCCTGAACTGCTGCGTTAACAAGTTCTTCTACCTTTGCAATCTCTTCTGCTGTCATAGCCTGGAAGTGAGCAAAGTCAAAACGAAGTCTGTTTGGTGTAACAAGGGAACCCTTCTGTTCTACATGATTGCCAAGAACTGTCTTAAGTGCTTTCTGAAGAAGGTGAGTAGCACTGTGGTTCTTACATGTATCTGCTCTGTCAGCATCAGCAACCTTAAGTGTTACAGTCTCGCCTTTTGCGATCATTCCTGACTCCATGTAACCAACGTGACCATACTTACCACCACGAAGCTTAATCGTATCTTCTACAACAAACTTGCCGTTAGCTGTCTCAATCACACCAGTATCACCTTCCTGACCACCCATGGTAGCATAGAATGGTGTCTTTTCTGTAAAGATCGTACCCTTCTGTCCTTCTACCAGAGAATCAACAAGCTCTGTCTCAGAAGTAAGAACAGTTACTGCAGAAGAATCTGTAAGATTGGTATAACCTGTAAATTCTGTTGTTACAGACGCATCGATAAGGTCATATACAGTAGCATCTGCACCCATGTAGTTTGTAACTTCACGGCTTTCACGCGCACGCTTTCTCTGTACTTCCATCTCTTTCTTAAATCCTTCTTCATCGATTACGTATCCCTTCTCTTCCAGGATCTCTTTTGTAAGATCGATAGGGAATCCGTATGTATCATAAAGCTTAAATGCATCTGCACCGGAAAGTGTCTTCTCACCAGCTGCATTCATAGCTTCTTCCATATCATTCAGGATACGAAGACCCTGGTCGATTGTCTTATTAAACTGGTTTTCTTCATTGGTAAGAACCTTGAAGATGAACTCCTTCTTTTCTTCAAGTTCAGGATAACCATCCTTGGAACCTGCGATAACTGTTGCAGAAAGATCTGCAAGGAAAGTACCTGTGATGCCAAGTAATCTTCCGTGACGTGCTGCACGACGGATCAGACGACGAAGAACATATCCACGACCTTCGTTTGTTGGCATGATACCATCTGAGATCATAAATGTTGCTGAACGGATATGGTCTGTGATCAGACGGATAGATACGTCATCGTTATAGTTTTCCTTATATGTCTTACCTGCAATCTCGCAAACATGGTTACGAAGTGCACAGATTGTATCAACATCGAAGATAGAATCTACGTCCTGAACAACACTTGCAAGACGTTCCAGCCCCATACCTGTGTCGATGTTCTTATTCTTTAATGTCTCATAGTTGCCGTTACCATCGTTCTCGAACTGTGTAAATACGTTGTTCCAGATCTCCATATAACGGTCGCAATCACAACCTACGGTACAGCCTGGCTGTCCACAGCCATACTTTTCACCACGGTCATAATAGATCTCAGAACATGGGCCACAAGGACCTGCACCATGCTCCCAGAAGTTATCTGCTTTTCCGAAACGGAAGATACGATCCTTTGCGATACCGATCTCCTTGTTCCAGATATCGAATGCTTCGTCATCATCCTGGTAAACAGATGGATAAAGACGATCTGCTTCAAGACCAACTACCTCTGTAAGGAATTCCCATGACCATGCGATTGCTTCATGCTTGAAATAATCACCAAATGAAAAGTTACCAAGCATCTCAAAGAATGTACCATGACGTGCTGTCTTACCTACATTCTCAATATCACCTGTACGAATACACTTCTGACATGTAGCAACTCTTCTTCTTGGTGGAATCTCTGCACCAGTGAAGTAAGGCTTCAATGGAGCCATACCAGCATTGATCAGAAGAAGACTCTTATCATTCTGTGGAACTAATGAAAAGCTGTTCATAACAAGATGTTCCTTACTTGCAAAGAAGTCGAGATACATCTTACGCAGCTCATTTACACCATATTTTTTCATTCGATTTCACCTCTATATAAAATACTATTTAACAACAATCTTCTTAAAATTCTTCTTACCACGTTTTAATACAATACCATCAGCAGGAATCGCTTCTTTTGCTACTGCATAACGAACATCTGTGATCTTCTCGCCATCTACAGTAACACCACCCTGCTCAATCGCACGACGTCCTTCAGAACGATTCTTTACAAGCTCTGCTTTTACAAGCATAGTGATCAAGTCAACATTTCCTTCTCTGAAGTCTGCATCTTCGAGTTCTGCTGTTGGCATATTTTCAGAAGAACCTGCACCAAAAATCGCACGAGCCTGTGCCTGAGCCTTTTCAGCTTCCTCTTCACTGTGAACAAGCTTTGTAAGTTCATAAGCAAGGATCTCTTTTGCCTTATTCAGCTGGCTGCCTTCCCACTTATCCATTGCATCAATCTCTTCCAGCGGAAGGAAAGTCAGCATACGGATACACTTAAGAACATCTGCATCGCCTACATTTCTCCAGTACTGGTAGAAGTCATATGGAGAAGTCTTCTTAGGATCAAGCCATACTGCACCTGACTGTGTCTTACCCATCTTCTTTCCTTCTGAGTTAAGGAGAAGTGTGATTGTCATTGCCTGTGCCTTTGCATCTGCTTCTTCCAGACCAAGTTTCTTACGGATCAGTTCACGACCACCAACCATATTGCTCCACTGATCGTCACCACCAAACTGAAGGTTACATCCGTACTTGTTATATAATACATAAAAGTCGTAGCTCTGCATGATCATGTAGTTAAACTCAAGGAAGCTAAGACCCTTTTCCATACGCTGCTTGTAGCACTCTGCACGAAGCATGTTGTTAACAGAGAAGTAAGCACCTACTTCACGGAGCATCTCAACATAGTTCAGATCCAGAAGCCAGTCAGCATTGTTAACCATAAGTGCCTTATCATCTGAGAAATCGATGAACTTTGACATCTGTTCCTTGAAACAGTCACAGTTGTGCTGAATCGTCTCTTTTGTCATCATCTGACGCATATCAGTACGTCCGGATGGATCACCGATCATACCTGTACCGCCGCCGATCAGAGCGATTGGCTTATTGCCAGCCATCTGAAGACGCTTCATCAGGCAAAGTGCCATGAAATGTCCTACATGAAGACTGTCTGCTGTAGGGTCAAACCCAATATAGAAAGTGGCTTTTCCGTTGTTAATTAAATCTCTGATCTTCGCTTCGTCTGTAACCTGTGCGATCAGACCACGGGCCACTAATTCTTCATAAATTCCCATAATCAATCTCCTCATTTATCTTATAATAAATCCATTTTCCTAATATATCATATCAATCTGCTGATTTCAAGCCTTCATCTATAATGAGATTATCCCCATCTGCTGCTGTTGTCGCCAGTTTATCACATCTTTCATTCATCTCATGACCAACATGACCTTTTACCCATATGAAGGTTACCCTATGTGGCTCCATCGCAGCTAAGAGACGCTTCCAGAGATCCGGATTCTTCACCGGCTCATTCTTTCCTCTCTTCCAGCCCTTTTTAATCCAGCCACCGATCCAGTTCTGGTTAAATGCATCTACCAGATACTTCGAATCTGAATAAAGTTCTACTTCACAAGGCCTTGTAAGTGCCTCAAGACCAGTGATCGCTGCCATCAGCTCCATGCGATTATTCGTTGTCTTTACATAGCCCTGACTGAACTCTCTTTCATGTAAAACACCTTTTGTATCTGTATAATGTAAAATGGTGCCATATCCTCCAGGACCATCTGGGTTCCCACGGGCAGCACCATCTGTGTATATCTTAACCAGCATGTTATAACATCTCCTTAATTGCTTCTGTAACCTGCTTTGCTTTTTTATGACTTGTCCCACTGGCAGTTACGCCAATCACAACCTCTTCATCGCGAACGATTCCAGGGAAATAAAAATCACACTTATTCTTATCACTGCAGACATTCACCAGAATTCCTTTTTCCTTACAGTAACGGTAAATAGCATCATTCAGCGGATGATCATTGGTTGCTGCTATCACAATATCAGCATCAGCAATATCATTCAATTCAAACTTCTTTCTGCGTATGGTTATCATACCCTCTGCTTCCATGGATAACAACTCCGGATTCACCTCCGGTGCGATCACTGTAAGATAATATGTAAACTCAGACATGGAGCGAATGCGTCTTTTCGCAATGGTTCCTGCCCCAACCACATATATCTTTTTTTCTGACAAATCAAAAAAGAGTGGGAAAAAAGGTTTTCTCTTTCTGTTCATTTCATTGTCCTCCTGATGCAAGCAAAAATAGTGTTACTATTCTCGTACACTTCGTTCCTGTTCCAATTCCGAACAGTTACCAAAATATCCGAAGAATAGTATATCCAATACGAATCATTTCTACAAGTCCAAATTAATAGTAGATTTTTCATTTTCACTAGTCTATAATATCTTTATTTGTTGAAATCTAATATTAGTGAACAGGAGTTTTATTATGAGTTTTAATTTCGTGAAAAAGCTTCCGATCCCGAAAGAGATCAAAGCACAGTTTCCTGTCTCAGAACGAGTTGCTGATATCAAAGCAAAACGAGATAAAGAGATTGCCGATGTTTTCACCGGCAAGTCTGATAAGTTTCTTGTAATCATCGGACCATGTTCTGCTGACAATGAAGAATCTGTTATGGATTATTGCAACCGTCTGAAACCGGTACAGGATAAGGTTGGCGATCGTCTGATCATCATTCCACGTGTCTATACCAACAAGCCTCGTACAACTGGTGAAGGTTACAAAGGTATGATCCATCAGCCGGATCCTGAAAAGAAGCCGGATATGCTGGCTGGTCTTATCGCTATCCGTAAGCTTCATATCAATGTTGCAGAAGAAACCGGTCTTACCACTGCAGATGAGATGTTATACCCTGAGAACTACTGGTATCTTTCTGATGTTCTTTCTTATGTCGCTATTGGTGCACGTTCCGTAGAAGATCAGCATCATCGTATGACTACAAGTGGTATGGATGTTCCTGCCGGAATGAAGAATCCTACCAGCGGCGACCTCTCTGTTATGCTGAACTCTGTAGTCGCTGCACAGGCAAAACAGGACTTCATCTACCGTGGATGGGAAGTGAGTACAACAGGTAACCCTCTTGCCCATACGATTCTTCGTGGTGCTACCAATAAGCATGGTAATGCAATCCCGAATTATCATTACGAGGATCTGATCCGTCTTCTTGAGATGTATGATCAGAGAAATCTTGCCAATCCTGCAGTAATCATTGATGCAAACCATGCGAATTCGAATAAGAAGTATATGGAGCAGATTCGTATCGTGGATGAAGTACTTCATAGCCGTACCTTAAACTCAAGACTGAACACATTCGTAAAGGGTGTGATGATCGAAAGTTATATTGAAGGCGGTGCGCAGAAGATCGGTCAGTGTGACCATATCTATGGAAAATCCATTACAGATCCTTGTCTTGGATGGAAGGATTCCGAACAGCTGATCTACGATATCTACAATAAGAGTAAAAAACTGTAAATAATGTAAAATAAAAAACCCATAAGCCTTCTGCTTATGGGTTTAGTTTTGGTTTTTCGTAAATATATATCCTTTGCATCGTCATACGCCTACCTTCTTGGATGTGTCTTGGAATAAACTTCCCGTACACGTTTCACATTCATATCCATATATATCTGAGTAGTGGAAATATCTGAATGTCCCATCATCTCCTGAACTGCCTTTAAATCTGCACCATTCTGTACAAGATGCGCTCCAAAAGAATGTCTGAGTGTATGTGGTGTAATGTCTTTTTCGATACCTGCTTTTTTTGTATAATACTTAATAATCTTCCAGAAGCCCTGTCTGCTCATAGATCCACCGGAGCAGTTCGGAAACAGGTACTCAATCTCTTTTCCTTTGCATAACTTTTCCCTGCTTTTTACCATATAAAGCTTCAAGGACTTCGCCGCTTCTTTTCCAAATGGAATGATTCGCTCCTTGTCTGCATCCTTACAGATCAGATACTTCATGTTCAGATTCACATCTGAAACCTTCAGATTGATCAGTTCAGATACTCGCATCCCAGTCGCATACATCAACTCCAGCATAGCCTTATCACGTATCCCTTTATCCGTATCACACACCGGCTGTTCCAAAAGCAACACTGCTTCCTGCTGCGTAAGGATCTGCGGTGCCTTCTTCTCCACGTGAGGGGTCTTAAGAACCTCACTAGGATCATTCTCCACTGTCTTCTCCCTTATAAGAAAATGGAAAAACGCACGAATAGATGCAATACTTCTGGATACAGAGGCAGATGAAAAACCATCTTTCTCCATCTGAAGGATATAGGAATTCAGGCTTGTTGCAGTAATGTCCGTCACAGCTAGAATGCCTCTCTGGTTCATGAATAGAACCATTTTTTTCAAATCTCGCTGATACGACGCCATTGTACTTCCCGAGGCGCGCTTTTCTTCAGCAAGATAGGTCATAAAACGATCTATATTCCTCTCCATATTCATTATTCATTTTTCTCCCCTTATTTCACCCTGTTTTATCATCTCCCCAGAACAAAAACAGAGTCTTGTAAACATTATACGAACCAATTTTGGGAAAATCAATGCGATTTTAAAAATAATTCTTTACATTTTTCTTAAGAATGGTCTTGCACATTTTTCATTAAAAAATTCGATAAGCGGTCCCATAAAGAATGCTGTGATAATCGTTCCTACACCAGCAAAGGTTGGGATCATTGCAGGCGAACCTCCTGCGAGAAGAAACAATACGCAACCGATTACCACACATACGAGATCTCCTCCGATTCTGCAAAACTTAAATGGCGCGATATGCCACTTATCAGATAGAATCAGAGCGACTGCATCATAAGTGGAAACGCCAAGATCTGCAGTAAAGTAAAATGCAGAGCTAAAACACATGATTACAATGCCAATGATCAGATAGATTGCACGAAGCGCCATAGATGGGTGAGGTGTTACCTTAAGGATCATTGCCTGAGAAAATTCAACGATATAACCTACAAACACAAGGTTAAGAATCGTTCCAAGACCAATATAATGCTTATCAAAAATGAAACTGAATAACAGTAATACACAGTTTGCAATAACATACAGGGTTCCAAACTGGATCGGCACCAGACTATCAAGCCCTGCCATAAATGCCTGAAATGGATCCACTCCATACGCTGCAACCTTGAAAAATCCAACACTTATGGCACAAACTACAACACCTAAAATCGTGCACAGAATTCTTCTTTTCATTAAACTATCAACTTTCATATAATACCTCCGTTTTGTTGCTTAAAGACCGAGAGATATCATACATCTATAAAAATACCTTGTCAAATAAAAAGCCCGAAGAAAAAATTTCTTCGGGCTTAAAATGTTACTGTTCACGTCCACTTCGTAACCTTAAAATTCAATTATAAAGTAAATCCGTTATCTTCCATATGGGCAACAAGCTCATCAACAAACGACTTATCAAATGCTGCCATAATTCCTACAGACTGAAGTTCTTCCGGTGCTTCCTCAATGATGATATCTGTAACAGACTTCTGCACTGCTACAACCGGCTTCTTGACAGTCTTTTTCTTGGTACCAAGATCCTTAGAGTAATATTCTCCTCTTGCCAGGTCGCCTCTCATCTGAGAATTATATTCCAGATGATTCGGTCTTTCAAATACTTTACACCAATAGTAACCGGCTTCATATGCACCTTCCGGTGTATTCGGTACGTTCTTCAGATGCTGCAGAACTTCCTGGTAACCAGTGTTCAGCTCATGTGAAAGATACTCCATCTGTCCTTCGAGCATATGGAAATCATATCCGTTAGATACGCAGAAACTGATAAGTGCTGAAAATCTCTCCAGATGCCACTGGCATAAGCCATAGCTTGTTCCGCCGTCACCTACTGCAGTTGTTGAGAAATTAGATTCACACTGGATGTTGGCAAGAACACCACATGCTGCTGCATGATTAAGTCCAAGCTTCTTCGTAAGATAATCATATACTCTGTTCGTATTCTGTGTTACATTCGCTGCCGGATAATTACCAAGTACATAGATAGGTTCACCGGTAATCTGCTGATAGTTCATAGAAAATACAGCCGGATCCTCTGTCTCTTCCTTCTCTGTTTCTTTTGCCTTATTTCTTTCTTTTAACTTGTCTTTATCGTCCTTCTCCGGATTCGTTTCGCTTATATCAGTACTCTCTGTTTCTTCTGTCTCGCTTTCAGTCTCAGATTCAGTCTCTGTTTCAGTTTCCGTCTCAGTCTCGATTTCTGTTTCACTTTCAGTCACTGGCTCTTCTGTCTCCGGTCCCTGAGTTTCAGGAGCTTCTGTCTCTGGAATCTGTGCTTCTGTCTCTGGAATCTGTGCTTCTGTCTCTGGTGCGGATACTTCTGTCTCCGGTACTTTTTCCTCTGTTTCTACAACCGGTGCTTCTGTCTCCGGCTTAATATCTTTTTCAACTTCCGATTCTTCTTCTGTTTCTGTTTCTACCTCTTCTGTTGATGAATCTGAACCAAGGACTAATGAAGATGGGAGTACCTGATTCGCACTTAATGTTAAAATGCCCGCTAATAATAATAATCGAAATCTTTTCTTCATTATTCTTCAGATATACTATCTGCATTCCTCTCTA
The DNA here is from genome assembly GCA_045598185.1 of Marvinbryantia sp. GTDB lineage: Bacteria > Bacillota > Clostridia > Lachnospirales > Lachnospiraceae > Marvinbryantia. Next base: position 130,255 of record JAZLLO010000077.1, read on the forward strand.
AAAATTAACTTACCAGTTATTATACACCTTTTTCTAAATACTTGTCAAATCATTAAGTTGAATAAAAATTATCATACAAAAAGAGAACCAAAAGTCTCCTCTTAAAACTCTGATTCTCCCCCTGTTAATACTGATTAAATAACTGCTTTTTCGAATCGTTCATGCATCAGTTTTTCAATCTGAGAAATATCCTGATTCAACGTAACGGATAACTCGCCGTATAAACGCGATTCTACATCATGCAGATACTTCTCACTGGTTGATGTAATCTTTCTTCCCTGGGATACTCTGACTCTTCTGTCATTAAGTAAAGACTTAATAAGTCGTACCCATTCTTTACAATCACCTGACATAACAGCTTCTTTACATTGTGCCTCGAGTACTTTTTTATTATCAAAAGAAAACATCTCCATCTCAGGTATCAGATCAAGCAACTGATTGACCTCTTCCTCTGAAATGTTCCTTCTGATCATAATCTTCGTCGAATCGACCGGTGAATAAATTGTTCGTCTCTGCTCATAAACAGGTCGAAGAATATAATACTCTTTCGGTTTTTCCTTCCTGTCCATTGCCATCTTTGTAATACCCTCAACTTTGCAGACCCCAATACAACCATATGAGACATAATCGCCCACTTTAAACATAATAAAACTCCTTATATCATTTGCCTGCCGCGCTGTTACAGATTTATTTTAGCAGAAATTAAAATATTTTGTAAGATTCAAAGTGGGATTTCATAATTTTCGTTATTTCTAACCTATTATGTATGCTTATGTATTGTGAAAATGTGCCAGTGAAATACTTTAATGAACGAAAAAAAGATCTGTAATGTTACAGATCTTTTTGTTTTAATGCCGGCGACCGGAATCGAACCGGTACGGGAGATTAGTCCCGCAGGATTTTAAGTCCTGTGCGTCTGCCAGTTCCGCCACGCCGGCATTACAATATTAAATTGTAAATGGGGCCTACAGGGCTCGAACCTGTGACCCTCTGCTTGTAAGGCAGATGCTCTCCCAGCTGAGCTAAGAC
>JAZLLO010000078.1:0-45145 GCA_045598185.1 Marvinbryantia sp.
TCAGAGGCTCGTTGTCAAGTGGATCGTGGAATAAATGCTTCATAACCAAAAACATCCGCCACATCTCTCGACATAGCGGATATTTATACACTTTTTTTAGATATTTGCCTTGTCTACTTGACAAGGGGCTGATCACGTCCCCAATGGCTCATGATTTTCTAACGTAAGTATCGTCCATCGCGATCTTTAAATTTCCCTGACGCAATTAAAATAAGATCTACAAGAACTCCAATTCCAAAAAGACCACCTGTAAAAATATAAAGGATTCCTTTTCCAACTCTTCCTACATAAAAATGATGTACACCAATCACTCCAAAAAATAGACAGATTAAAAAAGCAAGGAATCTATCTTTTGAACTGTTATCATCATAAACAGGTATGGATTTTGTTCTGCTTTCATAGATTTGGCCTGGTTTTTGCAATTCTCGTCTTTCTTTTCGATAAGATCTGATAAATAATACTAAGGTGATGAAGAAGGCAAGAGCGAAAAATGATTCCTCAGATAAAAACCACATCATAAAAAAAGCAATCGTTGCAATCAGCCATGCTATCGTTGAAGTCAGCATTAAATTCTTTCTTTTTTTCTGATCAGCCATCCTTTGTCTTTGCTGTTCTTTCTGCTGTTCTTTTTCTTCTTGCTCTGCAATAAACATTTTTTCTTTTAATTCTGTTTCCTGCTTTTTAATCTCCGTATCTGTAAGCATCAGATTAATAGCAGAGCCACAATATTCACATTTAACAAGAGTTTGATTCTCTTCTATGATCGGCAATGGGGCTTTACAATTCGGACATGTATGTATTGTATATTTCATAAACGTAACCTCGGATTTTTTTAGTATATCATTTCGAATACTCAGATTCTATGAAAAATTACATTTTCATCGTTACTGGAACGAGAACGAAGTGGAGTGAACAGTAACTTTAAAATGTTACTGATTGAGAGGACAAATAGAAAAAAGGGACTGTTATAACCGTCCCTAAATAGTCCGAAAATTAATGTAACATATTATATGATTCCAGTAATTGCTGATATTCCTGTTCTTCGATTGGTTTTGAGAAGACGAATCCCTGCAGACCATAGAAATTAAAATGACGGATCTTTTCCCAGATCTCTTCTGTTTCGATTCCTTCTGCGATCGTATGAATACCGATGCGATCACAAAGAAGTGCAGTACTTTCTATGATTGCGTAATCGATACCACTTTCATCATTTTCAAGACCACGGATAAATGATTGATCAAGTTTTACAATGTCGACTTTAATATTGTGAAGTGTCCAGAAGGAAGAGCTTCCTGTTCCAAAGTCATCAAGTGCTATCTTGATTCCATGTTGTCTTAATATATCAAAGGACTGATTCACCATGTAAGTATCTGCTGCGTAGATACTTTCTGTCAATTCAATTGCTATGAGTGAAGTATCGATATCATACTTTTGAGCTGACATGATGATATATGGAATAAAGCCCGGATCTTCCAACTGAAGATAGGAAATATTAAAAGCGATATAGAAATCCTTATACTTCTTCTGCCAGATTGCAGCTTTCTTCATGATCTCATCTACAACAAAATATCCAATATCAACGATACCGCCGTTACGTTCCAGAATCGGAACAAATTCGGAAGGAAAACATTCGCCCAACTGTTCATCATCAGGATTCCAGCGAAGTAAAGATTCGCACCCTATGATATTCTTACTGGTGTTATCAAATATCGGCTGAAATACAAGATAAAAGCCTTTAAACTGGTTGTCGATGCAATAAAGCATCTGTTCAGAGATATGATTCCTTCTCATCTGCTTCTTTTTTACAGAAGAGGAGTATAGAGCCATATGATTATGATTGGAAGAATTCTCTTTTGAGTGATTCAAAGTCAAAGCAGCCCTTGAAAGTACATCAGGTACAATATCTGACTGATCATAATCAGTAATACCGGCAGAGATAGAAAATCTTGTTAATCCTTCTTCAAGATCAAATAAACCGGTAGCTTTCTGGATACGCTTGAAGATTGCTGCCATGTCTGAGGACGAAAGTCCCATACCGCATACAACAAACTCATCACCCTGGAATCGGTAGATACTACAGCCTTTTGCTTCTTTTTCAAGAATCTTGGCTAACTTTACAAGAATACGATTGCCGTAAAAAATGCCATGCTGGCTGTTGATATCACGAAAATGATCGATGCCAAGAAGCATAAGTGATCCTGGTTCATCAAATGGATACCGGAGTAATTCATAAGAAGTAAGCAGGTGAGTAAGGTTATCATACTTATTCTGATTGTCAAGCCAGGTCATGATACCTGCAAATACAGCAATATCACCGTTCTCGTCTAAAGATACGGATCCCTTACATTCCACCCACATGTATTCGCCGTAGCGGTTTCTCACACGGTACTGACAATTATGGTGCGCAGAATTCCCAAGAAACACCTCGGAAATATCATCGTAGTATATATCTCTGTCATCCGGATGAACATAATCCATCCACATCTCGGCAGTCTCTGTTGTATATTCACTCTCAAGTCCAAACATCTTTACAGCGTTTTTGGACCATCTGGTAATATCTTCCTTGACATCTGTAACGTATACAAATATATTATCCGAAGCATTGGAGAATGCCTCGAATAAATAACTATCAAGAATCTGATTCATAGGTAATACCCCACATTATGTAAAATCAACTCTATTTATTATCTCATATTTCTACAAAATTTACCAGTGAAATCCATAAATTATTAGAATAATTATGGTATTTTTTACAAAGGAAATTAATCGTTATTTCCATTATAAATAGCCAGTCTTGCACGGCCTTTTTCTTTCGCCTCATATAGAGCATGATCCGCATTTCGATAAAGATCATTAAATGTTCTTACTTTTTCATCTGAGATCGTAACACCCATGGAAAGACTGGTAATGCCTTTATGTAAACTTAGATGGCTATTTAGTTTATCACAGATATCCGATGCTGTTTTAAGCATATTCTCATCCGTTTCGCCTTCTTTGTAAATACATGCAACGGCAAATTCATCGCCTCCCATTCGACAGATTCGGGCAGATTCAGGGAATATTTCAATCAGAGTTCTTGCAAAATTGATCAGGAACTCATCTCCGTCTTTATGTCCATAAGTATCATTATATTGTTTGAAATGGTCCACATCCATCATAAAGAACATGATCTTATCCTTATGGTCGAGAATTTCAAGTTCAATATCATTCTTAAATGATTCCTGATTCAACAGTCCTGTAAGTGAATCACTTCGATACTTATCTTCCCATCTTGAAAGACGTACCTCTGAACGAAGTGATTCTTCTTTACGAATGACATCAGCAAAGTAGGTCTTTCTGCTGTCAAATACAATAATCTCTGTCTGCTGCTTCATGATCGCAGAGTCAAAATAGTCCTTACCACAGCATAATACGTATATGAATGAACCATCTTTTCTTTTCAGAGAATGTTCGAGGAATACATATTCCTTGCTGACCGTCTCAGTAGAAACTGTACGCATGTAATCTACCACATCACTTTCCGGTATCAGGTCTATCTGTGCCAGTTCAAGCTCTTCTACGTCTTTTCGTGAATAGCCGGTCAATTCTTCAAAATTATCGTCTACCTCAATAATCGTTCCTTTGTCAGAAAGAATATATCTTGTATAGGAAATAGTATGAATATTATTTTCTTTTAATGTATTAGTCAGTTCTTCCTGCTCTGTTTCTGGCTCCTTGTTTTCTATCTTTGGTAATAAATCGTCTGTGTCCTGAGGAATAATCTGTAAGAATGCATTAACAATACTTGGATCAAACTGTGTACCTGCACAGCGTTTCATTTCTTCTAGTGCTTCTTCTTTAGTAAGGATCTTTTTATAAGGACGCTGATAGATCATAGCGTCATAAGCATCAACTACTGAAATGATCCTTGATAATAATGGAATAGATTCCTTGCTAAGTCCATCCGGATATCCGCTTCCATCCCACTTCTCATGATGATGAAGAATCATGTCCGCAATGTGGTCGAGTTCTATGGAGCTTTTTGCAATCTGATATCCCTTTTCAACATGACTTCGAATCATACGGTATTCTGATTCATTCAGTGGTGTCGGTTTATTAAGAATCTCAAGAGGAATGCATATCTTACCGATGTCATGAAGAATACAAAGAAGCGCAAGGTCGCTAAGCTGAACATCGGAAAGTTCAAGCTTTCGTCCAAGCATCATACCCATCTCCTGGGTTCTCTTTACATGTGCCTCGGTACCTTCGCTGCATTCTGAGAGAGTCTTCAAAAGTGAAGTAACTAGCTCCGAGCGATGCGATTCATTATCAAGCAGCTTTTTGTTGCGAATACTCTGCATAGCCTGATCGATGACATTCATAATGTTTTCATCAGATTCTTTTGTACTGCTTACTGCTCCCTGCATATTCAGGAGACATTCCAGCTGTGTATCACGAAGCAATTCGTTTTTAATGCGTTCAATAATCTCTGATGTCTGATTCTCGTCAAGATCAAAACTAAGAATGATCAGATTCGCTTCCGGGCCTCTAACGAGGTAAGAGTCTTCACCGAAATGCATTCTTATTGCTGAAGCTAATATACTGATAGCCTGATCACCGACACTGCTTCCATAATTCTTATTGATATTATGAAGTCCGTTCAGATCACATACAGCTGCAGTAACAGGACCCTGAAAATGCTTTGGATTAGTCTTTACGTCATCAAGGAAATACTCCCAGCTATAAAACGAAGTTAAAAGGTCAATATCACCCTTCTGATCAGTAAATACAAAAAGTTCACCAATCTTTTCACCTGTACTGTTTCTCAGGCAACTATGGTCAAGACGAACAGAATGCTCTCTTCCATCAACGTTGATATAATGCTGCATAGAATAGTCTTCATTCCCTTTATCCTGTCGGATTCCGGAATTTATCTGTGCTGCAAACTTTGAGATATGCATTCCCTCTTTCATATCACAATCCGGGAAAAACTGGAGCATCTTCTGATTATGAATGATCATGGTATCTTCGTAATTAAAAAGAACAATACCCTGATTAATATTGTTAACGATCCAATCATGGTAATATCCCTTCATTCCACTTGATGGATAGCGATAGAACATATAGAAGATGGAAAAGGCTGCAAGTGAATAACCCCAGATAGAATAATCCAGATTGCTGGCTCCAAAAAGACTCGGAAAATAAAGAAATAATGCATTAATTCCTACTACCAGAAGAATTGATCCGATTGACAGGTAAAATGGTCTGCGATAATCCCTTGGAACCTTCTTTGCAGACTTGAAAAAGTCATAGATAACCATCAAAACCATAATATAAGTATAGCAAAGATGTATATAATATAATGGCTTCATCACAAAAGAATAACCTGCAATCAGTTCTCCTGTGAACTCATAATGTATCATGATCTCATGGAAGATATTTATAAAAAAGAAAATGATATCAAGGATCAGATATCCGGTGGTAATATTCTTAATGGTTTTATCCCATCCGGATGGATTCTTGATCATATAATGTCTTACAAAATATAAAAGGGTATAGACGGAAAGATCAACCGATATAAAATAAAGGCTGAAAAAGAAAGACATAACAGAATAACTCTTTGCACTAATAGATAACAGATACGTTATCTGTACAAGAGCGGCAAATATACAGGTAGTCCCAAGGATAGAGGAATTATTTTTCTTCTCTCTATAAGCACGAAAAGCCGTGATTCCATCTGCAATCAATACAAACAGAGAAATCACGATATACATATTTATCAATATAATATTAGAATGCGAAACATTCACCATAACGTTGCACCTCCACATTATACAGTATAACGCATTTTCGAATGTTTCGCACTAGACAATCATTTGTTTTATGGCGAAAATGTTATTAGATTTTTTCGAAATGTTTCGTATCATTATGTGAGCATTTTTAATGACTGATTCACATTGGTATCCACATCGTTGAGCATACGGATCTTATAATGTTCAAAGTACATCTTCTCTTCATCATTCATACAGCATTGTTTGAACTTCTTACCGGAACCACAAGGACATTTATCATTTCTTCCTATCTTTGCAAATTCCCTGTTCTTCTCTTTTACGATTTCAACCTCCCAGTAATCATAAGGGGAAGACAGATTTTTCATAAGGCTTTCAAGCATATCGTACGTATAATTGAGCTGCGGAGACTGAACAGGCTGAAGAACTTCATATTTATCAAAAGGATCAACAGTAACTTTTAGTGGAAATGTCTCTGGATCAATTGCTTCGTGAACGCAGACTTCCCCCATATATATCTTCCCTGGAACATGGCCGCAGCCGCCGCGAATCTTTACCTTCTGATGGCAGATACTGCAACGTTCTTCTTTTACAACCTGTTCATAACAGATAAAATACTCATATGGAAAGAGATTTGCATACTCTTCTAACATGATCTTGATAAAGAATAAATGGTATGGATCATCATTTTCATCGCCAATAGAAAAATTCTGCGCTAAAGTAATAAGCTGAAGATCGGCTTCTTTCATAAAGTTATACGCATCAAGATATCGCTTTGCCTTCAGATTCTGGTACATATTGGTAAAGCTTTGCTTGATATAGAATATAACGGCAAGACACCAGTAATAGTTAGCTTTTTCTTCATCTTCAGCTGCAATTGCCTCAGAACGAAGCTTTTCGATTTCACGGATCACACTTGGCGATAAATGTTCTTCTTTTCTTCTCAGATACTGCTCTAATTCTTTCTGTGTCATCTTGCATCCTCCGCAAATGTCTTTGTAATCGAGATATTCAGAGCATTCTCAAGCTCACTGACTCTTCCGCTGAACATGATCTTTTTACAGAAATATTCTCCTGCTTTATCTACTATGATATTAACGAAGCAATCCATTTCACTTGTTTCCCGATGATTTTTTGCAGCTGTTTCATTTAAAAAACCAACAATAAGATCAGCTGTTTCTTTTAAAATATCTTCACGGATCAATATGGTTGCAAGTGCTACCGGTGACGCATGGAGTATAAGCTTATGATAATGCTCATCATCTACAGCGATATCAACCTTTACATTTTCTTGAGCGTGATTTTTCAGATAACGGAAAAGATCTGATGTCAGCTCTGGAAAGATAGGTTCCATATTTTCTCTTATATTTTCAGATGGAATCAGTAAGAGATTTGCATTTTTTATCTCATCCAGATACTGTGATGCAAAATATGGTTTCTGATATACATCTTCAAAATGAAGAAGTGCATCTGTAACCATAATTGTTGATTTATTCGATATATGACGCATAAGTAATACCTCTTATCTATTTATCTATTCATTTTTCTGCGATGGTATTCGCGCATTCCTTCTATCTCATTGCAGATCTCACTGACATCACAATGACTGCAATCCATGTCAATGCCATCAAAGATGTGATTCAATGTCAATGTCACTTCTTTCACTCTCTCTGCAACAGAAAATAGTGGCTTGTAAAGATCACTTTCCCCAATCAGCAGGATTACAACTACCTTTTTCACCTGCTTCATTTCCATAAAAGAATGATGGATGGTTGTACCAAGTCTCTGAGCATCAAATCCATTCTTATATGCTTTATTGGAGATACGCAGGTTCAGATTGTAGTGTGTCGGTGATTGTCTTAGCATTACATCACGCATACGGATTCTGGAATCGGTAAGGAGTTCATCCTGTGTAAAGGAATAGGTTTTATCTTCATCCATCTCCTGCGTTTCCAGGAATACGATCTTTCCAAATGAAATGTGTTTTTCCTTTTTTCTAAAAAGAGCCGGATCACCAATGTAATAGATTCCATCTTTCAGGTTAGTTACATTGCTCAGATTCTCAGTCGGAATAATCAGATTGATGGATTCTTTTGGATATCCTCCAAGTTCAAGAAAGGTATCACGTTCCATAAGAAAAGCATTCTTATCCATAAGTGGCCATGGTGTTTTTTCTTCAATAACCTGTAATACTTCCTTGGAACAGATATCGCAGACCTTTCGTATATAATTGTCAAAAATATTCATCAGATCTTCCTGTCTCTTTTTATATTATCGTAATGCTTATTAAGTGGTTTTTCCAGTAGTTTTACAAGTTTTGTGTCAAGATTAAACCAGTAGATTACAAAAGTCACTGCAAAAAACAGTAAGACGATAAGTAAAATAATTATTAAAAATTTAAGCGTGCCTGGCACCGTCATCACCTCGCCATCTGTCGTGCGTATTCTGCGGCGCCAAGGGCGCCCATGAGCTGTGGGTCGATTGGAAGTTCAGCTACTTTGATACGAAGTACCTGTTCGATGGCCTTTTTGAGACCTTCGTTTTTCGCGCAGCCACCGGTAAGGGTGATCTTGCCGTCTGTGCCGGCTTTTTTTGCCATTACAAAGCAGCGTTTTGCTATTGATACCTGAAGTCCTGCAGCGATTTCTTCTCTTGGTTTGCCTTCTCCTACGAGGGAGATAACTTCTGATTCTGCAAATACTGCACACTGTGCTGTGATTGGGATTATGTTCTTTGCGGTAAGGGAAAGGCGACAGAAGTCTTCCAAAGACATCTCGAATGCTCTTGCCATACCTTCGAAGAACTTACCGGTTCCTGCTGCGCATTTATCATTCATTGCAAAGTTTTTTACTGTTCCATCAGTATCTACAGCGATACCCTTAACGTCCTGTCCGCCGATATCGATGATACCAGTAATCTCAGGATCTGTTACATGTACTCCCATAGCATGACAGCTGATCTCCGAGATGTTCTCATCTGCAAATGGAACTTTGTTACGTCCATAACCAGTACCCACCAGATAAGTAAGGTCCTGGGCGCTGTTTAATCCGTCGACCTGTGAAATAGCTTCATTTAATGCAAGATTTGCTGTTTCAACCGGATTGATCTTAGAGCGGACAGTTGCATTACCAACCATCTTTCCTTCTTCATCCAAAATAACACATTTACCATATGTGGAGCCTACATCGCATCCACCAAAATATTTTGCCATAATTCTTCTCCTTACCAGCTTTCGCTGTCATCAAAATCAATAAGACTAGGATCCAGTGGTTTTTCCTTCATTACAGTATCCATAAATTTATTCATATGATCACGCATATTACGACGGGATATGGTAGTTGGATCCATCAGATCCTGCATAACCCATACAAAACGGATTCCACGTTTTCTTGCCTCTTCTTCAAAAAGTCCATGAATGGCACCAACGCCCTTGCATGAGATCTGCTCGAACATGATTACCATATCTGCATTAAACTGATCAACTTTCACCCAGAGATCATCAAGAATAACATGATAGCCACCTTTTGTATGCACACGCATGGTTGCACCCTGTGCCATTTTGGCAATACCGGCAAGCATAGTCTCATTGGATGAAGTATCAATAATCTCAGAACCCTGGAAGTCAATCATCTCTGCAACTGAATCGATACCCCAGCAATTTAAAAGCCATGCATTAAAGTTAGCATACATATTTGCAGGAGTATTCCAGAGAATTGCTCTGTGTCTGACCGTCTTAGGAAAGGCACCTGCTGTTACCTGATTACTTAATATCTTGTTTACCTTCTGATCATTTTTTAAAGCGATTTTAGAGCCGCATGCTGCCTGATATTCAAAGATACGATAAAGCCATGCAGATGATCCTGTGTGAGGTGTGAGATCTGTCATATTCATCTCCCACTTTTCCATCTTGTAACGTGTCTGCTGGTTGTAGATTTCACAGGCTTCCTTTAATGCGTTCCAATCAAAGGTTTCTCCTGTTTTTTCTTCAATAAAATGAATGCAGTCCATATACTCTGCAACCGCATATTCCTGAACATTTTCTCTCTTCCATCGAAGTGGAATATTCAGAACATGACTTGGAAGTCCATGTCTTCTATCCTGAAGTGCACTTGTCATGATAGATCCGTCACAAGGCATATTGCAGGAAATAAAACATGGAGAAATGATGACCGGATAATCATCTTCAATTGCAAGCCCTGCTTCCAGTGAAGGAAGGGGACACACATCTGCAGGAAGTCCATAGGACTCAGACTGATCCAGATAATATACAGGGGAATGCTGGTTGATCAGAGATGGCAGGTAAGCTGCGAACTCCTGCTGAAGAATTCCTTTATGTTCTTTAAATCCTTTCATGATCAGCATTGGAACCAGTTCATCCAGAAGGACGATCTTCTCTCCTGCTTTTTTCGCCTTTTCTGATCCTGGATGAAGATGCATATCTGCTTCAAAGATATCTGTCAGCATCTGGGTTACTTCAATTGCAAGGGTGTTCATATTGTTTCTGGCACCGCGAAGTGCTGCACCTGTCATACCTTCCATCAATCTATCAAAGAACGATGGCACTGTAAGATAATGGAACATCCAGCGATAACGAAGGATCGCTTTTACATTCGTTACCGGATGCTTTAATGCCCAGACTACGAGGATCTTCCACAGTTTGAGCCACTGGGTATAATCGTAAAAGGTGTCTTTTATGCCACGCCATTCACGATGCTTTAAGATAGCTGTCTTATCTGCATATAATTTTCCTTTTTCAGACATAGTTATACCCCCCTTTCTTTCTTACGTTTTTTAAGAGTCAGACTTTCAACAAATGCCTGGATTCGGGTCATTAACTGTCCGGATCCGCTGATGACATATTCACGGTCTACACTCATGGTTGGAATGTCCGACTTATCTTTTATATAAGCAGGTCCGATCAGGCGCTCATACCCCCAGAAATCACAGAACTTAGCCTGTTCGTAAACGATTCCATCTGCATGATATTCCTTAGCCAGACGAAGGATCTCTTCGTGACGCTGTATAACCTTTTCCTGTGACATGAATCTAGGACACATATTAGTATCAAGATAATAGCGACACACCTGTGTCAGAGCATCTTCTTCATCGTTAAGCGAGATGACCTGTCTTCCAGGTATGGTTCCATAGCAGTAACGATCCGCAACTACATAGGCACGACAGGCTTCCATAATCTCTGAAAAAGCATAATCGTCAAGTTCAGAACCTACAATCACAAGTCTTGCTCTCCATTTATTCTTTTCATCCGGTTCTCTCGTTCTCAGATCTTCCAGAGTCTCTTTTAAGTATGGAAGGATCTTACTTGTCGGACAGGCATAGGATACAAGAGAAAGAATATGCATCTCTCTTGGAGTGATTCTTGGATTGTCTTCCTTTCGAAATTCTGATATCTCTTCGAAAATCCTGCACATCTCATTGTGCTCTTCTACTGCTTTTCGAATTGCTGCATCAGAGATATCAATACCATATTTTTCATTTAATGGTTCTAAAAGTTCATGACTGATCTGATTTACGTAATGTTTCAACCCATGCTGAGAGATCTTAAGTGGTGCATCGATAATACCATGACCAAATCGTGGATTCTCGATCAGGTGCAGTTCATCTATATTCTCTACAACGCGATTCATCTGCTGACATGTCTCTGATGAACACCAGAAATCTACGAAGTTATATCCACCTTCAAATGCACGTTCAAACAAAGCTCTTGAGTAACCACAGATGAAGGATGTCATATAATACTGAGATATATCCAAAGATCCTGTTCTTGGAGCGCGAAGTCTCACACTGAATGCATCTCCTACATTTAACAGGACCTCCGGGATATAATAACAGCTATAAGCTACTGCTACTTTTCCTTCTTCTTTTTCCTGTCTTACCAGTTCGTTATTGGCTTCATCCAGAAGCTTTTCATAATAATGTATATGTTTCAGATCTTTCATTATACGCCCATACCTTTCAGTATCTGTGATAACTTTTTGATGGTGCTGCTTTCAGATGAAAGCGTCTGCATGCTTTCTCCCTTGATATCTACAAGTTCCAGTTCGTCATCTTCAAAAATATAGCCGGCAAGATTGATACCTTCAAGATCAAGTAGTTCCAGAAGCTTTTCATTTCTGATACGATTGATGATTGCATAATCCTTGGAGTACATATCCATATCTTTTGCGACTTCTTTTATCGTCTTAATAACATCGATTCCTTTCTTTGAAGAATCGCTGATCAGCAAAAGATCTGTAACTTTCTGCATTACGCGTCGATTGATCTGTTCGATTCCTGCTTCCCCATCGATCACAACATAATCAAAACTCTCTGTAAGTTCCGAGATGATATCTTTTAAAAAGCTGTTCACGGAACAATAACAGCCGGCTCCTTCCGGACGACCAATCGCCATGAAGCAATATGCACCGCAATCAATAACTGTATTGATCACTTCATAATGGGCTTCATTCATAACTTCCAGTGCGGAAGGCTTATGAGGAGCACGGAATTCATCGATAAAATTCAATCTGACATCATTTACTGTATGTGTTACGTCGATGCCAAGGGCTGTCGCAAGACCTACTGCAGGGTCTGCGTCGATCGCAAGAATTCTTTTATCCGGATGTCTTTCAGATAAAAGACGAACCATCAGGGCACAAAGGGAAGTTTTTCCAACACCGCCCTTACCGGTAAATGCAAATACTCTTTCTGCCATATGTATTACCATCCTTTATTATTGGTTTTTTACATGATTAGAGGCCCTATTTATAAATAATAGAGCCTCAAGTATTATATCTCAATAAGTTTAATTATACAATCACATTTATTCCAGATTCCTTACAACTCCAATTGAAATATAACCATCAAAAAGTGCTTTCAGATCAGAACCTTCTTCTGCATAATCCTGTATCCTTCCATCTACCATGAACCTGATCCCGCCATCAGGAAGTTCTGTTTCACTATAATGATCATCAAATAAAGAGTAATGTGAAATCGTTCTGTCTTTTAATATCCCTTCTAGGTCTTCTGCTTTACCATTTGGGAAATTGACATTCCAGATTTCTCCAAACCCAAGTTTTTTATCTATCAGTTCCTTCAGGATATCAGGAAGATACTGCATGGCAATCTGTGTATCAGATTCTGTTCCTTCTGAAATCGCAATGGCATGAATTCCCTGGAATTTTGCTTCCAGTGCAGCACCAACTGTCGCTGAGTACTGAATATCAGTTGCACTATTATAACCAAAATTAATTCCGGAAAGAACAACATCCGGTTTTTGCGGCATGATATTAAGCACGCCTACCCGGACACAATCTCCCGGTGTTCCGGATATTGCATATGCATGTACTCCAGCTACAGGGAAATCTACTTTATGACAATCGATATAGGTTCTTAAGGTAATACTATGAGAGACTGCACTTCTCTGGCTTTCTGGTGCGATAACCCATACTTCTCCAAAATGCTGTGCTATTTCAGCCAGACGAATGATACCATTTGCCATAATCCCATCGTCATTCGTTATTAAAATTCTCATCATCTTTTCCTCCTATGCTTTCATAACCTAGTACATCGTTCTGCAAATATCTGTACCAATTGACTTGTCTGAATTTCCATCTGCTTCATCAGAAAAGTTTGACGTAGCCCGCTACGCCTGCTCTTTTCTTCTTTGCAGAATGAAAATTCATTCTTCGTTATTGGTACAGCTAATTTTTGAACGCTGTACTAGCGTGCGCCATTTGGTGTCATTGGGCCATTGGGGATGGTTCAGAATGGCACATTATTTTAACAGTATATCAAAAAAAGACAAAAATAAACAGGCAGCCATAAATATTTGGCTGCCTGTGTAAAACAAATAAAGTCGATGATTAGGTAAGACTTTTAAACCTGTGTAAATCCGATTACAAGATAAGCGATAACTGCGATTGTACCACAGATCAGAGAGTAAGGAAGCTGAGTCTTTACATGATCAAGGTGGTCAGATGCAGCACCTGTTGAAGAAAGGATTGTTGTATCGGAAAGTGGTGAACAGTGGTCACCGAATACACCACCACCAGCTACAGCTGCGAATACAGCTATAACAAGTGGAGTAACTGTGTTGTTTGTAAAGTTAAATGCAAGTGGTAATGCCAGTGGCATACAGATTGCAAATGTACCCCATGATGAACCAGTAGCAAATGCCATGATTGCTGATACGATGAAGATAATTGTTGGAAGTAAAGCTGGTGTTAACATACCTTCACATAAAGAAATGATGTAGTTAGCTGTACCCATATCTTTACTTAACTGGTTGATACAATAAGCAAGTGCAAGAAGAATAACGGCTGGAGTTGCACCTTTTACACCCTGAACCAGTGTGTCTGTAATCTCATTAAGCTTAAAGCCCTGGATCAGCATACTTACTGACATAAGAACGATAACTGTCATGAATGCAGCACGTGTGTTAGCAGAACGATATGCCATGAATGTACCAAGAGCTATGCAGATGATCAGGATTACAGGAAGGATGAAGTTCAGGAAAATTCTTGGTGTGAAACCTTCTTTTGCTTTCATCTCTGTTAATTCATTAGAAGCCAGAGGAACAGCACCGTCACGAAGAACCTTACCTTCTTTCATAGCTCTTTCTTCAGCTGCCTTCATTGGACCAAAGTCCTTAACGATACCGGCACCAACAAGACCTACCATAAGAACTGCAACTAATGCGTAGAAGTTATATGGGATTGCCTTTAAGAAAAGAGCAGCTCCATCTTCTGCTGTTGCGATACAGCCAACACCTACAGCAAGACCACTAAGGTAAGCCGCCCAGCCTGTAATAGGAACAAGTACAGATACAGGTGCTGATGTTGAGTCTGCGATGTAAGCAAGCTTTTCTCTTGAGATTCTTGCCTTATCTGTTACACTACGCATTACACTACCTACGAACAGTGGGCTGAATGAATCTGAGAAGTAAACGAACATACCAAGTACCCATGCAATAAGCTGTGCAGCTTTTCTGCTTAAGTGTCTTTCATTTAACTTCTGTGAGAAGCCCTGGATAGCACCAGTCTTCTGGAAATATGCAACAAGAATACCAACAAAGATATTCAGAAGCATTACACCTGCAAAGTCTGTTGTACCAACTGCGGTACGAAGAAGTGCAGGAAATCCAAGAACACCCTGACCAGCTAAAAGGCAGCCTACAATACTGGCTACAGCAATTGATGCAATGGTATTCTTAGTGATGAAACAAAGCGCGATTGCAAGAATCGCAGGGATCAGGGAAATTGGTCCCATAGTCAGAATTTCTTCCATTTTCAGTTACTCCTTTTCATAAAATATTTATTTATAACCGGATCTCCTTCCTATCCAGTAATAAATCAGAACGTGTTGTGGTCGGTGCAGGTGCCGGGTCAAGCTTCTGGTTTTCGATTCCAAGAATCACTTCCGGCTGAATCCATGGTTTTTTCTGAAGACCACTGGTCTCTTCATGTGTAAGATATCCTTTGTAGGTTGTAAGGGAACGTCTAAGGAATCCGTCCTTTACACAGGCGGCTGCTACACCGTTATTCATGATGCTTCTGAAATGTGGAAGCACAGATGCAGCGTACGCAATTGATGTACTCTGTGAGATCGCACCAGGAATATTGCTTACACAGTAATGTACAACTCCTTCTTCGATATAACGAGGATCTGCATGTGTTGTTTCATGGAAGGTTTCGATGGCGCCGTAGTCATTGCTGATATCTACGATTACACTGCCCTTTTCCATGCTGCGTACCATCTCTCTTGAAATCATGAATTCTGTTGCATTCTTTGGCCAGCGTACACAGTTGTAGACAACATCGATCTCCGGAAGAATCTTTGTGAGATTATACTTGTTACTGATCATGGTATTAACTTCTTCGTTGAACTGTTTTCCAATATCTCGTAAACATCCGATATTGATATCCATAACGGTTACCCATGCACCAAGTGCATGAAGAACACTTGTGCAGGCACGTCCAACAGTTCCGCCACCGATAACAAGCGCTTTGATACCAGGTGCACCGCCAAGACCATTGACAAACTTGCCTTTTCCGCCATGGATACTAAGCATGGCATCAAGACCCATAAGAGCACCACATTTTCCCGCTGCTTCACAGTTTGGTGAACCATAACGGTGAGAATCTTCTGCAGTAAATGCGATACATTTGCTCTTTAATAATGCATCTACTTCTTCTGGATGTGCTGCCGGATGAATACAGGTGAAAACGATCTGATCCTCTCTTAAGAGGTCATACTCGCATGGTTCCAGCTCTTTTACTTTTGTTACAAAATCACAGGTTGCATATATTTCTTCCATAGTATCTACAAGGGTTGCACCAACCGCTGCATAGGCTTCATCTTCAAATCCTGCACCAACACCTGCGCCCTTCTGAATGTAAACTTCATGTCCGTCTCCAAGCAGTGTACTTGCTTCTGCCGGTGTCACGATGGTTCTGTATTCACCATCTTTGATGTCTTTTAATAATCCAAATTTCATAGCATATTCTCCTAACATCAACGATAAAATCGCTTTATGTCAATACTTTAACTTGTAAAAGTCTTATTGTAAAATATCGATATATACCCTATAATATTGAATAGACTAAATATTTCAGGTGATAATATGACAAATGCAGAAATACAGGCTTTTTTAATGGTTGCGGAAGAAAAAAATATTACAAGTGCTGCAGATAAGCTGTTCATCAGCCAAAGTAGCCTCAGTATTCGTATTAAGACTCTGGAAAAGGAAGTGGGCTGTAAACTTTTTGACAGGAATCGCGGGAAACATGAGATTAAACTTACAAAAGAGGGAGAACATTTTCTGGATCTTGCATTAAAATATCAGAAGATTCTGAAACAGATGAGTGAGATTGGACAAAATCAGGAGTATTATGTAAGGATCGGGTCGGTAAACAGTATCAACAGTTATCTTCTCTCAGATGTATGTGATCTTTTTATGATTGAGAATCCGGATGCAAGACTTGAGGTTCATGATTTTGAAAAGACCAGTGATCTTTGTACATGGGTAGAGAAGGGACAGCTTGACTTTGCAATCACGGTTGGGGATTCTTATAATCGTAAGGTAAGATCAAAACCGCTCTTTCTGGAAAAGATGGTTTTTATCTGTAATAAGAACAGCGATTATCCGGAGAAGATCAACCTTTCAGACCTTCGCATGAATTATGAGATTTATGTAAACTGGTTTACGGAGTTCATTAAATGGCATGATCATCTTTTTCTTGATGCTCAAAAGCCAGCTGTTTTTGTCTCCAACATGGCACAACTATCGCATTTTCTTAAACAAAAGGAAAAATGGGCTTTCGTTCCTGCAAGTGTTGCCAGAGATCTTACCGAACACTTCCCATGGATCGCACAAAGAGGAATCGCATTTGCAATTCCACAGCGAAAAGCAATGCTTATGATGCCGGAAGATAAACCGCTATCCTCTTTTCAGAATGAGTTTCTTGACTTACTTTGTGATTATACAAAAACATCCTATTATGAAAGCATTACGTTATTCGATTAAAAAAGCGGCGTTATAAAACGCCGCTTTCTTTTATAGAATGAATTGCTTCTTTGATAGTTTCAGGAGGGATAACAAGGGCAAATCTTACATAGCCTTCTCCGAGAGGTCCAAAGCTTGAACCTGGCGTACAGATGACACCGGCTTTTTCCATCAGTGCCATGGTAAATTCCATACTGTCTTTATATTTTGGAGGAATTGGTGCCCAGACGAACATACTTCCATGAGAATCATTCAGATCCCAACCGATTTCCCGAAGACCATGGCAAAGCGCATCTCTTCTTGCCTGATATAAGAGATTTTGTTCTTTTACACGATCCAGCGGTCCTGTCAGTGCTTCAATTGCTACATGCTGAAGTGGAAGGAACATACCGAAGTCAATCTGGCTTCTCATCTTACGAAACTGTGCTACGACATCACTTCTTCCTACGAGAAAACTGATTCTTGCGCCTGTCAGGTTAAAGCTTTTTGATAAACTGAAGAATTCTACTCCTACTTCTTTTGCACCAGGATAGGAAAGGAAGCTTCCGCCAACATGTCCGTCAAAGATAATATCGCTATATGCATTGTCATGAATCAGAAGGATGTCATACTTCTTTGCAAATGCAATCAGTTCTTCATAGACTTCCTTTGTTCCGACACTTCCCATAGGGTTTGATGGTAAAGAAACTACCATATACTTCGCTTTTTTTGCAACTTCTTCCGGGATATCATTTACATTCGGAAGAAAGCCGTTCTCTGCTGACATTGGATAATAGAAAGGTTCCGCGCCTGCCAGCTTTGCCCCTGCAATAAATACCGGATAGCATGGTGTTGGAAGGAGGCAGGTATCACCTTCATTACAAAGTACCATGCCAAGATGTCCAAGTCCTTCCTGAGTTCCGTAACAACTGCAGATCATGTCCGGAGTAATCTTTACATCAAATCTTTTGTCATAATACTTTACTACGGCATCGAGCATCTCAGGAATATCACGAAGTGCATAATGCCAGTTGTCCGGATCCTTAGCTGCTTCAATCAGTGCATTTTTAAGTCTCTCATCAACTTCAAAATCCGGAGTGCCTACAGACATATTATAGATCTTCATACCTTTAGCTTCCAGCTCCAGACGTCTGTCATTCAGTGCTGCAAATATCTCATCGCCAAAGCGATACATTCTATCAGAAAATTTCATGATTATGTAATTCCTTTTCATTTGATTTTATTCTTTTTCAAACATCATTATATGGAAAATCGGTTCGAAAAACAACTGTTGCTTAATATTTCTTGTTTTCATATCTCGCATTTAATGATAAAATAAAGAATTGGATTAGGAGGATTAACAAATGAAAAAACCAAATATTGTTTCAACTGTGATTTCAGTAGCAGGCTGCAAATTGACCCGTCTGGTTCTGAGGAAAACCGGTCGTGGCGGTACTGCTATCCCTGGTATCGTTGCGATGAAGCTTTGCAAGAATATTCTTGCTGCAGTTTCCGACGGAATGGAGATCGTCGTAGTTACCGGTACCAATGGAAAGACAACTACCTGCAATATGATTGAGCACGCATTAACAGCAAGTGGCTGTGACACTCTTCTGAATAAGTCTGGTGCTAACCTTCTTCATGGTATTGCATCCGATATCATCTGCAACACAAACTGGCTTGGAAAACCAAAGCAGAAGTATGCAGTTCTTGAAACAGACGAAGCTGCACTGAAGCAGGTGGTTCCATTTATCAACCCGAAGGCTATCGTTATTACGAATCTTTTCAGTGATCAGGTAGACCGTTACGGCGGTGTCCAGAATACTTTGAAAGAGATTCGTACCGGTGTTGAGAGAAGTCCAAAATCAACGCTAGTATTAAATGCTGAAGAACCACTTTCCGCTTCTTTAGCACTTAATGTTCCGAATAAGGTGGTTTGGTACGGCCTGGAAGAATCTGTAGGCGTTCAGGGTAACGTGGATCTTTCTGATGCAGGTGTTTGTCCTGTATGCGGCGCTCCTTATGATTATGATTATCATATCTATGCCCATCTTGGGGGATTTCGCTGTTCAAAATGTGATTATAAGCGCCAGACACCGGATGTTGCAGTTACTACTATCGATAAGATCTCTCCGGATGGAAGTTTTATTCAGTTAAAGACTGATCATAAGACTCAGAAAGTACATGTAGCTATTCCTGCTGTTTATAATGTCTATAATGCCGCTGCTGCAATGGGTGCAGCAAAAGCTATGGGACTTCCACTTCAGCCGGCTATAGATTCACTTGCAAGTGCCCGTTCTTCTTTTGGACGTCTTGAAACATACGATCTTGACGGCAACAGACTTCAGATGATTCTGGTAAAGAATCCTGCCGGATGTAACCAGGCATTTACTTATATCACCGGATTTGATGAGGATTTCACGGCAGTTCTTTGCCTGAATAACCGTACCGGTGATGGCAATGATATCTCATGGATCCATGATACCGATTATGAAAAGCTTGTAAAAGATCCTCATGTAAAGAAGATCTACGTAGCCGGAGAATGTGCAAAAGAACTTTCCGAAAGACTTGCAACTGCTGGTGCTGGTGCTGATCTTCAGGAAGTGGTAACGGATTACAATGTCTTACTTACTAAATTAAAAGGAGAAACAAGACCAATCTTCGCACTTCCAAACTATACATCTATGATGGAATTACGCGCGGTACTTAACAGTGCTACCGGTAATAAAGAATTCTGGGAATGATGAGACTTAAAAGGGATCTGCAAGCAGATCCCTTTTGCATGTAAAATATAATCTTAAGGCAGATCATTCTGATATAATACACCATTATAGCTACCATGAGCATTAATCATTGATGGCTTCTCATAATCTTTTGATAGGTCATAGTATGTATTGCATTTCTTCTTTGTATCATAGACATATACAGTTATACTGCTCGTGTATTTTGGAAGTTTTGAATTATTCTTTATTGTTTTACTATCATAATGACCTTTACCATCGTTTGTAAAGACAGAAATTTTCTTGATTTTATAACCAGATTTTAATTTAATCGCAAGTTTTCCTGTTAGTTTTGCTTTTACCTTTTTAAAAGAAGCGATTTCCTTACCATACGAAGATGTTAAAAACTTATATGATTTGTTTGCTTTAATCGTTGATAAATAATCGGTTGATCCGATTTTGAAAGATGAAAAAGGAGCAGTCCAGTTATAACAAGATAGCTTTGTTTTATAAGTATATGTTTTCTTACCAACAGTAACTTTAATCGTGATATTTGTAGTTCCTTCTTTTTTAGGAACGAAATAGCAATACGCGTAATACTTCTTGTCATATGTTTTCTCTACCCCTGCATCAACTTTTGCAATTTTTGAATTGCTGCTGGTAGCACTTATTTTTATCTTTTGTGAAAATTCTTTCGTTATAAAATCAGCACCTTTTGAATGCATGATTCCAACTGGAAGAGATACCTTGGAAGGCCATTTTACATTTCCATAAAATACAGAATCTGCAGCAGATACTACTGTTGTTATTCCAATCATTGAAAATACTAAAAGCATAAAACAAATTACATGCTTAAGCAAAAACTTACGGTGTCTAAAATTTGCATTTTTCATGTTTTTTCCTTCTTTCTTAATGTTTTTAATTTACGTTAGTTTCTAAAAATAATAAAATGTACTACACATCACCCCTTAAAATTATTTTATGTATTAAGTATAACATTACACATTTATATTATATCACGAATTCTCATCTATAATATACGGTTTCCCAAGAATTGTCTTTGTAACTTTCTTTTTAATCTGACATGTCTTATCTTTACAGTTCTGGCACTGTATTGTCTTATTAGATCCATTCCAGAAACGTTCCGGATGCATCGCATATACGATCTCCCATCGAATCAATACAACAAGGGAGGTAAAGAATAAACTCCAGCTGAAGAAATTACGGATAAAAAGCATCGGAGTAAACATCATGAAATGTCCCCAGTCATAAATACGACAGTTTACACAGCATCTGTTCTTCATTATAAAAGACTGAAAAGGACAGAATAACAATATACAGATGTAATCACAAAGAAAGTAAAATACAGTGAGCATAAGAAGATCTGTACTATCAAGGATTCCTATCAAGTATAACAGAGCAAATACAGCATTAAATAATAGCCATACAAGTAGTACGATCCAGGATCTTAGATTCTGTCTTTGCACAAAGTGGAGTAGTTCAATCTCCTGATATCCTTCTTTTTCATCATAAGTATTGGATTCGCCTTTTCTAAGAGCCATGGTAAAAAAGTCCTTTGGAAAGAGATGGCGAATCATCATTACCATAAACATCACCCATAACACCTGAAGTATGTTGAAACCATAGCCTCCTACGTACTGGGCAAAGAACTTTCTGGTCATCATATCTACCAGCCACTGCTTATGAAAAAGATAAGTTAAAAGAACAAAAACAAATATTGCAATTCGAACAGCAAACTTTAATAAGTACCATTTCATCATTCGTGTCATTATCAGCTTGCTCTTTATCATGTGTTCCCCCTCCTAGATCCAGGTGTAATCTCCACCTGTAACTGCAAGAGATAGTAAAGAATCCATTTTCTCAATCTCTTCTTCTCCGCGAATAACATCGATCAGTTTTGCATCCTCTTTAATCTCAGGCATAGCTTCATCTGGACCAATCTCCATATCCGGTGCTTCCCCGCAATATGGACAAACCATAGAAGGTCCAATTGTAAGGGATAAGAATCTTTCACCGCATTCCTGACATTCATAAAATCCGCACATAGTCGTTCCATCCGGTACATAATACATAAGAATAACCTCCTGTATATAATTAAAATATTTTAATCAAGATTCAAGTCGACGCTCGCGGAGACTTGGCGCGCGATTTTGGTCAGCTTCGCTGACAGTTTCCAAACAAAATCGCTGCGCATACTCGCGGAGCATTATCTCAGTTGGAGAATATTCTCCAACTGAGATAAACAAAAGAGATTGTAACATAAAAAAATACTCCCGACAACCTTTATGATTGTCGGGAGAAAAGTTTATTCTTCAGATTCTTCTTTCTTCTTCTGGCTTCCGCTCCATGCGTACATAACAAGTGCAAGTGCGATGACACCGTAAGAGATAAATACTCGGAAGTATTCACCGATAGCTGCATCACCGAAGAGGTTCTTACCTGCTGGTGGAGCTACGATGAAGAGTAAGTGGAATAAGATACATCCAAGAAGTGCCTGGCTGTTCGTTGCTTTCTTAATAGAAGCACCACCTACAAGGATAGCAGCACCGGCATACAGACCTACCTGTTCATGAGCGCCGTAGGTCTGGAATGAACCCATGTTCTGAACGAAGATGAGCTGTCCCCAACCAGCGAGAACGGTAGAGATCATGATTGCGATAACTCGAACGAGGTCTACGTTGATACCGGATGCATTGGCTACTGTTCTGTTCTGTCCTACTGCACGGAACTGCTGACCAATCTTGGTCTTCATTAACGCGTTGTTGAAGAGACAAAGTAAACCAACAAATGCAAATGTAATGATTGGTACATTAACCATTGAGAACAGGTTATTTACTGCAGGAATCATGTCGATGACTACAAGTACAACCATAACTGCAATCTGAATGCCAGCTTTCTTTGCATCAATCTTCTTCATGGCAAGCTTTGCGATGGCAACGATTGCGAAGAATGCACAGACAATGATAAGTGCTGTACGGAATGGTACTTTTACAAGACCATCAAGTGCATACTTAAAACCACGTTCTGTAGAAAGGTCGATGGTGTTAGCAACACCGGTAGAACCTTTGATTACAAGACCAGGAGCTTTTAATGGAATCAGGTTACCAAAGATAAACAGGAATAACAGCTGATATAAACCGTTTGCGAAATAACCGAGGATCAGACCACCGATCATCTCCTGACCTTTCATCTTGTTCAGCAATTTACCGATCAGGAAACCGAAGAATGCTGCAAGCGGCATTGTAATAAGCATAGCTACAAGGAAACCTGGAAGCCCTGTGATACCGAATTCGATAACCCACAGAGCTGCAATCTGAGCTGCCATAGCACCGATGGTGATGGCAAAGTTGATACCCATACCGGCGATGATCGGGATAATCAGGGCAAGTACGATAAATGCATTACGGCTTAATCGACCAAAAAGTTCATACAGTACGTAAGGGATGGTCTGCCCTGAGAAGATCAGACAAATAATACAAAGTACTACGAACATAATGGTAACCGCATTATTTCTGAGGATTTCTCCAATACTTGTATTTTTACGCACGTGAATCACCTCCTGACTTAGTAAGTGCATACAGAATGATACCATTTGAAATCAGAATACGAAGTGTCTCTGAAATTGTTGAACCTGGAACAAGAACGTTGGCAACCGGCATACCAAGTGTTAATACACCCTGGAATAAGAAAGTACCGATCAGTACGTGGCTGATCTTACAACGGCTTGTGGAAGCACCACCGATAAGGATCGCAGATGCTGCGATGAAGCCCATCTGTCTTGGTGCTGTATAGAGCTGCATGAAACCATAGCTCTGTGAATAAACAAGAATACCGATAGCACCGATTACTGTAGAAAGAACAGTACCGATGATACGCATCTTATCTACGTTGATACCAGTAGCTTCTGCAAAACGTGGATTGTTACCAACTGCCTGCATAGCCTGACCTGTCTTACTTCTTGAGAATAACCATACAAGTAAGCATGCAAGTACCATGAATAATAACAGACCTGTAGGAACTACAAAGCTTCCAATCTTGAATGAAAGGAAATCATTCAGGATATGTCTGAAGTTTGTATTGTCAAGACCGATGGTATTACGAAGACCGGTACCAAGTGGCCAACGAAGCTTTAATGACTTAAATGGAAGTACAAGCCATGCGATACACATTAAGGATACGATAGAGAAACCAACGTATGTGGTAACACCCATCTCTTCTCCCTTTAATCTGTTAAGCATTAAACCATACAGATAACCGCAGACTGCTGCGATAACAGAACCTACTACGATAGCGAAGAAGAATCCTGCCCAGCCTGGAATACCCATTTCGATAGTTACAAGACCACCGATCAGACCTGCAACAAGACCAATTGGAAGACCAAGGTTCAGGCTGATACCACACTGGATACCAGGAACCATAGCGAGAACCATGATAGAGTTCATACCCATACGAACAATAGTATTACTTAACAATGTTGAAAGGGAAAGATCATACCATAATGTCATGAAACAAAGAAGGATAAAGAATACACCGATGATAACACGAGGTACACCAAACTTTGTGATCATCCAGCCACGGTAAAGAAGTAATGCCACAACAACAAGAAGAGCAACACCAAGGAAGATCAGGTCATCTCCATGACGGATTATACGATCTGAAACTCCAACCTTTGAATTACTCTGTGAAACATAACGGTCATACTGTGTATCGAACTTATCACCTGACTGATAAAGGATACCCTGAACTGTTTCCTGAAGTGTTTCCAGAGCATCATCTGTAAGTACAGGGTAGATAACTTTCAGTTCGTCACCTACAGAAGAATAAGCTGCAGTAGCTGCTTCTTCCAGTGTGTTCATCTCAGCAGTTGCTTCAAAACCTGACATATCAACAACAACCTGTTCATCTTCAGGAATCTCTTCACCTGCATCAAGCATCTCCTGATGCTTTGCTTCAAGGGCTGCTTCTGCTTCAGCATAATGTTCCTTTTCATAAGCAGAACGAGCCTTCTGTTCTTCATCAGCAAATGCCTTTACAGCATCTGTATAAGCAGTAACTGCTGCAGAAAGATTCGTTGTATCAATACCGGTAAGGTCTGCGCCTACACCATCAGCATACTTAGCACGAGTCTCCTCTTCTGCTTTTGCAACCGCATCACGGATAGCTGACATTCCGCCGCCTTCTTCTTTTGCTTTCTTGGTGGCTTCTTTTTTCGCAACATCTACGTAACTTTCTACTACACTATCTCCAGTAGCATTAAGAAGAGTCTTGATACGAAGTTCATCAAGAATCTTTGTACCGGCACTTCCTGTCTGTTTTGGAAGATTCATACCACCAAGAACAAGGGAAAGTACAGCAAGGATCGCTACAATAACAGCGAGAAGTTTATCGATTTTACTCTTTGTCATTATGCATTGCCTCCTTTCTGTTCAGATGGTTTGATACCTGACATTGCAAGACCGAAATCTGCATCAGAATCAGATGGAGAAAGAATATCAACTAACTTACCTTCGGATACGATAGCAATACGGTCAGAAATACTACGAAGTTCCTGAAGCTCGGAAGAAACAATAACTACTGTCATACCAAGTTCACGATTTAACTTCAGAATAGTCTCAAGCACCAGCTTCTTTGCACCGATATCGATACCACGGGTTGGTTCAGAGACAAATAAGAATCTAGGATTCATACAAAGTGCTTTTGCAATACATACTTTCTGCTGGTTACCACCAGATAAAGTACCAGAGTGCTGTGTCGGACCAAAGCAACGAATATCAAGATCTTTGATATAAGTTTCAGCAGTCTCTCTTACCTTTTTGCTGTCTACCAGTGTAAAGAAACCAAACTTCTTCAAGAATTCATTGTTAATCTGCATTGCATTAAACACGATATTATCTTCAATAGAACGGTCAAGAAGAAGTCCAACACCTTTACGGTCTTCGGATACCATG
Source organism: Marvinbryantia sp. (assembly GCA_045598185.1). Classification (GTDB taxonomy): domain Bacteria; phylum Bacillota; class Clostridia; order Lachnospirales; family Lachnospiraceae; genus Marvinbryantia. The sequence goes on from JAZLLO010000078.1 coordinate 25,940, forward strand.
GAGATGCCGGCATTTAAAGCTGCCTGTGTATCACCAAGAGGAAGTTTTTCACCGAAAAGTTCAACTTCACCACTTACATCATAGATACCCATTACACCGTTTGGAATACCAAGCTTACCTTGACCTGCAAGACCACCGATACCAAGGATCTCACCCTTATAGATATCAAGATCAATACCTTTTACAGCTTCACCAGGCATGTCAACCTTAAGATTACGAATCTTTAAGGCAACTTCATCCTGGGAAACAGTATGTGCAGTAGCTTCTACCATTGCTTCACCCTTACGGCCGATCATAAGCTCCGCAAGCTCAACAATGTTCGTATCCTTTGTCTCACGGGTAGCTACAAGCTTACCATCACGAAGAATCGTAATGTTGTTTGTTGCTGCCATAACTTCATCAAGACGATGAGTAATAAAGATAATGGCAATTCCTTTTTCAGAGATACTCTTCATAACAGAAATAAGCTGAGTTGCTTCTGACTCTGTAAGTACAGCAGTTGGTTCGTCAAATACAAGGAGTTTAACGCCAGTCTTATCGATCTCTCGTGCGATCTCGACGAACTGCATGTAACCAACAGGAAGACCCTGTACCATAGTAAACTCATCGATACCCATACCAACATTATCAAGGGCTGTACGTGCATCCTTTGCCATGGCTTTCATATCAAGTGTTTCGAGATTCTTACCTAAAACTCTGCTGACAGGGTTCGGTTTTGTAATCTCTCTGTTTAATTTAATATTCTCAGTGATGGTAAATCCTGGAAGAAGCATAAACTCCTGATGTACCATACCGATACCTTTCTGCATTGCATCAAATGGGGAAAGGATCTTTGTCTCTTCGCCATCCAGCGAAACGGAACCTTCAAAGCCACCGGTACTATGAATAACCGGCATACCGAAAAGGACATTCATAAGAGTAGACTTACCTGCACCGTTCTCACCAAGAAGTGCATGGATCTCACCCTTTTTTACTTTGAGAGTCGCACCATTCAGTACAGTATTCTCGCCGTAACGTTTTACAATGTCCTTCATCTCAAGAACATATTCTCCGCTCATGGTTACTCCTTTCAAATTAATTTCATACATAAATACAGGCTCACCCGGTAAATTTCTGGGTGAGCCTGATCGTTAATTCTTACCTTTTAATGAGCTAGATATTAAAGATAGTCGTTGAAATCTACAGGTGAAAGAAGAATTGTGTAGTAGTTATCAAACTCTTTTCCATCAGCGTTTGTATAATGACCAACCTTTGCACCGGCAACTCTTTCTTCAAACATTTCTTTCAGTTTAGCTTCGTCGTTTCTTTCAGTAATTTCACCATTGATGAACTGTCTAGCATATTCAACACCAACTGCTACTTCTGTCATAGCAACTGGAGAAGCCCATGTAGAGAAACGTCCTACTGCATCATGTTCAGCAAGCTTAGCTGCGATCTGCTGAAGAGCTGCTTCATCATCACCACCGATAGCAAGCTCAAGACCAAGTGTTGCAGGGAATGCATGATATGGAGATGGGCAGCATGGCTGTGGATAGTATGCGTTTGGCTCGTCAAGACAAGCTGTCTGAAGAGATGGCTGCATACCACAGTTTGTTGTGAAGAAAGCAACTTTCTTACCAGCATACTTTTCAAGCTGCTGTGGAACGTCTTCCAGAATGAACTGCTGTGAAGCAGAAAGACCAGCTTCAGCTGTTGGGTCTGGAGCAGTAACGTCAACAAGTTCGATACCAAGTGCATCAGCGTTAGCCTGAAGGAGTTCATGACGAGCTACGATAAGCTCCATAGCCATGTGACGTGGGAATGAGTAGTGGATAAATACGTCAATACCCCATTCAGCACATTTTTCCATGATTGTATCACCCTGTGTAGCTTCATCAGCGTAAAGAACGATATCAGATGCAGCAGAGATAACTTCTGGGTCTTCCTGTGGTGTACCTGCGATTAAGAGGATATCATCACGTCCCATCTCACGAACCTTATCGAAACCTGCCTTTGCACCAGGAACTGCCTGACACATAACGATAGCTTTTACGTCTGGATCAGATGCGAAAGAAACGATCTGAGAAACTGTTGTTTCCATCTCTGACATAAAGTTATCTGGGTATGTAGCTGTTACAATGTGTTCTTCGCCATATTCAGCAATAGCTTTTTCTGCAGCACGGAACTCTTCTTCGCCCTGAGATACTGTACCTGTTAAGATAGCAACTTTCCAGTTATCATCAGCCATTGCAGACATGCCTGATAAACCAAGAACCATAGCAGATGCTGTAGCAACTGCAGCAAGTGTTTTGAAATTCATAAAAATTTCCTCCTTACATATTAAAAATTCTCTTAAATTATATACGCTTTATTGCATTAAATCAACAAAAAAGTTACTCATTTTCAAGGAAAATTATGATAATTTCAATAAGCTGAACTATTTTTAAGAAAGAAAAATCCGGTCATCAAATTCCTTCAATGACCAGATTTTTAGAATTTCGTTATAAAAATTTTTCAAAAAAATTCTTCATTCCATCAAGTGCAAGGGTTTCGTCGCCACCTATAATCTCTACCAGAATCTGATCTCCGCATTGAACCCCCATCCCCATAAGAGACATCATTCTGGTTGCGATTACATTCTTTTCTTTTGCATTCAATGTAATGAGGCTACTGTATTTTTTGGCTTCTTTTGTAATAGCACTCGCCGCTCTGATATGGATTCCATGTGGATCCTTTATCGTATACTTAAAGCTTTCCATTTACAATAACTCCTCTTTGTTATCCTCTTATTTTTTTAATTCAAATAGAATCTCCCCGAAGGAAGTATTCTGTGATTCCCTTATCGTAAACCGGGAATATTCATTGTGATTCACTGCAAATATTGCAGATGTAAGATTACAGCCCTTCTCTTTCAGGGCTTCAAGATCAAAATACATGATCTTCTGTCCACGCTGGATCATATCTCCAGCCTGGAAATACTGTGTAAAATGTGATCCGTCCAGATCCACGGTATCGATTCCGATGTGAATCAGAATATTGATTCCTTCCGGTCCTTCCAGGACAACTGCATGATTCGTCGGTGTAATTGTAACGATCTTTCCATCAAAAGGAGCAATCACATCACCACTATCCGGTATGATTCCAATTCCTTCTCCCAGGTATCCTTCTGAAAAAGTTTCATCCGGAATCTCCAATCGGTTTAAGACTTTGCCCTGAAGCGGAGAATAGATATATGTAATATCATCACTCTTCTCTTCCGTTTCGTCTTCATCCTCATCGGATACCAGTTGCTTTCTGGATAATTTATCCTTCAGAAAGTCTTCATCTTTCCAGAAAAACCAGGTCAGGGAAAATGTAACAATTGCTGTTGACAGCAACATGACGATGTATTCCCACAGACAAGGGGTTGACAGGATTATTCCCGGTAATGCCGTTACCCCATATGCAGTTCCATATACATTCAGTATCGTACCTATCGCAGCACCGACACCGCTTCCAATCATACCACAGATCAGCGGAGTATGGTAGCGGAAATTTATACCAAATATTGCAGGTTCTGTAACACCAAGTGCTGCTGAAATTCCAGCCGGTAAAGCAATGCCTTTCAGCCTTTCGCTTCTTGTCTTCAGTGCAACTGCCAGACATGATATGCACATGGCGAAATTGGCAGAACTGGCAACACGTATCCAGATATTCATATGCGTATCAGCCAGAAAACGTACTTCGAGAACCATAAACATATGCTGGATTCCAAATACCACAGATAATGGATAAAATACGGCACAGATAGCTGCCCCTATCCCATAAGGAACATCCAAGACAAATCTTGCAACTCTAATAACTATAGTCTCAAGATTCATCAGAATCGGGCCTATAACCGTAAAAGTGAAAACTGCGGTAATCATCAGTGTCAAAAGCGGAGTAATAAAGATGTCTGCAATCTCCGTAACATGTCTATGAAGCCATCTCTCAAGCTTACACATAAACCATATGGCTATAATAATAGGAATAATATGCCCTTCATATGCAGCCTGATAGATATGTATCGGACCAATATTCCACATAGGAACATCAAAAGATCCCAGTGGATCCCATCCCACAAATAGATCCCGATGCAAGAGCATCAGACCAATCCCACCTGCAAGATATGGATTCCCACCAAACTTATGCCCTGCACTGACTGCAACTAAAACCGGAAGATATTGCATAACTGTATGTGAGATTAATTTCAGAAGATTGTATAGATCGTAATTCTCTACCGATGGCCAAACTTCCGCAATGGATACAAGAATACCGGTCATAATACCGGATGCTATCATCGCTGGAAGTATCGGTATAAAGATATCACCAATCGTCTTTATGATCCTGATCAGACTGGATTGCCTGCTCTCGATCTCTTCCTCCAGTTCCTTTTTACTTACCGGAGTCACATTACTGATCATAAGTATCTCATCATACACACGATCTACCATCCCAACTCCAAGGATGATATGAACCTGTCCATCTCGAATATAAGACCCTTTTACTCCATCAATTATATCGATTTCATCGATATCGATCTTGTCGATATTCTTAACGACCATTCGAAGTCTCGTCATACAATGATAGATACTTACGATATTCTCACGACCACCCAGATTGGCTAATATCTCTTTTGCACATAAACGATATGTCGCAGCCATCAGTCTTCAATCCTCTGGATTGCATCAACCATGTATTCCAGATCCTTCTTCTCCTCAGGTCCGGTACAGCATAACATAATCTCTGTTCCTTTTGGAATTGCTGTAGACACGATGTTTAACATACTTTTTGCATTGATAATACTATCTCCATAGATAATTTCTACTTTCGAAGAACAGTTTTCCGCAAATTTGGAAAGTCTCGCTGCAGGTCGAACATGAAATCCTGATTTATTCGAAACAATTATTTTTCTACTTTCCATTCTTTTCTCCTTCGAAACATACTACTGCTCCAGGGACTTCACTGCCTCCACGATTAAATTAGCACAGAAATCATAGCCAAGCTTTCCAGAATCTAATGTAAGGTCGTAATTGCGGCAATCCCCCCACTTCTTTCCGGAATAATGCTTATAGTAATTCTCACGGGCAGTATCTTTCTGTTTCATTGCCTTTGAGATTACATTGGCATCTTTACTTCCAATAAGCTCGCTTACACTGACTGCGCGATGAATCTCACTTGCATGAAGAAATACATTAAATGTTTCAAATCCAGCTTCTTTTAAGAATACATCGGCACATCTTCCTACGATAACACAAGGTCCCTGCTTCGCAAGAGAAATGATGATCGCCTTCTGAACTTCATGAATAGCATCCTTTGTATCATTAAAGTAAGCACTTGAAAAAGCACCGATCTTTTTCCAGATATCTTCTCCCTTGGAAAGTTCTTCTTCATCTCTTTCAATTACCTTCTTATCAAAACCGGATTCTTCGATCGTCTTTTTTACAATATCGTAATCATAAAGCTCAATACCAAGCTGATCTGCTACTGCACGTCCAATCGAATGACCACCTGCGCCGTATTCACGGCTGATTGTAATAATCTTATTCATATCTCTTAATCCCTCCTGATCATTATCCTTTTACACCACCAGATGCAAGACCGCTTACCAGATTCTTTTCGATCATCATAAATAGGATAACAACGGGTACAATTGCAAACAGGGATGATGCAAACAGATACTGCCACTGAATCATGTTGTAACCATTAAAGATATTGATACCAACAGTCATAGGCTTTGTCGTATCTGTAGAAATTAATGTCAATGCAACTGTATACTCATTCCATGCATTGATGAAGATGAAAATCAGTGTGGTAACGATACCAGGTGCTGCAACAGGAAGTAATACACGAATCATAGACTGAATACGATTACAGCCATCAATAGTTGCAGCCTGTTCCATCTCTGATGAAATACTCATAAATGTTCCTCTTAACAGCCAGATTGTAAACGCCTGGTTAAATGCAGCATTTACAAAGATCAGACCGATCAGAGAGTTTGTCATTCCAAGAATGTTCATTACCTTGTAGATACCAATCAAAAGTACTACAGGAGCGAACATCTGTGAGACAATAATAAATCCAAGGAATACATACTTTCCTTTGAATTTCATTCTTGCAAGCGCATATGCTGCAGGAATACCACAGATCATGGCAATAATTGTAGAACCTCCTGCTACAATAATAGAGTTCAGCAGATATCTTGCCATTGGTGCCATGGTCCAGATATCAGTAAAATTGCCCCATAATGCATTGATTGGAAGAATCGTTCCGTTAATGTTAAAGATCTCTTCACGACTCTTTAATGCATTACATACCATAACAAAGTAAGGATACAGGGTAATTACACAGATAATAATAACTGTAATATAAAGAAGTACAGATAATACTTTTCCTTTTACGGTCTTAGTATTATTCATCACCGCGATCCTCCTTTCTTAAAGTACTGATCATATAGATACTCGCACATACAAGAAGAATCATAAATCCAATTACAGATACTGCTGCTGCCTGTCCCTGCTTACCATTGTAGAATGCAAGCTTATACAGGTAAGTTACAAGTGTATCTGTTCTATTGGCCGGATCTCCCTTTGTAATCGTCCAGATGATCGGGAAAGAATTAAATACATAGATAATATTCAGAACGGTAGATACAGTAAGTGAAGGCTTAACAAGTGGAATCGTAATACGGAAAAGCTTATCCCAGTAATTACCTCCATCAACCGTTGCTGCTTCATAATATGCAGTGTCAATACTCTGAAGACCGGACAGTACGGTAAAACATACAAATGGTATCGTAACGAATATACCGCAGGCAATCTCCCACGCAAAATAGGCTCCTGCATTCGGTGTCCAGTTGATGCCCTTTGATATGATACCAAGCTTCATAAGAAGTGTATTGAGTGTACCATAGTCTGTATCAATGATAAACTTCCATACACTTGCCTGAATAACCAGTGTAGTTGCCCATGGGAATACAATAATGGCACGGGCAATCTTACGTCCTTTAAATCCATTGTTTAAGATCAGCGCAAGAATAAAGCCAAGAAGTGTAGATAAACCTACAACTGCAATCGTCCAGACAATGGTATTCTTAAGAACGATTCCAAAAGTGGATCCCTTCATTACTTTCTGAAAATTCCCAAGTCCTGCAAAGCCTTTGATAAGACCTGCTTTACTGATCTCGCTTAAGGACATACGAAATACAAAAAAAATCGGTACGATGATAAATACTGCCATAAGGATCACACTTGGCAAGATCCAGATATATGGCTCTATCTTCTGATATCGCTTTTTATTGTTCATTGAACCTCTCCATTTCATAAAGATTAGTAATAATTATGATTAAAAAGGCCAGACACAAAGGTCTGGCCCTTTATCTCAATCATTCAATTAGCCAGCGATTTCGTCCTGAAGATCATCAAGGAGTGTCTGGATATCTTCACCAAGAAGTGCGTTCTGTTCAACGTCGATTACGCCCTGCTTAACATCTGCCCATTCTGCCTTAGCTGTTGGATAGAACTTGCTTGAACCTACGATATCAACCCATGCCGCCATGCTTTCATCAGCTGCTGCAAGAATCTCTCCGCCTGCGCTTGTTGCAGGAAGGAAACCTTCCATCTGTACCCAAGCTGAGTAACGAGCGTCATCATAGAAATAATCAAAGAATGTGCTGATTGCAGCAAGTTCTTCTTCTGAATATCCATTGTCGAAGCACATAAATCTGTCCATAACACCTGCAGATACAGAACTGTCTGTATTAGTTGGGATTGGAGCTACTTCGTAATTAACTGTGTAACCACCGTCTGCACAGTATGTTGGTAAGCTGTTAGGTGCGATCATCATGGCAACCTTACCTGCACCGAACATATCCTGGTTATCATATCTTGTTTCATTAGCTGGGTCTGAGTTAGTAAGACCTGCATTAACCATATCAATGATGTACTGGATAGCTTCTACGTTCTCTGGAGAGTTCAGTGTCCAGTTACCATCTGCGTCAGTGAAGTCACCGCCGTTGTTCCAGATATAGTATGCGAAGCAAGCCTGACCTTCGTCAGTTGTCATATCAACGCCCCATGGATACACTTCGCCATTATACTTCTCGATGATAGCTTCACAAGCTGCCTTCAGATCATCCCATGTCTTTGGTGCTTCGATGCCAACTTCATCAAGGATGTCCTTGTTAACATACATAGCTCTTGCAGAAGCAAGATCCGGAACTGCCCATACTGTTCCATCGATCTCTGACTGTCCAAGGAAAGATTCATACATCTTAGCATATGTTTCTTCAGAAACATAATCCTGAGCTGGAAGAAGAAGTCCATCAGCCTGGTAATCAGCAAATACGTCGATGTTAAGAACATCTGGAGCTTCGCCATTAGCGATACGTGTATTAACTACTGTGTAGATATCGTTCCATGAAACTACATCTACTGTAAGATCGATATCTGGGTTATCAGCCTTGAAATCTTCAACAAAACCTGCCCACCAATCAGCAGTCTGTGGTCCGTACTGTGCAGCGATTACATTAATAGCTACAGGATCGTCTGCTAATGCAGTAGCAGAAAGCATAAGTGCTGTTGTTCCAAAAACAGCCATAGCGATCATAGAATTTCTTAATTTCATCTTCGTGTACCTCCGATAAGAATATTTGTTAAAATTTAATAATGGTTATTTAAAAAAGCCATAATTTTTATACATTATAACAGAATACATCACATGAGTCAATCATTTAAGAAAGTAATAATTCAACCATTTCAGATGTAAATGTTACATGTTCTACGTGATCTACTTCGATCTGATACAGTGCATTCGCAGCAAGATGTTCTGCCGCCTGTTCCAGGTCACGAATACCGGAAGTATCCGTATATAAGGTAATCACTTTATCAAGTGCTTCTTCTGTAATAATGCATTCGTCTTCTCTCAGACTCATACGTTTTAATACCTTTGGAAGAGCAAACTTGGAAAAGATTACTTTCTTTTCTTCAAAGGTATAATCAGGAATCTCGATCACTGCGAATCTGGAAAGGATCGGTGCTGAGATCTGGCTCTTGTCATTCGCCGTTGCAATAGGATATACCCCGTGGGTTGGAATCATACATTCCATATAGTTATCGGTAAATCCTAAGTTATCCAGAAGTGTTAATAGTACATCAGCCGGATTGCCATTTCCTTTTCCTGCATTTGCCTTATCAAGCTCGTTGATAATAAAGACCAGGTTTGACTGTCCGGATACTGAAAACGCCTCCATGATAATTCCAGGTTTTGCATTGGCATAGATTCGGGAACTTCCGGTAAGCTGTTCCGGATCATTGATAGAACTCATGTCAAGGGTGGTCCATGGAAGCTTAAGGATCCTTGCTACCGCATAGGCAATCTGTGACTTTCCTGTTCCTGCAGGTCCTACCAGAAGAAGACCATATGCAGGCAGTGTATGGGTACGATTGATCTGGATAATGGTCTCGATGATACGCTGCTTTACTCTTTCCATACCATAGAGTTCTTCATCCAGGATTCTTCTTGCTTCCTGTGGATCGATGGATTCAAAGTAATCATTCTTCCACTGAGTATTCATCATAATGGAAAGTGCACGCTGTGCATGTCTTCGTTCTTCTGGAGAAACCTCGTGTGATTTTGCTACTGCAAGGTTTCTTCTGGCCCAGAGACGGATATTCTCCGGAAGGGTACGTCCGGCACAAGTAAGGAAATCGGTGATGCTCTGGATGCTGGTAAGGCGCATCTCATCTCCTACTTCCTCTCTTTCATCTTCATCAACTTCATCTTCCGGTGCATCACTTGCAAGAAGACGTTCAATCATAAACTGAAGGAAACCGTCTTCTGCAGAAAGCTTTGTTCCACCGCCAAATGCAATCTCACGGATCTTATATACAGCATAGCCGCCTTCCACATTTTTTCCGGAGAGTCGTACCCTTACATGACTCTCGCCAAGCCATTTTAAAAGGGCAACAAATCTAGCATCGATCTTAAGAATGTCTGCTGTGAAAGTTCCATCTTCCTCCTGAAATTCAAAAGAAGTTCTCTTCACTGGATTCAGGAACATTCCATTCGAATGATGCTTCCACTGACGTATCTTATTGTCCAGAATCAGAATCGGTGTCTCAGGTGTCGGAACGGATACATTCGAGAGAAATGTCTCGTATGTTATAACTCCGTTTTTCTTTCCTTCTTCTTCGGCTTTTTTATTAAAATCAAAAACTGGCATGAAATAACTCCTTAGTAAGTATGCTTCCTGTTACTAATGATTAATATTGCTAATAATATAATCACAATACCTGCAATACACCATGCATAAACAGGGATATCGTATAGATTCAGACAACGAACGCTGATCCACATCTGGTTGATCTTTTCGTTCTGTTCCTTATCAAAATATACCATGATAGAGGTTCTGTCGATGGTTTCCTTATCCGGATACTGCGCATAAAGCTGTCTTGAAAGCTGTTCTGTCGGAACAGTAAGGATATAATCTTCACTTTCTTCTTCATCGGTAAAGAAGTATGAAAAATCATAATCTACCACATCTTCTTCATCTTCTTCTGCGCCATAACACCAGTCTGCATATTCAAGAATACGTTCGTCATCGCCACCACCAATAACAGAGGTGTAACCAATGTAATACATATTTCGGATTGCATTATCCGGTCTTGAGATGAAGTTCAGAAATGCTTCCGCTGCATGTTGTTTTTCCGCATCATCACCGATTCCGCGCTTTAACATTACCCATCCATCAAAATAGATGTTCGAAGATTCTTCCGGTACGGCAAAGTTCAGTGTATATTCATCTTCGTCTGCCTGATCCATGGTATATACCGCATCTCCGGACCACTGATAGTTGGCAACAACCTTACCGGTAATCATATCTGCTTTACCGGAGTCTGTCTCAAAAGAATAACAGTTATCCTTGATATCCTGCAAGAGATCCTGTACCTGTGCAATGGTTTCGTCGGAAGTGTCGTTCATCTCATCTTCGAGTCTTTGTGCGTAATCGGGATCATTTAAGAATTCTTCACTGGTAAGAAGATCTCTTTTTAATGCACCAACTGCTGCAAAGTAAGAGTCACGTACATTATCCTTGATCGTCACCTGTCTGTGAAACTTTGGATTATTCAGAACGGTCCAGGTCTTTGCTTCTTCTTCGGAAACAACCTCCGGATTATATACGATACCTGTGATTCCCCACATGTAACCTGCAGTATATTTTGCCCAGGTCTCTCCATTGATCTCTTTTGTATTATATATATTACGGATGTATGGAGATACTCCATTTATATAGTAATTATATTCATTGTCCTCATCAAAGAATTCTTCGGATAATGGTACGGTTTCACCTTCTGACATAAGTTTCATGATCATGTACTCAGATGGACAGACAAGATCATATACATCTCCAAGTGTCAGCATGTTATAAAGGTCTTCATTTGTTCCGAAGGTTGAGTATTCTACATTTACCCTCTTTCCGTAGGTCTCGTAGTACCATTCTTCGAAGTCTTCCACCATCGAATTCTCACCGATGATATCACCGCTTTCCAGATCGATGGTCTCTTCTTCATCCCATTCTCCAAGGTCGATATATTCTTCCCAGTTACTGATTCGAAGGGTGATGACATCTTCAGTTTTTTCTGCTGCCTGTGCAGGTGCAAAAGTGAGTAACGATAATAAACCTGCAATTAACCACAACTTTCTCATGCGTTTCTCCTTTCTGCTTTTCTGGAATTCAGATTCATCAGCACAACAAAAAGAATTACCAGTACAAAGATCACAGTTGATAATGCCCAGAGTGCTGTCTTAATAGAAGTCTGTGAGCCCTTGGTTGCATTAACAACGTACGTACTGATGGTGTCAAAGGTAGCTGGTTTTGTATAGGTTGCAATAAAATAATCATCTAATGATAAAGTGATTGCGAGCATAAAACCGGAAATAACACCTGGGAAAATCTGTGGCAGTACGATCTTATTGAGTGCTACAAATGGTGTAGCACCAAGGTCAAGTGCTGCTTCGTAGATGCTTGGATCCATCTGTTTGATTCTTGGCATTACAGATAAGAATACAAACGGCGCACAAAGTGTTACATGGCCTATGATCAGCGGAAGATATGTCTCCTTGCTGACACCGAATACTACTACAAGCAGGATACAGATAGAAAAACCGGTTACAACATCTGCATTTACAACAGGTACCTGATTCATCGTTGAGATGACAGAGGATACTTTTTTATCAGAATAAAATGCTCCCAGTGCTCCAAGAGTACCAAGAAGCGTTGCAAAAAACGCTGCAGATACTGCAAGTACCAGGGTTCCGATGATCATATCGCGAAGTTCAGGTGTTGTAAATAATGTCACATAATTCTGCATGGAAAAACCACGGATAGCACCGATGTTCGTAGAATTCGTAAAGCTGTATAATGCCAGAATTAAAATCGGCAGATACAAAAAGAGTAACACAAGTGAAAGAAATATAATTTTACCTGTCTTTTTCATTACAGCAGCGCTCCTCCTCTCGTATTATTTCCTTCTTCTTCATATCCATTGGTGAGTAATGTGAAGATACAGATAATGACAAGAAGAATCAGTGCGATCATAGATCCGCCGTGCCAGTCATACGCTGAGAAGTAGCTTCCAATAAGACTTCCCATGATGTATGTACTGTTGTACAGCATATCAAGTACTACGTAGTTTGTCATAGCCGGTAAGAATACCATGGATACACCACTTACAATTCCAGGCATGGATAATGGTAAGGTGATCTTTAAGAAGGTATCTACTTCATTTGCTCCAAGATCCATTGCCGCTTCTCTTAAGGATCCATCCAGTTTTGAGATGGTGTTGAAGATCGGCAGAATCATAAACGGAAGGAAGTCGTATGTCATACCTACCACTGCATTTAGAAATGGATACATGGCAAGATTTCCTTCGATGATATTCAGAATCTCTTTTAATGCAGTAATTCGAAGGGAAAAATTGATCCACATCGGCATTACAAAGAGCATAATAATCACAGATTTCGACTTTAAGTTACTGGTTGCAAGGATATATGCAATCGGATATGCCAGTAAGAGGCATACGATCGTGGATACAAAAGCTACTGCGAAACTGTAGCATAAAGTTCCGAGAGTGTTCGGATTCGTAAAGAATCCTACGAAGTTTGCAATTGTAAACTGTCCCTGTCCGTTTGTGAAAGCGTAATAGATAAGTACCAGAAGCGGTGCCACGACAAACATGAGCAGGAAAATTGCATACGGAATTCCCAGAGTTTTTCTGGAAAACGATAATTTACCCATCTGTTGTTCTCCTTATCTTTTTACTGTAAATGTGATCTTTTTATCCGGGATAATAAGTCCTACCTGATCTCCCATGTTCCAGAGGTATTCATCATCTACAACAAAATCCTGTCCAAGGTCTGTATGTATGACATAGCTATAATGGTCACCTTTGTAGATCAGGTTACTGATATAACCCTGTACAAGACCTTTATCCTGTTCGTCTGTCAGTGAGATATCCTGTGGCTGGATTGCAGCAAAGACTTTTATCTTATCAATATCGATGACTTCTCCATTCGCATCAAGAAGAGTTCCATCTTCTCTACGTTTACTTCCTTTAAAGAGCTTGGTTACGCTTCGGTCAAGCTCCGTTCCGTTGTATTCCAGACGGAATTTCTTATTGATATCCACTGCAAAGATATTGGTATGATCTTCTGCAATCATGATATGGATATTATCAGGATCTACTTTCATGCCTACCTTCTGACCTGGTTTTGCTGAATGTACAGACTGGATCACCATCTCATTCTTACCGGATACGACTGTAATCTCATAATGAATTCCTTTAAAGATTACAGATGTAACTTCTCCGGTGATGATTCCATCTTCCGGTTTTGTTATAATAACATCCTCTGGACGAACTACGGCTGTAATGTGTGTTCCTTCTTCCACATCATCAACACAATCGAACTCTCCGCCGCAGAATCTTGCTTTTAATTTGCCGGTCATGATTCCGTTGAAGATGTTACTGTCACCGATAAAGTCGGCTACAAATGCATTCTTTGGTTCATTGTAGATATCTTCCGGTGTTCCGATCTGCTGGATCTTTCCTTCTGACATAACAACGATCTTATCAGACATTGTAAGCGCCTCTTCCTGGTCGTGTGTTACATATATAAAAGTGATTCCAAGCTTATTATGCATCTCTTTTAATTCGAGCTGCATCTCTTTACGCATCTTTAAATCCAGTGCACCGAGTGGTTCATCCAAAAGCAAGATCTCCGGTTCATTCACAACAGCACGGGCAATGGCAACGCGCTGCTGCTGACCACCGGAAAGGGTGGATACACTTCTGTTCTCAAAACCTTCCAGGTCAACGAGGGCAAGGGCCTTTTTTACTTTCTTATCTATCTGATCCTTTGGTGTTTTTTTCTGTTTTAAGCCAAAGGCAATATTCTCATATATATTCATATGTGGGAACAGAGCATATCGTTGAAATACTGTATTAATCGGTCTCTTATTAGGTGGTAGCTCCGTGATGGACTGTCCTTTTAACAGTATCTCTCCATCTGTAGGAATATCAAATCCAGCAATCATACGAAGTGTAGTAGTTTTCCCACATCCTGATGGACCGAGGAATGTAACAAACTCTCCTTGCTTTACTTCCAGGTTAAAGTCTGATACAGCTGCGAATCCATCCTCAAAAGATCTGGTCACATGCTTCAATTCAATAATGTTCTTTACATCGGTCATTTCTCTTTCCTCCAAAATAAAAAATTTATCAAATCTGCTTGTGGCAGACGAAAAGAAACTATAGTTTCTTTTACAATTAAACGCAATCATCATTATATATTAATACGATTAAATTTAACACTGCATATCAAAAAAGGATTGTACTTTTTGGGGTACATGAAAAAATCCCTGAACCCGAGGGTTCAGGGATAAAATAAATCTTAAAGTCCTGCCATCTTTAACAGATCTGGAATCTTGCTTTCCCATCCAAGAGACATAATGTGAACACCTTCACAATATGGCTTACATTCTTTGATGATTCTAGCTGCGATCTCGATACCTGTGATACCAGCTTTTGTCTTTTCTTTGTCTGCTCTGAGTTCATCGAGCATCTCATCTGGAACATGAACACCAGCTACGTTAGCGTTCATGAACTTGCACATACCTACTGACTTAGGAATGATGATACCAAGCTGTACTGGTTTGCCAAACTGTTTAGCTTTTTCCATGAACTTGATGAACTTTTCTGGCTCGAAAACAGCCTGTGTCTGGAAGTATTCAGCACCTGCTGCAACCTTTCTTTCCATCTTCATGAGCTGAGCATCAACAGAATCGCTACATGGAGAAACTACAGCACCTTTTGCGAAAGATGGAGCTTCGCCGTCAAGCTTGTTGCCGCCAAGGTCAACACCTTCTTCAAGAAGTTTCATTGTATGAAGAAGAGAAACAGAGTCAAGATCAAATACAGGTTTAGCCTGTGGATGATCACCCATCTTTGTATGGTCACCTGTCAGTGAAAGAACGTTGTCAATACCGAACATAGCTGCACTAAGAAGGTCAGACTGAAGTGCAATGCGGTTTCTATCACGACATGCTACCTGGAAAATTGGATTAAGACCAGCGTCTTTTAATGCTTTACAAACTGCGAGGGAACCAAGACGCATTACTGATGACTGGTTATCTGTAACGTTGATTGCTGCACATCCGCTAAGGTATGTCTTTGCTTCTTCGATTAAGTGATCAACGTTCGTTCCCTTTGGAGGGCCTACTTCTGCAGAAACTACAAATTCACCCTGCTTAAATAATTCAGTTACTTTCATGATTTATCGCTCCTATTATTTAAACTTTTATGACTGTTTACATTCTTTTGTTGCATCATCTGTTGCAAAATTATGCATCTTTGTTGGGCAACGAAGGTTATCAAGACGACCCTGTTTTTCAAGACGTCTGAAGATTCTTTCCCATCCACAATCCATGTCTGGGTCTACTTCGCACTTGCCATTCTTTGTTCCACCACATGGGCCGTTAACAAGGCTCTTGGAACATGCTGTGATCGGGCAGATACCACCTGTCATATTCAGGAAGCATTCTCCACACTGGTCACAGTTAACTTCGAGTGGTGTAACACCCTGGAAACCTGGTAATGCGATTGTATCGCAAGCTGCGTATACTTTCTTGTCTTCCAGATATTCAGCAACTGTCTGCACACCAACACCACAAGATAAAACAAGAACACAATCAGCTGCTGCGATCTCATCTTTGTGGAAGCTTAAGCGTAATTTCATGTTATCTGGATTACAGATATAATCTGTTGTGATAACACCTGTAAGTTTGCCTTCTGCAGCAAGTTCTTTTGCAAGTTCCTTTGCTTCTGCTTCAGGGAAACTGATTTCCTTACATCCGTGGCAGTTGATAATGAAGACTTTTCCAGCTACCAGAGATGCAATGGCTTCTTTAGATTTAAGTTTAGTCATTAACATATTATTCGATCTCCATTATCTATTATTTCTTCTGTAACAGAGGCATGATCAGACCTTTACCGGCATTGATCTTTGCAACCAGAGGAATCTTTGATGAACAAATATATTCACAACA
Organism: Marvinbryantia sp.; assembly: GCA_045598185.1. Lineage (GTDB taxonomy): Bacteria > Bacillota > Clostridia > Lachnospirales > Lachnospiraceae > Marvinbryantia. Next base: position 42,540 of record JAZLLO010000078.1, read on the forward strand.
TCTACATGAGAAGCAATCTCTGATGTTATTGTCAAGAAGTCCCTGAGCATCGCCTAAATCTGTTAATTTAGCAAGTGTCATTGGTGAAAGTTCCATTGGACAGACATCTGCACAACGACCACACTTGATACAATCCTGTTCAGCTGTGTGATCTGTATCAATTGCGATGATACCGTTAGATCCCTTAATGATTGGAACGTTCGTATTCTTAATAGGTGCACCCATCATAGGACCACCCATCTTAAGTGTAACATCTTCGCCTACGATACCGCCGCAGTAATCAATGATCTCCTGTACGTTAGTACCGATCTTGCAGATGTAGTTACCAGGTGTCTTCATATGTTCACCTGTTACAGAAACTACACGTTCTACAAGTGGCATACCCTTCTGAATTGCTTCAGAAATAGCTTTACAGCTTGATGTATTAGCAACTACACATCCTACGTCTGCCGGAAGCTTTCCGCTTGGTACTGCACGCTTCATTACTTTCTTAATGAGCATCTTTTCGGCACCTTCCGGATACTGTGTCTTAGCAGGACAGATCTCGATATTGTCGATGCCTGCTACCTTTTCAGACATAAGTGCGATTGCATCTGGCTTGTTATCTTCAATCAGGATAATACCCTTTGGTGCAGATACAGCTTTCATAATAGCCTGAAGACCGAAGATAATGTCATCAGCGAACTCTAACATTACTCTGTGGTCAGCTGTCAGATAAGGTTCACACTCAGAACCGTTAACAAGAACTGCATCAATTGGTTTGCCAGGCATTAACTTAACATATGCAGGGAAGCCAGCACCACCCATACCAGTGATACCTTTTGCTTTAACAATATCAACGATTTCCTGTGGAGTAAGTTCATCAAGGCTCTTGTTAGGAACTACAGATTCGTGAAGTTCATTCTTGCCATCATTCTTGATAACAATTGACATGATCTCACGGCCTGTGTTTGTAAGACGTGGTTCTACAGCTACTACTGTACCACTTACACTTGAATGAACAGGTGCGCTGATAAAGCCTGCCTGTTCAGCAATAAGCTGACCAACTTTTACTTCATCCCCTACGTTAACAACCGGATTAGCAGGTGCACCTACATGCATAGATGTTGGAATAACAACTGTCTCTGGTTCAGGGAACTTCTTAAGGGCGATATGTTCGGTGTATTCCTTATTCTCTTCTGGATGAACACCTCCATAAAATCCTTCAAAACGTTTTGCTCTAACTTCTTTTACGTACTCGTTGATAACTTTGAAATTAACCTTTGAGTAATCACGAACCTGTACTGGCTGTGCTGCAAACTCTTCTAAGCGACCCTGTGCTTCGAGTTTCTTGTTGATCTTCTCCCATGCACAATCTTTCATAGGATCAACTTCACACTTACCGTCTTTCGCGCCACCACACTGACCATTGATAAGACTCTTAGAACAATCAACGATTGGACAGATACCACCTGTAATGTTCAGGTAACACTGTGCACAAGCTCCACATGTCTTCTTTGTGAGAGCCATACCGTGATGTCCGATATAATTCAGTGTGTTTGTTGTTGCTACAACAGGAAGTTCCTCCATATCAGCAACTGTCTGAATACCCAAACCGCAAGAAATAACCGCAATGTTCTCTGTTCCTTCTGGAATAGCATCCTGTAATTTCTTCTCTGTCTGAATATAGTTACACAGGAAATCTACTTTCTTTGTTCCAGTAATCTTCTTTCCCTGTGCAGCGGCAATTTCTTCAAACTGTCCGCATTCTGGCTCGTTAACAGTATCAAATTCTTTGTAACACTTATTACAAGCAATAACGAATAAGTTATCTTTCTCCGCCAAAAGAGCTGCTAACTCTTCGTTATCTTTCAATACATACTTTGTATAATTCACCAGTTTTCTCCTTTCTATGGATTTGAATAAGACTCAGATTTCAGTACCTAATCATACCGTTACTATACCATAAATAGTTCTATTTTTACAGCCTTATTTCAAATTTTTTAGTACTTTTTTCATAAATTTTTATTACAAATTTTCAATTAAGTGTATAATATATATTACGAATTCTCAATTATATTGAGTTCGATATTATTATTATTCAGGAGGATGAGTATGAATAAAAAAAATCTCAGAAAACTTATATCCATTTGTTTTGCATTGATTACGATCTTTGCGCTTAGCTGTATTACACAGGCAGCAAATGTAAATGATACCATTTATCTCTATACTTTTTCCAAGGGACCAAAAGACAGCTCATGGTATGGATATTCTAATGATGATTACGCAGATATTAAGCGTAAGATCATAAGCAATTCCAACCCTTCTGTTGTATCTGCAAAAATTGTTAAAGAAGGTCAGCATAACCAGCTTCTTTCTCTTGTTCCAAAGAAGAATGGATCTTCAATTATTAAACTTACTGATACATTAGATGGAAAGAAACAGACATCAAATTTAAAAGTAATTGTTAAAAAATATGAATGTCCAATGAAACTCCCCGGGGCAAGCCCTCAAGCATTTTCGTTGTCCAAGGAATTCTCAGGAATTCCTCGAACACTCAAATACTTGCCTCGCTCATGCTTTACAGCATGCTTGGCGAGCGGGGTATCTATCTTCTTGTCGCAAGC
>JAZLLO010000079.1:0-4125 GCA_045598185.1 Marvinbryantia sp.
TAATGGGAGCGTATAAAAGGCCACAATCCAGATTTTTATACGTAATTAATCAAAAGGGGAGATATAATACAGACTTCTCTCTACATATGCTGGTATTTGTTTCATAAAATCTTACGGAAGATTGGCACCTGAACAGTAACTGTTAATTTCTTTTACATACATATCTGCGTTTGCCGATAGTTTTTTTGCCGTATTCAATAGCTTCTTTCGGGCAATGATTGATGCAGCTCATACAATGAATACAGCTGCCTGTCCAGGATGGCTTCCCTTCTATGAGAGTGATACGATTTAGTGGACAGACCTTAGCACACAAGCCGCATCCAATACATGCGTCGGTGGTGTGAAATGGTCTGGTAGGAGTAAAAGGTCCATTATAGAGTTTTTCAACTACTTTTGTTGCGATATATTCGATAGAAGGTGCAGGAGATAAGGTGAAGCATTCACCTTTTGCAATGATCTCAGAAAGCGCAGATGCCTGCTCTGAAGCAGCAGCTAAACGTCGTTGACATTCTTCTTCCGGAGTCATTTTGAAAAGTGCAATGTAGTTTTGCGGCATCAGGACACGCTCTGCTCCACAAAAATTTAATCCTTTCTTCTCGCAAAGCTTCTTACAATCATTTGGTACGGAACCAGAAGCACCGACACAGGTAGCGATGAAATACGCATTCTGATTACCTTCAAAGTGCGAATTGTTGATAAAATCGGCAAAAATCTTAGCAATTGTGGACAGATAAACCGGGAATACGAATACAAAAGGCTTTTTCCCATGAAAGAACCCTTTTTTCTGACGTTTGATACTATCATTGGCACAGATACAGGTATCATGCAGTTTTTTTGCAAGTTCTTTTGCTACATACCGGCTGTTTCCGGTTCCTGAAAAATATATGATCATTTTTACTGAATTCCTTTCTCTTTTTCAATCTGAGCAGCGTAACATCTGGAAGCTATATACTCCCGAAAACTCTTTCCTGGAACTTCTGTATCTCCATAACAATCATGGGTTAATGTGAACTTGGAAAAACGAATGATGTCAGAACGTCCGGATTGTTTGATCTTAGGAAGATTTGCCAGAATATCCATTAAAAATGCGGGAACGGTTTTCACAGGTCCATTTGTAACACCATCTGCAGCATAAAACATTTCCGCGATTTCACGATATGTATAGGTTTCCGTTCCACCTACATTTATGATCTTATTCTTTTCAAACATTGTATCCAGGATAAAAGCTGCAAAGTCTGCGGTATCGATAACGTTTGCTACCGGTTCCTGTTTTCTCTTAATGAGTTGTACCTTTCTGGCTTTAATCATTGGCCAGAATACATGAGCAATATCATAGAAATATCCTGTCGGACGATAAATCACATAGTTAAGTCCTGATTTTATTACTTCCTGTTCCATAAGGTATTTGCTGTGGACCATCGGGACATTTTTCCCCTGATCGGCATTGATTACAGATATATAGACAAAGTTTTTTACATGGAAGGATCTTGCTTCATTCAGTAGATTCAGATTCCCCTTATAATCAATGTCATAATTTGTATATCTTGTAGAAGCACCAGTCAGGCCTACAGTTGTGATTACTGTGTCAACATCTTTGCAGATTCCTTTTAAGGTTTCCGGATCTGTTACATCAATTCGAAGAGTAGTAATACGAGATGGATCGATATCCTCAGGGATGCGGATAGTAGAACCAGCTGCGATGATTTCATAATTTGTTTTGCAGAGGGCACGAAGGATTTCACTTCCTAACTTGCCAAAAGCACCAGCTAATAAGATTTTCATGATTTCTCCTAAAATATAATAGTTCATTAGTTGATTATGTACATTGATATCAGCCATACACTAATAATAATACTTCGATATTAGGTAATTCAAGGAGATTATGAGCCAGTGGCTAACTGGCACTAGAATATTTGTTAATTCAGAGAATGGTGAAGGACTAATAAAATGAAAACGATGAAGAAGGTATCAGGCAGTTAGAAGAATATATGAGAAACAGAAAGCAACAAAAAGGATATCTTGTAAGTTTTTCTTTTTTAAAGAACAAACAGTACACTGCGAATTGGTTGAAAGAATCGGAAACGGAAAGAGAAATATTTGAAGTAGTTATATAAGTGGTTACTGTTCGTGTACTGACTTGATTAAAAAGAGGCAGGGACTTAGACTATTGATAGTTTAAATCATTGCCTCTCTTAATTCGGAATCCTGGATATTCTGCTAAAGAGATTGGGTTCTCTTATGCCTCATTTTATTTCCCTTTTATTGTGCTGTTGCTACCATGTAACGTCCTACAAATACTGTTGTTAATGCTGCTGTTAATAATAATCCTGTCATATTATCACTTCCTTCCTGGTTTTATTTTTCTATATCTTTAACGTTCTTTCTCGACCTTTATACGAGGTAATTACTGTTTACATATCCGGTCTGGTTTGTACTTGGAACTCGTACACTCCAGTATGTTCCTTCTCCATTGTTGATCAGTTCAATTTTTGTTCCATTCTGAAGCTGTGCGATTTCATTGCTGCTATCAAAAGTTGGTGTTGTTCTCAGTGCAAGATAGCCGTGATCTACATGTACTCTATATTCACGTTTTGTTGCTGTGTTGGAATCTGTTTTCAGCCAGTTCAGATTGCTGTTTGCAGGTTTCTGTGAAGACAGATAATTTGCACATACATAACTCTTCCTTCCATTGTAGTTGATCTCTGCCCAGCCATTTGTATATCCACTTACCTCTACGTCCTGTCCGTTGTGAAGTTCTCCAACCTGTGGTGCATTTACATCCGGTGCAGTTCTTACTGCAAGGAATGAATTTACATTTACATATTCTGTCTGAGTATGTTCACCATCTGTTGCATGTGCTATACATGCAGGTCCTGTCACTGCTAACATTGCTGCTCCAAGTACGATTGCTACCTTTTTCATCATTTTGTTCTTCATTGTCTTAATCTCCTTTTCTATGTTCTTGTTTTGTTTTCCTTTGTTGAGTTTAGTATATCAACCAGGTCTTACACGGTTCTTACTCAGAAAAAAGATTAATAAGTCTTCTGACCTGGACCAATGCCCCAATCAATTCTTGATTAACATCTACTAATATGCTATACTTTTGCTGATAAGATTTCAGAAACTATATAGAATATGAAAGGTGTCAGATATTCCTGATAGTCAGGAATGATCTGGTGAAAAGGGAAGCAGGTGAGAATCCTGCACGATCTCGTCACCGTATTTCGGGAGCTGATCATCATTACCACTGGGAAACCGGGAAGGGATGAAAAGCGTCTGACCGATAAGCCGGGAGACCTGCCTTTTGTAGTACCGGGATTTTAGATCCATGTCACGAGGAATTGGCAGTACGTATGATACAATAGTGATTGTAGCCTTTGCTTCGTGCAAAGGCTTTTTCTACTTTACAGGAAATTACGATTTCCTGTAAAGTAAAAACGCTCCGCGAGGGCGGGTGGTCCGGGGGACCACGCAAGAGCCGACCGGAGTGGAACGAAGAGCGCATTCGCGCACGATGAAGATGTTGCGTTCGCAACCGCGCTCGGTGCGAGAGTTTCGCAAGCGAAACTCTTTGTTCTTATAGTCTATTCAGAAATCGAGATAAGAAAGATACAATATTTCATTAGGAGGACATTAACACATGAGAAGAAAAATGTTATTTCTTCTTTCCACAGCAGTAGTAGCATCACTGATGACTGGTTGTGGAGGAAAAAAAGTTGAAACAGAAGCTCCAACAGAAGTAGTAACAGAAGTTCAGACAGAAGCCAAAACAGAAGCAGCAACAGAGGCTCAGACAGAAGCCAAGACAGAGGCAGCAACAGAGGCTCAGACAGAAGCAACAACAGAGGTAGCAACAGAAGCAGAGACAATTATAGAGAATGAAACAATCGTTGTTGAAGATGACGAAGCTGGAGAAGAATCAGGCACAGTAGTTGCAGAAGAAGAACCAGAAGCAGCTGAAGATGACCAGGCTAAGGCTGATGCAGTAGCAGCGCTTATCGATGCAATCTATGTACAGGAAAGAACAGAAGATACAGATGCACAGTGTATCGCAGCTAAGGAAGCATGGGATGCCCTTACAGATGCACAGAAGGAACTGGTAGAAGGTGAAGAAGCAGATCCAGA
>JAZLLO010000080.1:0-2688 GCA_045598185.1 Marvinbryantia sp.
CGGGAGTTTGACAGTTGAATATCTACATTATATCCATCAGGCCTTGTAAAGCCTGCTTTTTTTATGTCAAATTTTCTGTATTATAGTATAGTATTATATAGCATTATTCCAAAAAGTATGATATACTATATTCAGGAGGATTTCTCAATGAAAGTCACAACTTCAAAGTCTAAAAATTCTGAGTCTTTTTATATCGCCAAAAGCTATATTAACAACCAAGGGAAAAGTACTTCTGTCAATGTTCGCAAACTTGGAACTCTTCAGGAACTTTTGATCGAACATGGCCCCACACGTGATGACGTTATGCGCTGGGCAAAGGAAGAAGCCAGGATTGAAACGCTTAAATATAAAAAAGAACAGCAGGCTAAGGCTGTTCAGATCACTTTCCATTCTAACCATAAGCTGGATTATGAACAGCAGGTCTTTTATCGTGGAGGATATCTTTTTCCACAGTTCTTTTATTATCAACTCCAGCTTGATAAGACCTGCCGCAAAATCAGAGATAAATACAACTTTAAATTCGATATCAACGCTATTCTATCAGATCTGATCTATGCAAGGATCCTGGAACCTGCGAGCAAACGTTCTTCTTACAAGATTGCTTCAGAATTCCTTGAAAAGCCTTCCTATCAGCTGCATGATGTGTATCGTGCCCTTGATGTTCTTGGGAATGAATGCGATTTCATTCAGTCTGAGGTATATAAAAACAGTCATCTCATTGGAAAACGAAATGATAAGATACTTTATTATGATTGTACAAACTACTTCTTTGAGATCGAGCAGGAAGATGGCAGCAAAAAATACGGAAAAAGCAAAGAACATCGTCCGAATCCTATCATACAGATGGGGATGTTTATGGATGGTGATGGAATACCGCTTGCATTCTCGCTGTTTCCTGGGAATGCTAATGAACAGACTTCTTTGAAAACATTGGAAGAAACGGTGCTTCAGGATTTCGGCTGTACAAAGTTTATTTATTGTAGTGATGCCGGTCTTGGATCAGAAAAGATCAAAAAGATAAATCATGCCGGAGAACGTGCATTTATAGTGACCCAGTCAATCAAAAAACTGAACAGGGATGATAGAGCATGGGCTCTTGATAAGACCGGATTCAAAAGGGTTTCTGATGATTCGCCGGTTAACCTTTCCGAAATCAGCGATGATGATACCGGCCTGTATTATAAGGATGAGCCTTATACACCTGGTACCCTGCACCAGCGTCTGATCATTACCTACTCACCTAAATATGCGAGATATCAGAAAGCTATCCGTAATGCACAGGTAGAAAGGGCAGAAAAAATGATCTGCAGTGGCAGTGTAAAAAAAGAGCGGAAAAACCCGAATGATCCTGCCCGATTCATAGGGAAGATTGCTGTTACTGAAGATGGAGAAGCTGCAAAGATACAGAATTATCTGGACACAGATAAGATTGAAAAAGAAGAACTTTATGATGGAATGTATGCCGTAACTACAGATCTTCTTGATGACGATGTGAAAGATATATTGAAAGTAAGCGAGGGACGCTGGGAGATTGAAGAATGCTTCCGTATCATGAAAACAGAATTCGAGGCAAGACCGGTATTCCTTCACGATGATGTCCGCATAAAAGCACATTTTCTGATCTGTTTTCTTTCATTAGTCATCTATCGTTATCTTGAAAAAGATCTTAAAGACTCTTATACCTGTGAAACAATACTGGAAAAACTTAAGAGTATGAACTTTGCTGATATCCAAGAGCAAGGGTTTATCCCGCTATATAAACGTGATAAACTAACAGACCGTTTACACGCAATATGCGGGTTTGAAACAGACTTTCAGTTCATTACCAAAAGTAAAATGAAATCAATACAGAAAAAAAGTAAAGGACGATAAAAAATACTATAGTCTGGAACAGAGAGTAAAGGCCCGAAACACCGCATAAACGCTAGTGTTTCGAGCCTTTTTATAATTTCAGACTGTCAAAGACAGGATTATATCATTGCCCTTTTTTATAATCAATTCAGAGGTGCGATGTTATGGCAAGCAAGAGAAAAGATGGATATTATAAAAAATCATTTATGTATGAAGGTAAAAGATATTACGTGTATTCAACCAAAAAAAGTGAATTAGATAAAAAAGCCAGAGAAAAAATGGTGGAACTGCAGCAGAGTGCAGGTAAACGTGTCAATCCTACTATGAATGAATATTATGATCACTTCACAGAATTAAGGGAAGGTGTGTCTGGTGCTACACTTAGAAGTCAATCAAACCACTTCAAGCGATGTGCTGAGGTGATCATGGATGGTACTGGTAAAACATTCGGAGAATTAAAAATCAAAGATGTGAAGCAGAACGATATTTTGATAGTAAGAAAACATTTTGTTAATGAAAAGAAAGCAGCACGTACTATCAATGGCAGAATCGCTCATTTAAAGCATGTTTTTAATCATGCTATGATTGGTGGAGTTATCGAAAAAAATCCTTGTATGGGGCTGAAACCATTGAAAAGAACGGAACAACCTGCCAGTAAAACCATTCACAGAGCATTGACAGAAGCAGAAACAAAGAAATTCTTTGAGGCTGCCAGAGAACGCAATAGCTTCTATATAAATGCGTTTACTGTTATGATCAAGACAGGTATGAGAATTGGAGAAGTAGCAGCACTCATGTTAACAGATGTTGATGAAAAGAACGAGTGTATACATGTTA
>JAZLLO010000081.1:0-58822 GCA_045598185.1 Marvinbryantia sp.
CCAGTGCAGTAACGGTTAAAGCTCTGAAATCTTGCTTCTTATACGTTCTTATTACCAGTGCCGTAACCGTTATACCCCTGAAATCTTGCTTCTTATACATTTTACTACCCGTATAGTAACGGATAAGAATCTGAAATATAATCTTTCACTACAGACCTCTGGTTTTGCTTGGCAAAACACCTCGCGGGACATTGGCACCTGAACAGTAACCTGTGGACAAGTTTGAGTTTTGAGGTAAAGAAAATAGCGTGGTGGGGATAACAGGTGAAGAAATAAGAGAAAAAGAGATTAAATTTCTGAATTTGTTACAGTTCCCAATAACGCAATCCACAAAAAGGCCTCTGGATAATGACTTATCAACAAGTGCCATTTCCAGAGGCAAAAAAAATATTTTTATTTTCAGCGATTTTTACAATTATTCGGGGTACGTGAACAGTAACATAAAAATTACCTCACCTTCATCTATATTGTTTAAAAATTACCAACACATTATTTTCATCTGAATCTTTCAGCATACGTTAAGGTTCTTTCAATTTTGCAGAAAACTTCTATTGATAAGATGTAATCATCAAAGAGAGATACACATTTCAAATAGAAAAGGAGATTAAAACCATGAAAGCAACATTAGATAGATTCGTAAAATTCTTCCACGTAGGCGGTCACAAGACACATAAGAAGTCTTCTTTTTATAGAAGTACTTCCTTCGATATGTTCAATACATATTCCATGTAAGAGATACATCGTTATTTACACATTTTTATATAGATGAGAATAGAGAATATCTGTTTCAGAACAGTTGACATATATTTGGCGGAAGGTTCCGCAGATCTCTCTTTTTTCTTTTGATAAAAGCCCGGTGGAAAATCCACCGGGCTTTTCAAATGTCTGCCTTATAGGGAAAGGTGACTTTTTTTACTTTTCGTTTACGTTTACAACGATATCTTTGCTGTTATCTTTTAAGGATGCTCCCATGAATCCTGCAAGAAGTGCTTTTACATCAACTCCAAGTGATTCGCCAAGTCCATCGGAAATCTGTGTTACCGTATTCAGAATATTTCCGGTAAGCTGTGAAGAATCTCCACCGTACATCTTGATAGAATCTACATTGGTGTATGCTTCGCCTGCTGCTTTTGCGATTGCCGGCAGCTGTTCGAAGTAGGTTGTAAGTGCCTTCAGCTGCATATCCATCTGAGCAGCTTCTCCATACTGTTTCATAGCTTCGGCTTTCTTTAAGATACCTTCTGCTTCAGCAAGTGCCTTTGCCTGAATTGCTTCCGCTTCTGCTCTACCTTTTGCAGCAATAGCTTCTGCCTCTGCAATACCTGCTGCACGGATTGCCTCTGCTTCTTTTTCTTTTGCGAATTTTTCAGCTTCTGCTTTTGCTTTCTGAGCTTCTGCTCTCTGGATTGCTTCGAACTTCTCAGCTTCAGCCTGTTTCTGACGTTCATACAGTTCAGCTTCTGACTGCTTCTGTGTTTTATACAGTTCAGCATCTGCTTTCTGCTGCTGTGCGAACTTTTCAGCCTCTGCCTGTTTTTTTATGGTAGCTTCCAGTGCTTTTTCCTGAATTGCAACCTCACGTTCCTTCAGTTCAATCTCCTTTTCCTGACGGGCAAGGTTTGCATTTGCAGTCGTAATCTCAATAGTCTTACGCTGCTCTTCCTGCTGGATCTGATATGCTGCATCGGCCTCAGCCTTCTTGATATCAGATGCACGTTTCAGTTCTGCTTTCTGGATATCCAGTTCATTCTGTTTCTTAGCAATCTCCGTATCAGCAATTACCTGTGCCTCATTGGCAGCTCTGCTTGCTTCCGCTCTTGCTACTGCAATCTCACGTTCTGCATTTGCCTTTGAAATAGCTGCATCCTTACTGATCTGTACTGTATTTTCAAGACCAAGATTATCAATGACACCATTTCTGTCCTTGAAGTTCTGGATGTTGAAGGTTGTCAGATCAAGACCCATATCACGAAGGTTCGGAGTTACATTCTCTATAACCTTTTCTGCAAATGCTTTCTTATCACCCTGAATCAGTTCTTTCAGTGTTGTCTGCGAAATGATCTCGCGGATATTACCTTCCAGAACCGGAGTAATGATCTCTTTGATCTGTTCCGGTTTGTAACCGATGAACTTGGAAGCTGCAATCTTCATGAGCTTCGGATCCTGGGATACTGCTACGTTTGCAACTGCATCAACCACAATGTTAATAGCATCTCTGGTTGGAATCTCATCACGGGAAGTGAAGTCAGACTGAATATTTTCCAGAGACAGATAGTCAACTCTTTGCAGGATAGGAATTACAAAACATCCTTTTCCGATAACGGTTTTACATCCTGCAGGACCTGTGACGATCATAGCAACATTCGGCGAAGCCTTTTTATACATAGCCTTCGCAGCCAGCATAAACAGCGCAAATCCAACAACGACAATTGCTGCAATAATAAGAATCTTCACCATCATTTCATTCATTTTCTTTTCCCTTTCTGCTCTATAGCAACTTTTTATCTTTGAGGTAAGAAAATGATATCATTTCAGGTATCTGAAATATATATTCGATCCCGCGGATTTTCTATGTTTAATTCCCCTGGTTACGGTAAAACAGAACATTACTGCTGTTCATTTAATGCTTCCCATCCATATCTTTTAATGGAAATCAGGGTGGATACCTGACAGAAGATCTCTGTCATAATTCCTGAAAGGGAGAAGAAGCAGATATCGTAGATCAGCCAGCAAGGTGAGTTGAAAAACATATTTGCGATGCGGACTTTTCTCGGATTATCTGTCCATCCTCCAACGGTAAGTGCAATATTTGCAATGAGCGGCAGAATACTGAGTATATTCTTCCAAGTAATAACGGTGATCACTACCTGCATCAGGCAGATCAGTACCGCCCAGATCTTCCAGCGCATCCATTCCCACTTGCGCATTAAAAAAATACTTCTTGTGATCCCGACAATCTGACTGTAGCAGCCTGTAAGTGCGCCAAGCAGCATAAACTGTACAAAATAACACAGATTACACATTAGTTGAAATAAAAACAGGTTTTTATTTTTCTTACATTGAAACGACATGATAGCAAAAGCCGTACCAACAAATCCAATCAACTGAATTCCAAGCATTTCTAATATCTCCAATCAATGACATTTCACATAATCATATATTTATTGATGTAGAAATGCAATGGCTCATTCATGAAAATATTATTGATTTTTAGGATTATCACCCTCAACTATGTTATAATTCAGTTAGGGATTTAGAATAACTATATTCTGTTTGTAGATAGAGGAGGATTCTTTTTATGATATATTTCGATGAACATCAAAGACATCTGGCCACACTTGCAGAACAGTTTCCAACGATCGCTGCTGCTTCCAGCGAGATTATTAAAACAGAAGCGATTCTTCGCCTTCCGAAGGGTACTGAACACTTCATGAGTGACCTTCATGGTGAGAATGAAGCTTTTATCCATATATTAAACAGTGCTTCCGGTGTTATCCGTGAAAAGATTGATAATGTTCTTTTCAGTACGACTTCACCGATTGAACGTTCTCATCTTGCAACTTTAATCTATTATCCAGAGGAAAAGCTTCCAGAATTAAAGGCTATGCAGATGGATCTGGAAGGATGGTATCGCCGTACCCTGATGCAGTTAATCGAGCTTTGCAGATTCGTATCCAGTAAGCGTACCAGAGAGCACGTGCGTAAGTGTCTCCCGGTTAGCTGCGGATATGTACTTGATGAACTGCTTCATGCGCATTTTGAAGATCATAACAAGGAGAAATACTACGGAGAGATCATCTCAAGTATTATCCAGTATAACCGTGCCGACGCTTATATCATTCGCCTTTGTGAACTGATCAAGCGTCTGGTTGTGGACAGACTTCATATCGTCGGAGACCTGTTTGATCGTGGCCCTAGACCGGATCAGATTATTGAACATTTAATTGAACATCATCAGGTAGATATCCAGTGGGGTAATCATGATACTGTATGGATGGGTGCTGCAACAGGTAGCCCAATCTGTATCCTGACGGTATTAAAGACCACACTTGCTTATAATAACGTGGCAACGATCGAACGTGGCTATGGAATCAGCTTACGTGCGCTGGATCATTTTGCCGAAGAATATTATCAGAATAGTGATGTGAAGCGTTGGATGCCAAAGGGTGACTCCCGTACCACTAACACACAGTCCAACATTCTTCGTGTTGCCCAGATGCATAAGGCTGTCACAATCATGATGCTTAAGATAGAAGCGGAAGTTATCAAACGTAATCCTGATTTCCAGATGCAGGGAAGAGATTTCCTGAACAGAATTGATTATGAAAAGGGTACAGTAGACTGTTATGGTAAGGAATATCCGCTTCTTGATAATGACTTCCCAACCGTAGATCCGGAGAATCCAACGAAGTTAAATAACTCTGAGCAGTATGTATTAGATGTTCTGATCCGTAACTTCAGAGAAAGTAAGCTTCTTCAGAAGCATGTACAGTTCTTATATGCAAGAGGTTCTGCCTATAAAGTTGTGAACCATAACCTTCTGTATCACGGTGCCGTTCCAATGACTGTGGATGGTGAATTCGCAACAGAAACATTTGACCAGAATACTTACTGTGGAAAAGAGCTCTTTGATTACTGTGACCGTCGCGCCCGTCAGGGATATTTCGCTCCGGAAGGAAGTGAAGAAAAGCAGAAAGGCCAGGACTTCCTCTGGTATCTGTGGTGTGGTAAGAAGTCGCCGATCTATGGCAGAAGTGCCATGACAACATTTGAACGTATCTATATCGCAGATAAGGATACTCATGTAGAGGTGAAGGATCCATATTATAGTCATTATAATAAACCGGAAGTTGTAGATAAGATTCTTGCAGAATTCGGACTTACCGGAAAAGACTGCCATATCATCAATGGCCACGTACCGGTAAAAGCAATCGAAGGGGAAAGTCCTGTTAAGGGTGATGGTAAGCTGATTGTAATTGATGGTGGTTTCTGTCGTGCTTATCACGACAAGACCGGTATCGCAGGCTATACTCTTGTTTCAAACAGCCACGGCCTCGTACTTCGTACCCATCAGCCATTCGAGAGCAAAGAAGTCGCTCTTCATCAGGATGAAGATATTACAAGTAAGAGCGAGTATATCTATAATGCACCTACAAGACTCATGGTAAAGGATACCGACGAAGGCGAAAGAAAACGCATCTATATCCAGGATCTGGTAGATCTGGTAAATGCATATGAGACCGGACTTTTAAGAGAGAAATTCTCATAAACTACGCTATTGTATTGATATAAAAACTACTGAAAAGGGCGGAAATGCTTGTATCATGCATTTCCGCCCTGTAAAAGCTTAACCGTAATCACTCAAATATATACCCTACTCCGATTTTCTCTCCTGGCTCATATTCATCGAGATAATTCAGTATCTTACAATTCTGATATTGCTCCATCCGACTCATAAACTCATCATACTCTCTTTCCTTTGTCCATGCATTCTCTGCCACCGCCAGAAGACGAGGGTTGATCAGCTTATCAATGTATTTACCAGTCGGAATCTGCTCTGTCCACAAAGGTGCTTCCACTCCAAGGATATTCTTCTGAGGAATTGCGCCTCCTTTTGCCTGTGGTTCATACAGAAGAGTCTTCTCAAGCGTAACATATTCATACGCATAGTCACAGTAAAAGCTCTGTACATTTGAAAGAATAAACTTCCTTTCTTTTTGAATCTCATCCACCGTATAGGTCGCTTCTGCATCCTCATACCAATATTGCAAAATTGCTCTCTCATCCAGATTCCCGGAAGCTGCCGCTTCATTCCAGACAATTGGAATCTTATGATTCTTTTCCAATATCTGAATCATTCTCTCTGTAAAATAAGCCTGTAATTGTTCATAATCGGTAAATCCTTTTTTCTTCATCACACGATTGCAATCCGGACAGTCAATCCATGCTTTCTTTGGAACCTCATCTCCTCCGATATGGAAATATGGCGATGGGAATAAAGTGGATACTTCATCAAGCAGCTCATCTAAGAATGTGAAGGTTTCCTCTTTCCCTGCACAGAAGATACGTTCAAAAATACCGAATCTACTCTCTACCTCTGCCGGCTTTCCTGAGCAGGATAACTGTGGAAATGCAGCAAGTGCAGCCACACTGTGACCAGGCAGATCGATCTCAGGAAATACTTCAATCTGGCGTTTTGCAGCAAATGCAATCAGCTCAGCGATCTCTTCCTGAGTATAATATCCTCCATATCGCTCTCCTGCTTCTGAAATTCCACGCTCAACCAGCGGATCCTCTTCACACAGTGTACGATACGAAGAAATAGTATTTAACTCCTTAAACTTCTTGCTTTCAATTCGAAATCCCTGATCTTCGCTTAAATGCCAGTGGAACTTATTAAATTTAAGCAAAGAAACATATTCCAGAACTCTTTTCACATCTTCCAAAGGGAAAAAATGTCTGCAACAATCCAACATAAAACCACGATACTCATAACGTGGTTCATCAGAAAAACTTCCGCAGGAAGTGGTTCCGTTCCCTTTTGCCAGAAGCTGATACAACGAAACCAGTGCATTTGAAAATCCCTGTTCCTCAGATGCAGTCACTGTAATCGAATCCTCTGTAATTGAAACAGCATATGTCTCCTTTGCATAGCTCTTATCCTCGCAATAAGACAGGCAAGGGGACTCTTCACACTGCT
Source organism: Marvinbryantia sp. (assembly GCA_045598185.1). GTDB lineage: Bacteria > Bacillota > Clostridia > Lachnospirales > Lachnospiraceae > Marvinbryantia. The sequence goes on from JAZLLO010000081.1 coordinate 6,701, forward strand.
TAATCTGATACTCCCCGATATTAGCCAGTCTTTCTCCAAATAATTGAACAGTATCCGCAAAAACAACCGGTACTGTCAAAACAGCCGGAAGGACAAAGAAACCATCCTCTTTTATATATTTCCCATTAATTTTTGGAATCAGATTATTCATACTCTCTTCCTTTCTCATTTACATTTACTCATGATGATATAATTTTTCACGCTTAATTTTAATATCAGATATCATTGATATAATCCTATCTTACCACGAATATCGAAATAATTCATTTTATCGCCTCATTTCTTGAAAAACATGTTGTAAACTATTATGATTATTCTGTGCCCAACAATGGTTCACACTTGAATTAACAAGGAGAATACTATGGATTTTAAAGACGATTTAATGAGACAACATTTGGAGATTCCATATAGTTTGGATACTGCATGTTTGACAGTCCCTCTCACTCTTTACGGTAAAAAAGTTCCGAATCGAATCGGGATTCTGCCTTTGGAAGGGTTTGATTCTACGCCAGACGGTTCTCCAACAGAATATGTATATAGACGATACCTTCGTTTTGTAGAAGGCGGTGCCGGTCTTATATGGTTCGAGGCATGTGCAGTCAGTGAAGATGGGAAAAGTAATCCTTATCAGATGATGCTGCATGATAAGAATGTGAATGATTTTCAGGAATTGCTTTCTGAAATGGATCGTAAAGCTATAGAATATGGAAGGGAAAAGAGTTTTAAGGTTCTTCAGCTTACCCATTCCGGCAGGATATCGAAAGATGCCAACTGGAATCCGATTCCGCTTTCACCAAAACATTACGGAACACAGGATCAGGCAGAATGTGCTTCAGATGAGCGTATTGCGCAGATGGTACAGGAACATATCCATGCTGTCAGACTTGCTGCTGAAGCAGGATTTGATGCGATCGATATTAAAGTGTGCCATGGCTACTTTTTAAGTGAACTTCTGAGTGCATATCAGCGGGAAGGTCGTTATGGCGGATCTTTTGAGAATCGAACCCGTGCCATCTTTGACATCATCGATGGCATACATGAGCAGGTTGGTGATAAGATCGGTATATCTGTCCGCTTAAATGCATACGACAGTGAACCTTATCCGAATGGATTCGGTGTTGTTATAGAAAACGGAAAGCTTACAGCTGATTTATCTGAGACGATTCTTCTTTGTAAGAAATTACGAGATAAAGGAGTCGAACTGATCAATCTGTCTGCATCCGCACCGGAAAAGCGATTTCTGGGACCAGACCCGATAGATTCGCATTATAACAGATACGGCACCAGCTGTGACTATCTTCTTGCAACTAAGATTCTGAAAGAATATGTGGAAAACGTCTGCTTTATGTGTACAGGTCTTAGCAGTTTCGGGGAGCATGGTGGATATGTCGGCGCAGGCGGTATCAAAGAAGGATGGTTTGATATCGCAGGGTTCGGGCGACAGGCACTGGCATACCCCTCCTTTGCCAGAGATCTTCTGAACAACAACAGGATGGATCCAGAAAAATGCTGTGTAAACTGCAACCTTTGCTTCCGTCTTATGGATCCAGGACTCTGCCGAACAGGATGTATCGTAAAAGATAAAGAAGAGTTCTATCCTTTGTATCGTAAGAATGTACTGAAACATTAACAAAACAAGCCTGAAGTTTGCGATTATTATAACCTCAAACTCCAGGCTTATTATATTAGAAGTTATTTATTTCTCTCGCTCATAAGTAACTACCATGCCATGTCCCATTGCTGCGTTTGGCATGTAGGTGGGCCATTGAGCCATTGGGGACGGCTCATCTTATACTCTAAGAACAAGCTTTTCCTGTTCCAGATCATTATATAATTCGCATCCGCTTCCTGTCATATCATACAGGCTCACAATATCCCAGAGCATTGACTCATCTGTATATTCCTTGATCAGATTCGGATATTCTTTCAGTTTCTCCGGTGTATATCGGATTGTTTTTTCGTTAGAAAAGACAGCCGTGTATAAAATCTCTGCTTCTACAAGATCCTGGAAGATATGACTTCCATAAGAAAGTTCCGGATTGTATCCGGCTTTTCTTTCTTCTACTTCACAGATTGCTTCAAACTCACTTATATCAGAAAATGTAGTCGGCACTCCAAGTTCCGGTGAAGAAGTGCCGATTCGTCCAGGAACGATCAGCATCATATGTTTATTCTTACCTTTGAATGCCCAGTTAATCTTGCCGATTGTATTAGCGACTCTCCCCTTATCTGCATACGGCATGTTGTAATAGGCAACCGGATCCACATATACAATATAATCAATGACAACATTTCTGGATAATCCCATAGAAGATTTCTGATTCTCCAGTATGATCATATCTTCTGGTATATTCTCAGGAATCTCTACCTTACCGGTATCTTTAAATACCTGTAGAGGACGGCACTGAAGCAGGTTGATGGAGTAATCTCCGTTATCGGATATATTAATCGTGAATTCAATATCCACCGGATAGTCATACTCCTTCTGGATCAGCTGCATAATCTCCTGCATCTGTTCCATCAAGATTTGTTTCTTTACAAGTCCGATACAGGAAATGAAGCGTACCCATCGATTGATTCCGCGTTCACGGAACTGATTCTCTACCTCGAAATCATGCTCCAGAAGAATGTTCGCAAGGTAATTTGGAAGTTTATCTTCTATCTGTTTAAGGTCTAACTGTTTCAGTGCATGAGCGGAAGTATCCATAACTTCTACTTTTCTCTGGGAGAACTGGTGCTTCTCTGCAATCGTTGTACTGGTTGTGGCAAGCGGCATATCCAGACTTACCAGACGTGGGTATGATCCTTCTGTACGGTCAACGGCAGAAGTTCCAAGTCCCATTACAAGACGCAGCATTCCTGCCTTGGGATCAATCTTTTCCAAGAACTTATATGGACTGTAGGAATAACCAACTCCAGCTGCACATGGCATATAGTAAGGTCCGTAATAAGATCCGGACACACGCTGTACCAGAAGCGCCATCTGCTCATCACGCTTGTCAAGACCTCGTCTCTTACGATAATCCAGAGCAGACAGACTCATACTGCTTGCATAAACCACCTTAATTGCATCTTCAAATTCCTTCAGACGTTCTTCCAAAGTGCCTCGATTCGCACAGAATACAGATTCATATTTACCTGCAAATGCATTGCCAAAGCCATCCTCCAGAATACTGCTTGATCTTACAATAAACGGATCCTGTCCATAATATTCCAGAATGTGACGGAACTGATTCTCCAGTTCTTCTGAAAATGCTCCGGTCTTAAGGCGATCCGCAAATTCTTCGGCCAAAGTAAAGTATCCTTCTTCTTCTCTCTGCCTGATGCGAAGATCCCAGAAACCATTATCTACGATATAAGTATAGTAAACGTCAGAGCCAATAAAGAAAGAATCATGCGGCTCTAACACATCATCTATCTCAGGTGCATTGTTGCGGATAATCGCTCTGGACAGCAGCATTCCACAAGCTTTTCCGCCGATCATTCCGGTACCGATCATATGATCCCTGACTTCAAAATAATCTTCCGCCGTGAAGTTCTTCTTTACCATTACGCGCATCTTCTCATCTCTTGTCATCATGATATCGCACATGTTATTGCAGGAATCTTCGATATTCATACGATTATCATAGAGCATCTTTGCCGTGTTAAAGAATCTGTCCCAGGAATCCGTAAATTGTTCCTCACCAGGCCTCTGGAACTTGCCGAGGACCTGATAAAATCTACTTGACTGTACACCATCCAGAATCGGACGGAAGGTATTCTTTTTCTTATCAAAAATATGCGGCAGAAACATCGTTTCCGAATCGCGGTTCCACACCTTCGCCGGACGAACATATACATTCTTTCGATCAGAATACACATCCAGAAAGAGCTGAGTCGTATTCAGGATTTTATTGATTGCATGGAAGGAATGCTTGCCTCGAATAATCGGGAAAAATGCAACCGTATCCAGGATAAATAAAAATGGACAGGTTACACGGAAGAAATTCCCCATCATCAGGTCAGTCGCCCATGCTGTCTGCAGTTCAGACAGACAGTCAAACACATAGAAGGCATCAAATCCTTCTCTTTCGATTACTTTATGAATCTCTACTGTAAAGGTCTCAAATCTATGAGAAAGTGCAATCGGAATGGTCTTAATCTCCGGTCTATCCTCCAGGAGAGGTTCATGAGAAGCAAATCGAAAATATATGATGTTTCTCTTATCCTTGATAGCCTGCTCCACATAAGGCTCCATGAATAATTTAAACTCTTCCAGTTTTGATACTCTCCAAACTACATTGTCACCAAGACGGATACTGTCCAGTGCCTTATCCATCTCTGGAATTCCAGATAATATTCTGTCAAACGCCGCCATAAGTTACCTCCTTCTAAAAAACAAGGACGCCCTGGATGAACCAGAGCGCCCTTGCTACTTATAAGAAATTTTCGTGTCATGATTAAATCCTACCCGAAATATTCTCATAGGTCAAGATTAATTATTCGTTTTTTGAATATAAATACACGTTTGCATTTGTATTATTGGATATATCATCAAATAGACCCCGTCGTCATGATCTTCTGCACCTGCGCTGCATTTACCTTTGAAGTCTGATCATTCAGGACGATTTCCCCATGTTCCATAACATACAATTCATCTGATATATTAAGTACAAAATCCAGATACTGCTCTACGATCAGAACCGTCAGCCCCTTCCATCTGTTAATCTTCTGAATGGCATCTCCGATATCCTGTATGATAGATGGCTGTATTCCTTCTGTCGGTTCATCTAAGATCAGAATCTTCGGATCTGTCACCAGAGCTCTGGCAATGGCTAGCTGCTGCTGCTGACCTCCAGAAAGATCTCCACCTCTTCGCTTGGCAAACTTTGGAAGGATCGGAAACAGATCATAGATATAGTCCGGTACCTCTCCTTTGATTCCTCTGGCACGAAGCCCAAGTTCCAGATTCTCCTTTACAGTCAGACGTGGAAATATATCTCTTCCCTGCGGCACGTATCCAATCCCCTGTCTTGCTTTATCATAGGTACTCATATTTGTAATATTCACAGAATCCAGGGTAACCGTCCCTTGCGTGGTTCGAACCAGTCCCATAATACTTTTTAATGTAGTACTTTTTCCAACTCCATTTCGTCCAACCAGACAGACGACTTTTCCATTCGGTACCTCAAGATTCAAGGAAGGAATAATTACACTTTCACCGTAACAGGCTGTTACCTCTTTCATACTCAGCATACTATTCTCCTCCTCTTCCCAGATATACCGCCTGAACAGTTGGATCAGCCAGTACTTCATCCACGGTTCCTTCCATCAGGACATTGCCCTCATGAAGAACAGTTACCACATCTGCACACTGTTTTACAAAATCCATATCGTGCTCAATCACGATTACGGAATATTGTTTCTTAACCTCTTTCAGGATATCCCCTGTCTTAAATGTCTCTGCTTTTCCCATTCCTGCTGCCGGTTCATCCAGCATGATCAGATCTGGTTTCTGAACCAGCTGCATAGCAATCTCCAGCCACTGTTTCTGACCATGGGCAAGTGATCCTGCCTTTGCATGACGATGTTCATACAGCTCTACCATTTCCAGAGTTTCTCTTATCAGCTTTTTCTCCTCTTCTGTCATACGATAAAACAGAGAATCTAAAATTCCCTTATGACCCTTTAAAGCCAGCATCATGTTCTCTTCTACGGAAAGATTGATAAATACAGATGGAGTCTGGAACTTTCTCCCGATTCCCAACTGCGCAATCTTATATTCTCGCATACCAGTCAGCTTAATTCCCTCAGACTCTGCCCCTTCCGGGTAAAATCTGACATTCCCCTGGGTTGGCTTTGTTTTTCCACAGATAATATCCATCAAGGTACTTTTTCCTGCTCCATTCGGTCCGATAAAAAAATGGATGCTATGTCTTTCCACTTCTGCTTTCACTTCTGTCAGAGCCTTAAATCCATCGAATACCACAGAGACACTCTGTATCTTAAGAATAGGATCTTTCACTTTTCTATCCATGACTCACTGCCCCCTTCTTTGAAGAAGTTTCCACAGACTGGCTCTTTCGGATTTTCGCTGCAACACCAGGGATCTGCTCGGTAATAATCCCCATAATTCCTCCCTTAAAGAACAGAATCATAACAACAAAAATACCACCAATAATATACTGCCAGATTTCTACAAATATTCCGGAACTCAGATTATATTCGCAAAGATTGATCAGCATGGTTCCGATCACAGGACCAAGGATCGTTCCTCTTCCGCCCACAGCTACCCAGATAACCATGGTGATAGAATAAGAAATCGTCATCTGAGACGGAGTAATACTACCATTGAAATTGATATACAAAGCACCTGCGATTCCTGCCAGAACAGCTGAAAAAACATATATTGCATTCTTATAACTGCTGACATTATATCCGGAAAAATAGGTTCTGTTTTCACCATCACGAATGGCAATCAGAAGCTTTCCAAACTTGGAACGGACGATCCAGTTCGCAAGAAAATAGATCAGCACCAGTACAATCAGCGCCATATAAAACACCTTACACATATTTGGGAAATTCTTACCACCACGGATACTGCCAAATAATGACTGAATCTCTGTGATGCCCACATTTCCATTCGTATATGGAGACATGGCAATGAATAAGGAATATCCCGCCCAGGTCAGTGCCTGAGAAATGATAGAAAAATATACCCCTTTTACTCGATTCTTAAAGATCAGATAACCAAGCACTCCGGAAACAACGGCTGGCACCACAAGAATGCAGACCAGTGCCACAGGAAGTGACAGAAATGGTTTCCAGATAAGTGGAAGACTTGTGAGTTTTCCGGTCTTCATGAAATCAGTAATCTTTCCGCCTGTTGCCTGAAGCTTCAGATACATCCCCATACAATAGGCTCCCAGACAAAAATACAAACCATGTCCCAAAGAAAGGATGCCCGTATAGCCCCAGATCAGATCAAGACCGATGGCAACAATAGAAAAACACATACATTTACCAAGAAACAATACAAAAGATGTACTTCCAATGATGTCTGCTTTTAATAAAAACGGGCAGGAAGCCAATGCAGCTGCAATCAAGATAAAACAAAGATGTTTCCCGTTTTTTGCTAATAACTTCATTCCTTCCCCTCCTATTCATCCAATTGTCTGCTTTTGATAACAAACAGACCCTGTGGTCTTTTTTGTAAAAATATGATAATGATCAGCATTACCACTGCATTTGCAATCATCGAACTGGTAAAATGCTGTACAAAGATCGTACTGAACCCTACAATTCCAGAACCGATCACGGCTCCAAGAAGATTGCCTACCCCTCCAAGAACGACTGTAATAAAGCATTGTACAATGTAATTCTGTCCGACTGTAGAATCAATGGAGCCCAGAAGTGCCAGAGAACAGCCTGCCACGCCTGCCAGTGCAGATCCGAATCCGAATGTTACACAGTCAATCATACGAGAATTAATACCCATACACTGAGCCATTGGACGATTCTGCATAACCGCATTCATCTGTCGTCCAAAGTTGGTCTTATTCATCAGAAACCAGACTAAAACAAGGCAAGCCAGAACCAATGCAATGATAAACATACGATTATAAGAAAACGTACAACCGCCAATGGTCAGACCACCGGACAGCCAGGAAGGTGAATTTACATTCACCCCCTGAGTACCAAAAATGGTTCTTGCCCCCTGCTGGAAAATCAGGCTTACACCCCAGGTTGCCAGAAGCGAATCAACTTCGCGTCCATACAGCCTGGATATGATCAGTTTTTCCAGTATGCATCCGATTATGAAGGAGAGTGCAAAAGCTGCAATAATGGATGCAATGTAATAAAATCCGAATACTGATTCCGGAAAGTACCGTCTGAACAACTCCTGGATCAGATATGTTGTATATGCTCCGATCATCAGGAATTCTCCATGGGCCATGTTAATGACTCTCATAAGTCCAAATGTAACTGCCAGCCCTAATGCTGTCAGAAGAATAATGGAACTTAATGATAATCCATTAAAAATCAACGTTGCATATTCGTTCATGATCTTCTCCTTGTGTCAATGATTATTCGATTGGCTGAACCTCTGCTGCCCAGTCATAAGTAGAAAGATATGGATCTGGTTCTACCGCATCTTCTGTTGCATAGATTTCATCGATCAGACCTTCCTCATTTACAACACCAACACGAACCTTTTTAAAACAGTGATGATTATCACCGTCAATTGTTATCAGACCTTCCGGAGCTTCGAACTCGATTCCGCCAGCCTCAATTGCAGCAATTACATCATCCACTTCAAAGCTTTCCGCTGCTTCACATGCTGCAGCCCAGAGATATACTGCATCATATGCAGCTTCAACAGGGTCAGAAGTAACACGCTTTTCCCCATAAGCTTCCTTATATGCTGCTACGAATGCTTTATTAACCTCAGTATCTGTTGTCTGATAATAATTCCATGAAACCATATGACCTTTCAGAATATCAGCGCCAATGGTAGCAACTTCTTCTTCTGCAATAGAAAATGACATTGTCATATAATCTTCACTTGTGTAGTTCTTTTCAGACATCTGTTTGAAGAAAGATACGTTACCGGTACCATTTAAAGTATTTACGATTACGTCACAGTCAGATGCTTCAATCTTGGCAATGATAGAAGAAAAATCTGTCTGATCCATATCTGCATATTCTTCTCCTACTACTTCTGCACCTGCAGCTGTAAGCTGTGCAGTGATGATTTCATTTGCTGTTCTTGGGAATACATAGTCAGAACCCATTAAGAAGAACTTGCTGTATCCCTGATCCAGTAAATACTCAATTGCCGGTACAATCTGCTGATTTGGTGCTGCTCCTGTGTAAATGATATTGGAAGAATCTTCCATTCCTTCATACTGTACCGGATACCAGAGAAGGGAATCATAGTCTTCAAAAATAGACTTTACAGATTTACGGGATGAAGAGGTCCAACATCCAAATACAGTGGCAACTCCATCTTCATCGATCAGCTTTTCTGCCTTTGTGGCAAATGTGGAAGGTTCTGATGCACCATCTTCTTCGATGTAGGCAATCTGACATCCAAGAACACCACCGGCAGCATTGATCTCGTTGATTGCAAGAACTTCTGCATCTCTTACTGCTTCCTCACTGATCGCCATGGATCCGGTGAGAGAATGAAGAAGACCTACTGTCACAGTATCATCTGCAAGTACGCTTCCTCCTAAAATTCCTGCCGCAAGGGCAGCTCCTGCAACGGTTGCAAGAATCACATTCTTTTTCATAATTTGCTCCTCCTGAATATAATGAAGTATATATAAGAAAAGAGGCCGAAAGTACCAGATTCGACCCCTTTGTCTTCCTATTATTGTCGATTGTTATTCCGGAATCTCTACTCCCAGTTTTCTCTTTACAAAATCAATAATCGTATCCACGCATCCATCGATTCCGACTCTGGCACTGTTCAGTGTCATGTCATATGCCACCGGATCCGTCCAGCTTTTGCCTCCGGTATAGTATTTGTAATAGTCAGATCTGTATTTATCTGTATGATGAATCATCTTATCTGCCTCATCTCTGCTGCATCCGAAGTCATTCATAACTCTTGCAGCGCAGAATGCACGTGGTGCCTCTATATAGATGCTGACAACATTGTCATAGTCTCTTAAGATATCATTCGCACACTTTCCAATGATCACACAGGATTCTGTTTTTGCCAGTTCTTTGATGATCATGGTCTGAATATTAAAAAGGTTCACATCAGAAGTAAAATCTTTTTCCGTTGGCTCTACGATCATATCCCGGTTTGGCGTTTTGTTCAGCATACGGATAATCGGAGAACTTGTAAGCCTTTCATCTGCCTGCATAAAATATTTCTTATTGATACCGCTATATTCGGAAGCCATCTGAAGAATCTGACTGTAATAGCACGGAATTCCAAGCTTTTCTGCCAGTTTCAGACTAATCTCTTTTCCACCACTGCCGAATCCTCTGGCAATGGTGATTACATATTTCTTTTCTTCACTCATAATGCTCTTTCCTTTCTTAATCCGGTTCAATCAATTGGTTTATTTCCAAAAAGAAATTTTCAATCTCTTCTCCGCTCTCTCCCATGGCGCGCACCAGAATTCCTTCTTTGGCTAAAGTTGCTCCAAATCTTCCAAAAAACCCGATATTCCGAATATCCGTTAATAACTGCTCCATGCCGTCCGGACGATAAATATACATCATTCCCGTGTGCGTATATTCACCCCAAAAACCAATCGTGCCATAGTCTACCTGATCAGGCCGAAGTACGCAAAGGTCCAGGAATACCAGTTGATCATCCAGATATACCTGAAGTTCATTCCGATAATATTTCATCTGGAAATGTTCCTGTCTGGCTACCCTTCCGGACGCCAGAATATCCATATATACAAAAGTGCTGCTTCTTTTTAATCTGACTATTGTTTTTCCCCGATAATCCGAACCTGGATATGGAATGCAGGGGTGCGGAAGATATCTAAGAGTGGCTAGCTCCCCCACTTCCATTTCCACATGGTTCGTACAAAAATAATCCCTGGTATTAAATACCTTGGTATATCCTTGTCCTGTAATCGTAAGATCCGCATTTTCCCGAATCTGATACCTGTGCAGATAATCATCACCTGCAAGCATTCCTGCAGAAGCAGTCATGATCATGATCGTTGTCTGTTGTCCATCATAAAAAGGATTCATGATCTTAAATGGAGCGGTATAGCAGCAGTCTGTAATCACGGTCCTGCCATTCTTCTTCTCTGCAATCAGTTCGCAGATTCCTTTATTCCGATTCAAAAAGGACCTCCTTTTTGATCCACTTCACTACTTCATCGATTCCTTTCATCTCCATCAGGTCTGTGAATAAAAACTTTCTCCCCTGCCTCATCCGCTGGGAATCTGCTGCCATGACATCAAGATTGGCTCCAACAAGAGGTGCCAGACCGGTTTTGTTGATAACAAGCAAATCACTTCTAGTTACTCCAGGTCCACCTTTTCTTGGTATCTTTTCTCCCTGCGCCACATCGATTACATAGATAGACGCATCTGCCAGATCCGGGCTGAAAGTTGCTGACAGATTGTCTCCACCGCTTTCAATAAACATAATCTGGACATCCGGAAATTTCTCAGCCAGCTCTTCCACTGCCTCAAGATTCATGGAACAGTCTTCCCTGATCGCTGTATGCGGACAACCTCCGGTCTCTACCCCAACGATTCGTTCTTTCTCGAGGCAGGAATTACTAATCAGAAACTGCGCATCTTCTTTGGTATAGATATCATTGGTAACAACACAGATGCTGTATTCCTCTGACAGGATTCTTGTTAATCGTTCAATCAGTGCTGTCTTACCGGATCCAACCGGTCCGCCGACACCGATTCGTACATAACTCATGATTCATTTCTCCTCTTAACTGATATACATTCTGGAATATAAAGTTTCATGCTCCATGGAGCTAATATCAAATCCAGGTCCACTGATCCCTATATCTTCTCTTGTACACAGCATCGCTTGTTTTACAGCATTTTCCATTTCCGGAAACAACCTGTTTAAGATACGTTGTCCATCCATCTGACTTAATGGGATCAGTTTGACCGCCCCTACCACCATGGCTGAAATCAAACTGTAAGTGTACATAACAAGGGCTCTCTCAAGATCAATTCCGTGATCTTTTATATAGATTCCAACGGCTATCCCATAACAGCCGGTAAGATGATGTTCCCTGATCAATTGCGAATACCTGTAAAGACCTTCCGAAACCTGTATCTGTTCTTCTGTTTTTAAAAAGCGCTGACACAGTCTCTTACTTCCCATGCGAAGTTCATAAGGACCACGAGCTGCTGACATTCGCTGATCTAAGGAAATAATTTCTTCATCAGAGGATGCCCTGGCCGCAAGCGCAGCCAGACCAAGCTCATTATTAGGTAGGATTTTTAGATAATTTCTGGTATAAATATTCAATGTGTCCGCTGTCTGCAGATTCCCTTTTTGTACAAGAGTTTCCATCCCGTTTGATAAGGTAAATGCGCCAATAGGGAACAGACTGTCACAGATCTGGAGCATCTTCAAAAGTTGCATCTCATCCATAGTATTGTATTATCCATGATGAGAATGTCCATGTGCTTTGCATACAGTATACCCTTCGAAAATATCCGTAATATTTGCCACTTCAAACTGAAGCTTTTTCAGATATTCAAAGGTTGGGCTGTCATATGGTACAAGGATCCGCCCATTTTCTATCTTTAAGGAAAGATGTCTGTTTCCCAATTCGAATCCTGCTCTGGCAGCTTTTTCTACGTTGTCAATCCTGATTTCTATTAAACTGCAGGGAATGATATCACTTACATATCTCTTTTCTTCTGTTTCGTGCAGAATACTACCTCTTCGAATTCCACCTGCTATCGCAATCCCCATCTCAGTTCCATCTTCTGCTTTTTTCATGATCCTGCCCTTATCACATTCGAACCATTCAAACATTACACGGACAACTTCTTTGTCATTTTTAGCAGGATCAGCCATTCCATTGGTGTGATCAATAATCAGCATATCCTTATACTCCTTTATGGTTAAAACATGAAATATCTCTGCGTCAGCGGCAACTCTGTTGCAGCCTCACAGGTAATCACTTCACCATCCACCTTAGTTTCATAGGTTTCCGGATCTACTTCGATTGTTCCTGTACGGTCATTAAACTTCATATCTTTTTTCCCGATATTTCTGCAATTCGTAACTGGTAATACCATTCTTTCCAGTTCTAATTCTTCTGCTATTCCATGCTCATAGGCATATGTTGAAACAAAAGTTGCACAACTTCTTGGCATTGCCAGTCCATAACCTGCAAACATATTCCGATAGATGACAGGTTCCGGTGTTGGGATGGAAGCATTCGCATCTCCCATTTTCGATGCAATGATCATGCCTCCTTTGATTATCATCTCCGGTTTTACCCCGAACATTGCAGGTCTCCACAATACAAGATCCGCCATTTTCCCAACCTCTACGGAACCCACATAATCAGAAACTCCATGGGTTATTGCAGGATTGATAGTATATTTTGAAATATATCGTTTGACACGATAATTATCGTTTTGTTCACTGTCTTCCGGCAGTGTTCCTCTTTGCTTTTTCATCTTATCTGCAGTCTGCCAGGTTCTTGTGATTACTTCTCCGACACGTCCCATGGCCTGAGAGTCTGAGCTCATCATGGAAAAGATTCCCATATCATGGAGTACATCCTCTGCTGCAATTGTTTCAGGACGAATTCTGGAATCTGCAAATGCAATATCTTCCGGAACATTTTTATCCAGATGATGACATACCATCAGCATATCAAGATGTTCATCAATCGTATTTTTTGTAAATGGCATAGTCGGATTTGTTGAAGATGGAAGAACATTTTCAAATGCTGCTGCACGAATGATATCCGGTGCATGTCCTCCGCCTGCCCCTTCTGTATGGTAAGTGTGGATCGTTCTGTCTTTAAATGCATCAATCGTATCCTCCACGCATCCACCTTCATTCAACGTATCTGTATGAATTGCCACCTGTACGTCATATTCATCTGCAATCGTGAGTGCATGATCGATGACAGATGGGGTTGCACCCCAGTCTTCGTGAATCTTAAGCCCGCAGGCTCCGCATTCCACCTGTTCTCTAAGCGCCTCCAGATTTGACGAATTCCCTTTTCCAAGATATCCGAAGTTCATAGGAAGTCCTTCTGATGCTTCAATCATTTTGTGGATATAAAACTTACCGGGCGTGCAGGTAGTGGCATTGGTTCCATCTGCCGGTCCGGTTCCTCCACCAATCATAGTTGTCACACCACTATAAAGTGCTGTCTCTACCTGAGTCGGTGAAATAAAATGGATATGGGTATCCAGTCCTCCCGCAGTCAGAATCAATCCTTCTCCGGCAAGTGCTTCTGTTGATGCACCAACTACCATATTCGGAGTTACTCCATACATGATCTCAGGATTTCCTGCTTTCCCGATTCCTACGATTTTTCCATCTTTTATCCCGATATCAGCCTTATAAATTCCTGTATAATCCACAACAACTGCACTGGTGATAACAAGATCAAGACACTCATCATCAAGAGCACATACTGACTGTCCCATACCGTCTCTCAGGCTTTTTCCACCACCGAATTTTGCTTCTTCCCCATAAAGTGCATAATCCTTTTCCACTTCTATGATCAGTGAGGTATCGCCTAAACGAATACGGTCTCCCGTGGTCGGACCATACATTGCGGCATACGCTTTTTTACTCATTGTTACCATCTGTTTCTTCCCCCTGCCAATTATTCAAACCCTTTATCCTTTGCTCTTTTTATTGCCATGTCCCGAATCTGAGGATCAACCAATGATCCCTCCACGAGATTATTCAAGCCATAGGATTGTTTTAATCCTCCAAGCGGAATCAGATGTACCAGTTTCTTTTCACCCGGCTCAAACCGGACTGCTGTTCCGGATGGAATATCAAGTCGTTTTCCAAGTGCTGCTTTTCTATCAAAGGAAAGCTGTTTATTGACCTCAAAGAAATGATAGTGTGATCCAACCTGAACCGGTCTGTCACCTTTATTTACAACTTCCATTTCGATAACCTGTCTTCCACCGTTAATTTCAATCTCTCCATCGTCTACCAGTATTTCTCCAGGTATGATTTTTCCGTTTGGTTCGATTGGTGTATGTACGGTAACCAGTTTTGTTCCATCTAGGAAGGTTGCTTCAATCTGAATTTCCGGTATCATTTCCGGAACTCCATCCATCACCTGTTCTGCCGTCAGTATCTTTTTCCCGTACTGCATAAGCTGGGTAACATCAGCTCCTTCTCGCGCTTTCTCAATAAGTTCAGAACTGATCAGCGCAATTGCTTCCGGATAATTTAGCTTCAGACCTCGTTCCAGACGTTCTCTGGCAACGATTCCTGCCATGTGAAGCATCAGTTTATCCATTTCCTTTGGTGTAAAATGCATTTTCAAGTCCTCTCTTTCTCATATTCCAGGATTTTTAACATGAGATAATACTCATTTGTCACATCAAAATCACGCAGATCAATCTCAAGTAATTCTGTTATCTTTTTTATTCTCTGCAAGACTGTGTTCCTATGAACAAACAGGATCTCAGCACTTGCTATATAACTTTTTCCGGTCTCTAAATAGACTTTCAGGGTCTTCAGATACTCTGTTCCGGTACCCTGATCAGAATCGATTAAAACTTTTAATTTATTATGGCAGTATTCCAGTACCTCACTGTCTCCAGACAAGTACTGGTACAGATAATCATTACACATGTATATCACCCGACAAAAAAGACGCTTGTGAATCAACAAGCGCCTTTGCCTAAACTTTTTCTGAAATATGTTATGGATGATACTCAATTTTTTCATTCAGGTCAATGTGCGAACCGCACATATTATTCATTTTTTGAATTTTACAATATATTATTATTTGTAAAACTGGATATAATTCACCTATTTTCGCAGTTAAAAATCATCAATTCGTCTAATTGTTATTTTTAAAGTAATCTTATATGATAAAACAAAGCAGACAAAGATGCCTGAATTGGTATCTATATCTGCTTTATTTTTTACGAGATGAACAATTTTTAAGCGCGAATCTAACAAAGGAGGTTCCCATCCAAGATGAAAGACGGATTTATGAAAGCAGCCGCGATAACACCTGACGTAAAAGTCGCCGATGTTGCTTACAACTGCAATTTGATTTGTGAATATATAGAAAAAGCTGCTTCCCAGCATATCAAGATCTGCGTTTTCCCGGAATTATGTATTACCGGGTATACCTGTCAGGATCTCTTTTTTCAGGATGTACTGTTGACGCAGGCAAAGGAAGCTTTAATCATAATAGCAAGACATTCGATTTCTTTCGATGGCATATTTTTTGTCGGCCTTCCTTATGAAATTGACGGAATGCTCTACAATATGGCTGCCGCGATCAGTCATGGAAAGATCCTTGGTATGGTTCCAAAGACCTATCTTCCGAATTACAATGAGTTCTACGAAGCGCGTCATTTCTATTCCGGCAAGAATCTGAACAATCTAGACATGGAAGTGAAAATCGATTCCATGTCCGTACCGGTGAAAAGTCAGCTTATGTTTGTCTGTAAAGAAATGCCTGCTTTGCGAATAGCCGTTGAACTCTGTGAAGATTTGTGGGTTCCGGATCCGCCAAGCACCAGACATTGCCTGGCCGGAGCAACCATCATTGTCAATCTTTCTGCTTCTGATGAGATTACCGGAAAAAGTCAGTACCGAAGAGATCTGGTGTCCAATCAATCTGCAAGACTGGTGTGTGGATATCTTTATGCTTCTGCAGGAAGTACTGAATCTACTCAGGATGTCGTATATTCCGGTCACAATATTCTTGCTGAAAATGGAAAGATCCTGGCAGAGTCAGCATTATTCTCTGAGGGAATCACTGTCTGCGATTATGATCTCCAGAGACTCGAGACTGAACGAAGACGTATGACCACATATGAAATCAATCATGATAAGGAATATCTCAGAATTCCATTTTCCCTGACAGCAGAACAAACTGACCTTGCGCGTTTTATCGATCCGTGGCCATTCGTTCCATCTGATACAACAGCAAGAAATACCCGCTGCAATGAGATTCTCGCCATTCAGGCAACAGGTCTGAAAAAGAGACTTCAGCATATCGGCTGCACTAAAGCGGTGATCGGAATCTCTGGTGGCCTTGACTCTACTTTGGCACTGCTTGTTACGGTACGTGCCTTTGATCTGTTAGGTTATAACAGAAGTGGTATTATCGCTGTTACCATGCCTGGATTTGGCACAACGGATCGTACTTATGACAATGCTGTCAGATTGATTCGCTGTATCGGTGCTACCTTCCGCGAGATACCAATCAGTAATGCTGTGAATCTACATTTTTCCGATATCGGTCATGATCCTCAGATCCATGATGTAACTTATGAAAACAGTCAGGCCCGGGAACGTACCCAGATTCTGATGGATCTTGCCAATCAGGTTAACGGCATCGTAATCGGAACCGGAGACTTATCCGAGCTTGCCCTTGGCTGGGCCACCTACAATGGAGATCATATGTCCATGTATGCTGTGAATGCTTCCGTACCAAAGACACTGGTTCGTTATCTCGTCCAGTATTATGCAGACACTGCAAAAGATCCTGTTCTTTCAGAAACTTTGTATGATGTACTGGATACCCCGGTATCTCCGGAGCTTCTTCCACCTGAAAAAGGTGAGATCTCACAAAAGACTGAGGATCTCGTCGGACCTTATGAACTGCACGACTTTTTCCTTTATCACATGCTCCGTGCTGGCAGTAGTCCTTCCAAGATCTATCGTCTGGCAAAGTGCGCTTTCAAGAACACCTACACCGACGAATTCATCCTGAAATGGTTAAAGTCCTTCTACAGACGCTTCTTCGCACAGCACTTCAAGAGAAGCTGCCTGCCGGATGGACCAAAAGTCGGCAGTGTCGCAGTTTCCCCACGAGGAGACCTTCGCATGCCAAGCGATGCCTCCGCAAGAACATGGCTGAGCGAACTTGAGAAGCTGTAGAGCCACTGGGGACGGTGGCTCACCTTTTCTAGAATTTCAAGATAATTGCTGTCGCATTATCGTTCACTTTTCTTTTTTTCAGTTCTTTTCCAATCAAGTTAAGAGCATCTTCAGCAGAACGGGACATGATTCTTTTTAGCAAATTATCCTGGATAATATTGCTCACTCCATCGGTGCACAGAAAAAAGGTATCCCCTTTCTCGATATGCCCGTAGGTCAATGTTCTCATACTGCTGCCCGATTGTTTTTCTTTTCCAAGATAGCGTGTCAATGTATGGTAATCGGATATAGAAACCGGTTCTCCCATCTCAATCTTTTTTGCTGCTAAGGTGTGTTTCGTACTAAGTGTCTGTACCTTTCTTTTATGCAGAAGATAGATTGGGCTATCACCGATATTCACAGCATAATAATGGTTGCCTTTCCACAACAAGATAGATACACCAGTTGCAGTTTTTCCTATCTTTCTTCCAAGCGCTATTATCTTTTCATTCATCTGATCCAACAGATCATCCAGAAGTCTGTCAGGAATATGATCAGAATACCGATATGCATCCAGGAAATGATTGATCGCCTGCATGGCAGCTCTTGATGCTATTTCACCAGCAACTGAACCTCCGACACCATCACAAACTGCAGCCACATGGATTTCATGATTCTCACAGAAGATTTCTCCTGTTTGTCTTGTTTCACTTCCTATGTAATAGGCAACACCATCGACTGTATAACTATCCTGATTCATGCTTCTGGATCCAATATCCATCTGTACACCATAAGAAACATTCCAGTAATCCTGAGAATAGTATCTTTCTTTGAATAATCCCAGTCGGAGTTTATATGCACTTCCCAGCCTTGCCTCCGTATTCCATTTTAAGCCCTGGTACAGGCTTTCCTGCTGCTGCCTGGAAAGCCCGCATCTTGTCAAAACCTGTGGTACCGGATCATATTCCCGTCTGGTATCAGGATCCGGAACCGCCTCACCGGTAAGGAGAAAATAAGTTGTCGCACAAAGAGAATAGATATCTGTCCATGTCCCTTGATTTGAAAGGTCTGCATGCTCCGGAGCCTGGAATCCCAGATGTTCGTAGATATCCGGATTCCATAACGGGGAGTTTCTATCTGTACTCGTTGCTGCCCCAAAATCAATCAGGCAGATATTTCCCTCATCGGTCAGGAGGATATTCTTCGGACTGATATCTCTGTGAAGGAATCCATTGTTATGGATACATTCCAGACAATATAGTATCTTTTCCAGATACGGGAAAAATGTCTGCACACTTATACTTCCACCTGACATCTTTACTTTTTCCTGAAGAGATACTCCGGAGAGATAGCCAAGCACCATATACTCTGTCTGATTGTCTGAAAACTGATCGCACAATCTGGAAATGTAAGGAATATCAATCAATTCCCGCATGATATCTGCTTCGCGCAGAAAACCAACACGATATCGTTCAATAATGGCATGGTTTTTCTCAGGTTCAGACCAGATCACCGCATGCTCTTCCGTTCTTCCAATTATCAGTTCTTCCGGGAATAATTCTTTTATTGCAACCTGATGATTCAGTAAAGTATCAAATGCACGATACACAATACTAAAACCACCACGTCCGGTCTCTTCGATAATCTCATATCGTTCCTTTAAAATAATCCCACGATTTAATTCATACATAATCTCTCTTATCCTTCATATATCTAAATGATCGATATCACGAATCAATCCTACCTGAAATATTAGTACAGGTCAAGATTTATTATTCGTTTTTTGAATACTAATACGTGTTTGCATTTGTTAAATTGGACATAATTCGCTTAATTTCACCATTAAAAATCATCATTTCGTCTAATTGTTATTTTCAGGATAATCTTATATGATTAAGAAAAGCAGACAAAGACGCCTGAATCGGTGTCTATGTCTGCTTTTTCTCAGTTGAAGCCCAATCTCCAACTGAGATAAACGCTGCGCGAGCGTCGACTTGAATCTTTTATGAGGTGATGAAGAATGCAATCCATTTATGAAACAACTCCTGCAACAGAAAAACTGACTTATGATGAACTTGAAGATAATCTTGAACTCCTGAACAACGAGTTGCTGAAAAATCATCGGATTGATCTGGAATTATACGAAAAATACGATGTAAAACGAGGATTAAGAGATTCTACCGGAAGAGGTGTCTTAACCGGACTCACTGAAATATCTGATGTAATCGCATATCAGGAGTCAGATGGCAAACGAATTCCAATTAATGGAGAACTCTACTATCAAGGTTGTAATGTGATGGATATTATTTCCAATCTTGGTGATAGCTGCTATGGATTTGAAGAAATCATTTATCTTCTCTTATTTGGAAAACTGCCGAACTGTGAAGAATTACAGGAATTCATTCGCGTCATTGACAAACTCCAGGAGATCAGCAACCAGTTTATCCGAGATGTTGTCATGCGAACTTCCAATCAAAACATCATGAATGCAATGCAACGCTGCATTCTTACTCTCTATACCTATGATAAGCTGGCAGATGATATCCAGCCTGAGAATGTACTGCGCCAGTCTCTGGAACTGATTAGCAAACTTCCGTCCCTGGCTGTTTATTCCTATATCGCATATTGCCATTTCCGAAGAGATGAAATGCTGATCATCAAAAATCCGCAGAGTGGAAAATCCATTGCGGAAAATATCCTGTATATGCTGCGTCCGGACGGAAGTTATACAGAACTTGAAGCAAAAGTTCTGGACATCGCGTTAATCTTACATGCTGAACATGGCGGTGGTAATAATTCTACTTTCACCACACATGTCGTAACATCTTCCGGAACAGATACCTATTCATCAGTCGCTGCTTCCATCGGTTCCTTAAAAGGTCCTCGTCATGGCGGTGCCAACCTCAAGGTTCAGAATATGATCCGTGATATTAAGCTTCATATCTCAAACTGGTCAGATACCGATCAGATTACCGAGTACCTTCAGAAAATACTCGATAAAAAAGCATTCGACAAGTCAGGGTTGATCTATGGAATGGGCCATGCTGTCTATACCTTATCGGATCCAAGAGAAGTGGTTCTGAAGTCCTACGCCAAAGCATTAGCAGAAGAAAAAGGGCTCACCGCTGAATTTCAATTATATGAAACGATTGAAAAGATTGCCGGAAAACTCATTATGGAAAAACGACATGTCCAGAAAAATGTATGTGCAAACGTCGATTTCTACAGTGGATTTGTATATTCCATGCTTGGTATCCCAGAAGAATTATTCACCCCTATCTTTGCAATAGCAAGAATTCCCGGATGGTGCGCTCATCGTCTGGAAGAATTACTTAATGGAAACAGAATCATCCGACCTGCGTATAAATATGTAGGACAACACGTTAATTGTGCCGCTATCGCGGAAAGAATATAGAATAAATCTAAGAAAAAGTCCGATGGATCAAATCAATCCATCGGACTTCTCTTGCTGTATTCATACTAACTGACAATATCTAATTTCTGATTGAGTAGCGGAGAATCGCCTCGATCTGTAACGATTTCATAACCGATACTCTTCATTCTGCTTTCCAGACAATGTCTGCACTGTGCTGATTCATCTCCGGTACAGATCTTATTGTCATATAACATGTAGTCTTTTCGTATCTTTGTCGGCGACAGATTCGGCATTACAACATTGGCTCCGGCCTTAATCCCCTTCTCACGTCCTAATGGATGAATAGTTCCAAGCGCTGTAGTAGAAGGAAGCAAAACTTCCGGAAGCATCAGTCTTAGGAGACTGAGCAGGTAAAGAGTCTGGTCAAGAGTGCCTGGCACCTCATCTTTAAATGGAGTGTCATGATGCGGAATAAACGGTCCGATTCCCACCATATGAGGATTCAGTTCTTTCAGAAAAACCATATCTTCTGCCAGCTCTTTCGCAGTCTGTCCAGGAGATCCAACCATGAATCCTGCACCAACCTGATAACCGATCTGCTTCAGTTCCTTAAGACATTGTTTTCTATGGGCACCACTTAATTCGGATGGATGCAGTCTTGCATAATGATCTTCATCTGCAGTTTCATGACGCAGAAGATAACGGTCTGCACCTGCATCTTTATACGCCTGATAGCTCTCTGCAGACTTTTCCCCGATTGATAAGGTGATGGCACAATCCGGGTGTCTTTCCTTAATCTTCCGAACGATAGAACATATCTTTTCATCTGTGTACCAGGCATCTTCACCTCCCTGTAAAACGAAGGTGCGAAATCCCAGTTCATACCCTTCATCACAACAGGAAAGTATCTCTTCTTCAGAAAGGCGGTACCGATGGACATTCGTATTACTTCTTCGTATCCCACAGTAATAACAATCATTCTTACAATGATTGGTAAACTCAATAAGACCACGCACATAAACCTTCTGTCCAAAAACGTCCTTACGTATCTTTACTGCTTTTTCTGCTGCATATTCCTGAAGAGCTTTTGTCTGCCCTTCAATCAATTCTACCCATTCATCAATGGATAATTCCTGAGTATCACCCAGTTTATCAATGATCTTTTTTCCTTTTTCTTCTGTTAACATACCATCTAGTCCTTTATATTTATAAATCACGAATCTCAAAAGAGAAACAAGGTTACTTCTCTTTTGAATAGATTGCTTTGGCTGTAACTCCCGGAATCCTTCCAATCTTTCCAGCCAGCGAATTGATCACATCCTGCGGTGCATCCACAATGATACTGATCACATTCACACTACGGTCACGATACGGAACACCCATTCTTCCAACGATATATTCACTTACCGAATGCAGAATCTCATTCACCTGACCTGCATATGCGTTATCTTCAATAATGATTCCAATAATGGCAATTCGTTTATTCATCACCAAGAACATCCTTTCTTTTTCAACTAAGATAAAAAAGACCTTATCATCCATCTGATAAGGCCGTCTATGCATACTATTCCCTTGGTTCTCTACCCGGATCAGATACACTTTTCCTTCGAAGAGATCTAAATAATAATCGATCACGCCTCTTTAACGTCAATTCAAGTCAAATTTTCATCTCAGATTGCATTGATTTCACACTATGAAATTACTGATAGTTTAACATTTTCAATAATATTGTTCAAGCAGTACTATGTGCCAATCGGAACCAGTGGCTGAGCTGCCAGAGTTTTGCAATCAGTCCCATTTTTCCCGGGATATTGAATAGTCCTGCAAATATAATCGCGGCATGTATCACCATAGTTGCAACGGATGATTTTGTCAACTGACATATATGTCGCTTAATAATACTACGATAGTATCGCCATACAGTTTCTTTACAACTTTAATACTTTTTAACTGGAATTTAAGTTTGCATATTATAGTTTTGATCGTAACAGTAAGACGTAAAATAAACATATTTAAGAAAGGTTCACGATTATGAAAAAAAGATATGCAATGATTCTATTAACATGTATGCTTGGAATTTCCAGTTTTTCTTCTGTATATGCAGAAGAGAATACTGTATCACAAGACATCTCTTCTTCCGAACAAGACACAACCGAACAGAGCAAACATAATAGAGAAAAGAAAAAAGACACAACCGAACAGAACAAGCATAATGGAGAAAAGAAAAAAGACAAAAACAGCACCTCAAAAGACGGAATGAAATCTCGTGATGGCGGCAAGGGAATTCATGGAGGAAAATCTGCCGGAAACGATGAAGAAGCACAGGCCATTATAGATGCCAATTCAACTAAGTTTCAGCAGTTTACCTATAATGATGAAGAAACAGGTCTTTCTCTTGAATACAGCCTCTTCATCCCAGATGATTATGACAAAGAAGCTTCCTACCCTCTTCTGATGTACATTCCGGATTCTACCGCTTCCGGAAAGAGTGCAAAGGAAATTGTTGAACAATATTTTGGAAGTGATATCTGGGTAACTGAGGAAGACCAGGCAAAACATCCATCTTTTGTTCTGGTTCCTGCATTTTCAGAAACGGTTGTAGATGATAATTGGAACACTTCTGAACAGATTGAAACCGCTGTTAATCTGTTAGAATCTCTTCAGAATGAATATTCTAT
This sequence comes from Marvinbryantia sp., assembly GCA_045598185.1. Classification (GTDB taxonomy): domain Bacteria; phylum Bacillota; class Clostridia; order Lachnospirales; family Lachnospiraceae; genus Marvinbryantia. The sequence goes on from JAZLLO010000081.1 coordinate 30,303, forward strand.
CGATTCTGACCGCCTCTATACAACCGGACAATCCATGGGATGTATGACCTCTCTGTATCTGAACAGTAAATACCCTGATCTTTTTGCAGCCTCTATGTTCGTATCCGGTCAATGGGATATCAATGCATTAGCTCCACTTGAGGAATCTGCATTTTTCTACATCGTTTCAGCAGGAGACAGCAAAGCAACCAATGGACAGACAGAAGTGATGTCAATGTTTGATAATGATGGTATTTCATACAGTTACAATGAATGGAGTGCCAAAGATGATAATCAGGACAGCTATATACAGCAAATGTTAGAAGAAGGAAATTCTGCGAATATGGTTCGTTTTGAAGAGGGTACCACACTTTCTGATGGAAGCGGCGGATCAGAACATATGTCATCTTTTAATTATGGATATAAGCTTACTGCAGTCAGAGACTGGCTCTTTGAACAGTAATACATTGATTACAGTGTCAAAAGGTCTGACTCCACTTGTGCTTGCACAAAAGTGGGGGAATGACCTTGGGACACGCCCCGATATGAGGATAAAAGTGGGGCGAATGCTCCACGATATCCGAATATTCGGGAGGATTGTGGGAGTGCATAGCACGGAACAATCCGTGTAATCAAGATTTGGGTGTTTTGACACCCAAATCATACATTTGCATCGTCAAAAATCCCTGCTAAATACCAAAAGAAGCTACGCAGAAATGCATAGCTTCTTTTTTATAAAACTGATCGTTATATTTTATACATCCTATTCATACCACTCATCCATAAGACTCGCAGCTGTTTCTTCCGCCCATCCATACTGATACATATATTCACCTTTAAAGCTATTCATAACCTGTGGGTCACTCTCAAGATAGCGATAATAATCACAGTTAACCAGTTCCTTATTGATCGCATAACCGTTCGGAAGTGTCAACAATACTTCTTCCATTCCAACGCTCGCTAAGACCTGCTTCAGGTGATGAAGCAGCTGATAAAGATAATTCGATGCTTTCTTCTCATCCAGTTCATCTTCCCAAAGCGTAGCTGTAATCTGTCCTGTGGTAACCATAGCCCCACGACGGTCTACCAGATATGCCAGAATTTCTTTTGATTTTTTTCTCTTAAATTCCAGTGGGACATCATCAACATAGCATTCAAAGTTACCAAAACATTGTATGCGGAATCGCTTTTCATTTTCTTTATTATAGCCTGTCATCTCCTTGATATTGTCAATCTGTTCCTGTACATCCTCTGCCTTGATCGGCTTTGTAAGATAGCCAACTGCATGAACTTTAAATGCATCCAGTGCATACTGTCCGTATCCTGTACAAAAAACAACCGGAAGTGCAGGGTATATCTCTTTTAATTCCCTCGCCAGATCGATTCCAGTCATCTGACCAATCTGGATATCCAGAAATGCTATATCAAATGTATTCTCCTGTGCCCATGCAAGAGCCTTTTTTCCACTGGAAAACCCAACTACTTCATCAATGTCTGGTGATTCACCTACTGCTTTCTTTAATACAGCTAACAAAATTGCTTCATCATCTACACATAATGCCTTCATGCCTTATCCTCCCTCTTCGGAATGATCATTTCGACCTTCGTTCCTTCACCAATCTTACTGGTCGTTATCATTTCTCCACCACATATCAGTTCCAGACGTTTCTTCGTATTCTCAACTCCAAGATGTGCCCGTCCATCCGGTTCTTTCTTTTGTCTTATATCAAATCCAACACCGTCATCTGCTATTACTATATGATAGCAGCCATCTTTTTCAAATGTAGATAACGTGATGGTACCTTCTTTCTCATCTTTTCCACAGATTCCATGCTTTATAGCATTTTCAAAAACAGGCTGAACCGTAAGTGGCGGCACCTCAAAATCTTTTACCTGTATATCCGTCACAAATTCTATATCAGGAAAGCGCACCTGCTCTACCGCAAAATAGGATTCCAGATTTTCCAGTTCTTTTTCAAACGGAATTGTGGATGGCGAATTATCAAGATAACTGCCTCTTAAATGTTTGGTGAATTTTGCAATCAGGCTTCTGGCCTCTTCCGGATCAAACATACAAAGTCCATCGATAGACGCCAATGTATTGTATATAAAATGCGGATTCATCTGTAATCTTAATGCATTTAATTCACTCTTTACAAGTTCTGTCTCTTTTTTAGTAAGCTCCTGCTCCTGTTCCATGGAAATAACGATATAGATCAGGAATCCAAACAAAAGTGCTACCAAAAAGACAAATGTGCTCATAAATTGCGCATCCAGATATGCCATAATGATATAGAGGATTGAAAATGAGCTGTAAACGAGCGTTTCACGTTTCGTCGCTGACTTTCTGTTTTTCACAGGTATATAGACGCACAGTAACAGCAGCGGAAGGAAAAACAATCCGGTAAGAGCTGAAAATCTTCCTGATCTATACATATAATTCTCATCTACATAATAAAACCATTTCGTCCATAAAGATGATATATATATAAGAGAAACTGCTATAGTATAGCCAAACATTCCCTTTATACCATTTTCTGAATAAACAATCTGGTATCTGTCTTTATAATGGCTCTGCAGATATGCATAAAAACTGAACGCAGCATATCCTGTTGCTATATAGGAAAGAATACTCATTACCAGTAGGATAATGATAAACTCCTTTTTTCCTGCAACCATATATGCAACAACATCTGTCCAGGCTGCGACAACATTTCCGACAATAAAAGACCTGTAATAGTACATCTCTTTTGCGCTGTTTTTATTCATTTTCATTGCAATAAGAAGCAACACAAACATACAAGCGCAGCAAAAATCCACGCCCAAGTTAATCCCATTTATGTTATTCACAAAAAAATACATAATTCTTCTCCTAATAGTATTTAAATTATTGTACCACATCAATGCACGACATCAAACCAGACATATATTAATTTCAACCATCAATCAAAAATTAGCACAGGACTGTATCATGTTTTTGAAAAATATGATACAATTCTCATCAGCAACAAAAATCACAGGGGGAAAATATGACCATTAGTTTAATTTTAGCATTTTTATTTTTTGCCGGATCATTAATTGGCTGGGGATTGGAATTTTTATTCCGAAATTTAGTCAGCCATAAAGGTCCAAAGTTAGGATTTATTATCAATCCAGGTTTCTGCAGGGGACCTTACCTGCCTATTTACGGTGTAGGCTTAAGCGTCATGTTTATAATATCATATTATTTGACGCCGGATAAAGGGATTGCACCAGTATGGGCAATTGTAATAGGCATAGGTATCTGTATGTCTCTGATCGAATTTTTGGGAGGATGGATGCTGCTTCATTTTCTGAACATGAGATTATGGGATTACAGTGATAAGCCAGGTAATATCAAAGGATATATCTGTCCACAATTTTCTCTGATCTGGATGACCTTGGGTGCACTTTATTATATACTGGTTCATCCAATGGCCATTGATGGTTTAATCTGGTTATCTAAGAATCTTGCATTCTCATTTGTAATTGGATTATTTTTTGGTTTTTTCATCATTGATCTTTCCGTCTCTAACAGAGATGCCATGATCATCAAAGAATTTGGTGAGGACAATGAAGTTATTATCCAATATGATGAATTAAAAGCCATGATTCAGAAACGTCGAATTGAAAATCTGATGAAATCAAGCTTCTTCAACCAGACTTCATTCAAAGGTTCAGACCTTATGGATTCCCTGAAGGAAAATATACATCTGTTTGAACAGAAAATCACTCATCACCACAAAAACGAAAAGTAAAAAAGTGATCCATTGGGAGATGTTTGGACTGGCACATTGTGCCAGTCCAAACATCTCCCAATAGCTCTCTATACAAGGTAACGTGTTCTGAAACGTTCCAGCATCAATGCATCCACGCCAAGTCCTTTCTCTAAGAACATATCCATGGAACCATACAGTTTTTCCACTTCATCAAAAGCAGCCATAATATATTCTTCCCGTGCTTCAACAAGTGCTGTACCTGCATTTCCAAGATTGGTTTTTTCTGTCATTTTCTGCAACATACGCATCATACCAGCGATTTCATCCTTCAGACATTCATTCGTATAAAGATAATCAGCTATGATATCTTCACGGCTCACACCAAGTACAGCCTGTACAAGAACGGATCCCCATCCACAACGATCTTTACCAAGAGTACAATGCCATAAAACAGCGCCATCCTCTGTGTTTAATACTTCCTGAAGAAAACGAGCATACTGTTCTCTTGAGAAGGATGATCGGATAAAATTGCGGTACACTTCACACATTCCTTTGATCCCTGCCTGTGGATCATCTTTAAGTGCCTCTATTTCTTTGTGTCCCTGCTTGGATTTATCTTTTTCCCAACTAACCAGTGTGGAATCATCAATAATGGAAAGAGCCAGATATTCACAGTCTCCAACATGTGGATCCGGTTTTTCTGCTGCTTCCTTTGGATTTCGAAAATCTACAATTTTTCCAAGTGGCAGTGATTCAAGCATATGAATATCATTTTCTGAAGCATTATAGAGCTGTTCACTCCGAAGCAAAAGACCATTTTTAATACGTTTCCCCTGAGCACCTGTCATTCCACCAATATCTCGAAGATTGGGTAATTTTTCACTTTTCATCTGTGTACTTATCATCATGTCTGTTTTCTCCTTTTCCAATATACCCAAAAACCGACTCACGATTTTAAAATCATGAGTCGGTTTTTTAACTTAACGAGATTGTGATTATATCATAATCATCATTAAATTTAATTAATGTTCGTAGTAAACATCACCTGTGTTCATGTTTGTATAGCCAGCATTATCAGCTGCTGTGTACTGAACTCCATCGTCGTCAAACATGGTTCCATCATTGTAGATGCTGATGTGAACAGTTTCACCATTTGCATTGTCTGCATAACAATCATTCTGAAGAGTACGTTCTCCACCTTCAGGCATGTTCTCTGTGAATACTTCACCAGTCTGTTCATTGGTCCATGCACCATCAGAGTATGATCTGTAAGAGTTTCCATCATTATCTTTGATAGAATCATCACTATACTCATAAAGTTCGTGATATTCACCACTTGCACTGTAAGTTACGATAGTTCTATTGATAGTTGGATTGTTTGGATCTGGTGTTGGATCTGGCGTTGGATCCGGTGCTGGCTTCTCTGGTTTTTCTGTAGAGATAAAATCTCCGCAGATATAAGCTCCGCCAATCTGTACCCATCCATTTTCAACACCATCTACAAGAACTTTTCCAGTAACCGTTACTTCATCACCATAAGAAAGAGTACCTGTTGCTGCTGAAAGAGTATTCGGCTGTTCGCGAATAGTCAGGCTGTCAGCTGTAACATATGCTGTGTAGTTCACTGGTTCAATCGTAATCTCATTTGCTTGTGGATGATCTTCGTGTTTATCAACCGGAATCTTAGACTCATCAATCTTAGCATTTGCCAGTGCCATCTGAATCTGTGTCATCTCTTCTTTTGTATCTGCATATGCTTTAAATACATAGTCCATATCTTTACCTGTCTCAACAGACTGATAAAGGATACCAGTTCCAGCATCTTTTCTATCAATATCTTTGATATCTTCATCTTTTCCGTAATGTTCGAATACGATTCCGCAATCGCCATCACTAAATGCAACACATGCTCCTGGGTATGAAACTTCTTTCCATCCATTGGAAGGAAGGATAATACTGATTGCTCCATTTGCAGATACTATTGGCTGTGGAGCAACTGCTCCTTCTGCATTCACTGTTGCTGAAAACAAATATGCAGCTGTAACCAATGTCAAACTTGTTCTCGCTAATAAATTTTTCATGATAATTATATTTCCTTTCATATCTTTCATATATAGGTTTGTTTTATATTTTTTATCATACTATATGAAAAGTTACTACTTAGGCACTACATCTATCTACTTTCGTTTTTATTTTATGGATTTTCTATTCCATATTTAATACATGATCAATCTTAATATCTTTGCAAAACCACCGATATAATCTACTTCTTCATCCAGGGTCTTACTGATCAGCGTCGGGTTGTCCGTGATAATACCATCAACACCTATATCAACCAGATGCTGGATATTTTCCGTACTATTAATGGTCCATACAAATACCTTTTTATTTTGCTTGTGCATCTGATAAATCAGTGATTCCGTGGCGTTCTGTTCCTCAATAGTAACATCGTCTGAAAAATCAATTTCTGTCAGATTTCCATCAGCAATAATCATACAATAACCAGTTTTGATATCAGGCGCATATTCTTTAATTGTTTTTAAAGGCTTATCTTTCAACGAAATAACCATGCATTCCTCTTCCATTCCGTGAGCTCTGATAATATCAGCAACCTGTTCCGGCAAAGCATCATCATAAGGGGTAGGTTTGATTTCGATCTGTACATTTATCTTATCTTTACATACATCAAGCACTTCATCTAAAGTTGAAAAATGAAGCCCCTTGAACTCTGGCGAGAACCATGATCCAACATCAAGTTTCATAAGATCTGCGTATGTCATCTCGTGGACACAGGCATCTATACCGGCAACCCTCTGAATGTTGTCATCATGAGATACGATGACATACCCATCAACCGTTTGATGTACATCTAATTCTATCCAGTCTGATACCCCTTCTTCAATAGCCAGTTTAAATGCCGGCATTGTATTTTCCGGAGCCTTTACAGAGCTTCCTCGGTGAGCACCGATTACAGGTCTTGAAAGTAAAATATCTGATGAAATTCCATCCACCACAAAAGAAAGCAAAAATACACAGGTACAGATAGCAATTACCACACTAACAACACCTTTCAGGTATCCCGGCACAAAGGTGTTGGCTTCCTGTTCTACGGTTCCCATTTCCTCCCCAATCCTTAAATAGTACATAGTACTGATCTTCGCCACGAGGATAAAAGGATAGAAATAGATAACAATTGCCAGCAAAACAAGCAGTGCATAGTATTCACTTTTAGCAAATCTGAATCCAAGCATCATGCACAACAGACTTGCTCCCATAGAACATCCCAGAATAATAATCGCCAAAATCAGAGTAATTACGATATCTGAAGCAGCCAGCATAGCAACCGTCTGAACAAAATGCCCTTTCAGAATAGACTTGCTCGCCTTCGCCGCTTCCCTGTATCCCTTTTTTCGTATACAAATCTCATGGGATATAAACATTCCCCAAATAAGATAAATATATAATAAAATATATATAACTGCCAAAAGACCATATAAAACAGGATACTTGGAAATAAAGTTCATGATAAACCCTGAAATCGTCAGGTCTGAACTCATATTTGTAATGCACGATAGACCGATGAATGGAACAAAGAGTAACAATATCGGAATCAAAAAAAGATTCTTTGTCCGACACATGCCTTTAACAACATCAAACTCTTCTTTCATCAATTGTAAAAAACCAATTCTGATCTTTTTATGGGAATAATCATAGAGTATGATCATTCCTGCTAATTCAAATATAATTGCTGACAAAATAATAACAACTATTGCCAACAGATATACCCACGTTGTAGGTGCCAGCATAAAGCGTCCAAGATTATTCTGTCCAATATAATCAAGCCCTGCAAAGTAAATAGCCTTATGGAACAGAAAATCTTCCAGCATTGTCATGATAACCTTTGCTGAGATGGTATAAGCAAAGAAAAAGACAAGTAATGTCCTTACATTAAACAGTAATATATTTTTTAATATCTTCGCTTCCTTTTTCACGATTATTATTTATCCTTTCCTATAACAAAGGCGCAATCAGACGTATGCAACGTCCCAGTATTTTATTTCCGACAGTTTCCTGTTTGAATTCACCGTATATTACCATTCTGCATTTTTCCAATGTCTGCTGATAATCTGCTACTATATCACTGATACAGCGGGTCTGATACATATATACCCCACATTCAAAGTGATGATACAGACTACGATAATCCAGATTGATTGTTCCTACAACTGCCTTTTGATCATCTGACACAAAAACCTTCGCATGCACAAATCCAGGAGTATATAGATAAATCTGCACTCCTGACTGAATCAGTGTATCAAAATATGTCTTTGCAAGTGCATAAACTGCCTTCTTATCCGGAATACCCGGCAAAATAATCTTAACCTCTACTCCGCGTTCTGCAGTATATTTCAGTGCCTGTAAAAGCTCGTCATCCAGAATTAAATATGGAGTCATGATATGAACATAAGAATCTGCTCTGTTCAATATATCTATATAAACACGCTCTCCAACTCGTCTTCTGTCAAATGGATTCACGCCATAAGGGAATACATATCCTGGTTCATTCAGATATACTTCCGGCTGAACAGTAAGATACTTTTCATATTCCGGATCCTTCTGACCGTAATACCACATGTTCAGGAACAGAAGCGTTAACTTCTTCACACCCTCTCCCTGGATCTTCACTGCAGTATCTTTCCAATGTCCGAATCTATCCCGCTGATTGATATACTCGTCTGCAAGATTTACCCCTCCGCAGAATCCTGTTTTTCCATCTATTACCAGAATCTTACGGTGGTCACGATAATTATAATGCGTTGACAGGAAAGGACGAATCGGTGAAAACATCTTACATTGAATTCCCATCTCCTGTAACATCTTAGGATATTGATATGGCAATAAGCTTAATGCACAAGTACCATCGTACATAACTCTTACTTCCACACCTGCCGCAGCTTTTTCCTTTAAGACTTCCAGTATCTTCCCCCACATCAAACCATCTTCTACTATAAAGTATTCCATAAAGATGAAGTGTTCCGCTTTTTTCAGTTCTTCCAGCATTGCTTCCCACTTACGTTCTCCTAAAGGATAGTACTCTACATTATTATATCTTGACACCGGCACCTGTTCACCATGGTTCAGATACGAAACCAATTGCGCCGTCTCTATACTTTCTTCAGAAAGTGCCTTCAAAGTCTGTGTATCTTGTTTTACAACATCTTTGTGAGAAGAAATCAGGTTGGAATAATCGGTTTTGATCGAAAGAAAAACCGGATCAACCTTCGTATATATATAAAACAGCGTTCCAAATACAGAGGTGACCGACACAATCAAAACCCATGTGAGTTTTGCCGTTGAATCCATATCGGTATTCATAAGATAGATAATCACCACAAGATTAAACAATCCAACTCCACCCAGTATTTGTGTCACTAAATCAGCAAAGAATGTCATTACAAGGAAAAAAGCACCAATTGCCAGCAACGCTAACAATAATACAACTCCGGTTCTGCTGAATATAATCCTTGTCCACTTTTTATTTTTCGTTTTATTGTTCATCTTATAACTCTCCAGAAATTATCTTTACTGTTCACGTACACTTCGTTCCCGTTCCGGTAACAGTGATTATCTGCTATAGACAATCTCGCCATCCACAATTGTATATAATAATTCTGAATGAAATACCTCGAGAAGATCATCTTCCAGGAAGTCTTTATCATATACTGTCATATTGGCGATTTTTCCAACTTCCAGTGATCCCATACGAGTTTCTTCATGCCACATAGCAGCTACATTCTTTGTCATAGAAAGCAGTGCCTGATAACGTGTAACTGCTTCATCCGATTCACGTGAAAGAGAACCTTCTACAGCTGGGTTCTTTCGCATAACCGCTTGATATACTGTGCCTGGGATACTAACCTCACGCGATACCGGGAAGTCTGTATGATAAACTGTAAGGGCACCGGCATCTACAAAAGAACGGATCGGATATGCAGCTTCGGCACGCTCTTTTCCAACATATGCCACTTCCTGTGGGAAATAATCCGGATGTTTTGGAGTCCAAAGTGGTGCTGTAACCGCAACAACATTCAGATCAGCAAAACGCTTGATATCTTCTTCCTTAATAACCTGCAAATGAGCCAATGCATTACGCTGTGCCATCTTTCCAGTCTTCTTTACTGCATCCTCGATAGCATCCAGATTACAGCGGATAGCTGCATCTCCAACTGTATGCACATGAACATTCATATCATATTCTGCTGCTGTTGCATAGATATCAACCAGCTTATCATGGTCCACCATACGCGCTACACCTTTATAGCCTTCCTGATCCAGATAATCATCCAGAAGATATGCTGTATGCGCTTCCACAACACCGTCTGAGAAAGTCTTAACACCAATAATCTTAAAATATTCACTGTTATACTGCTCTCTCATTGCTGCAATATTCGCAACAGCACCTTTGATATCCTCACATGTTTCATCAATGAGGCTTCCTGCATAAGTACGGAGCTTATATTCCCCTGTCTCAATTGCTGCTTTATAGAAATCTTTACAGCTTTTATCAATAAGTTCTACCCCTGCATCATAAATAGCTGTATAGCCTTTACTAAAGAAAAACTGCTGTGCATTTTTCAGGCATCTCACACCATCTTCTATATCCATTGTACTCTTCACACGAATTTCAAATACAGGCTTTTCAGAGATATATCCTGTAGGATTGCCATTCTCATCTACACGAACACATCCCTCTTCATATTTCTCAACTGATGCCCTATCGATACCGAATACCTCCATAGCCTTGGTATTCAGCCACATAGAATGTCCATCTGTTGAACTGATCATCACCGGAACATCCTTACAAACAGCATCCAGCATAGAAGCCTGTGGCTTCACATCACGTTCCATAAATCCGACTCCGCCATATCTTGACTTTCCAGGATGTTTTTTGATGAATTCACTCAGAATCTGAACATATTCTTCCAGGCAGGTTCCTGAAGAAACATCTATAACCGATTCTGTATCTAACATCTTTCCTGCACCTGTCGGGTGGCAGTGAGCCTCCATAAATCCCGGATATATACAATTCTCTCCCAGATCAATGATTTCTGTATTCTCATCACACAAACTTCTTGCAATATCTTCACTACCGACATACTGAATCAAGCCATTCTTTACGGTTAATGCTTTTGCTCTTGGTTTTATTTCATCCATTGTAATAATATTTCCAAGATATAATTTATCTGCTTTCATATAAATTCCCTGTTACTGTTACTGTTCACGTCCACTCCGTTCCAGTAACGGTGGCACCTGAACAGTTACAATTCCCTTCTTTAAAATACTCAATAAAAAAATTATATTATATGCAATACCAGAAAGCAATAAATTCACATTAAGAGATGTGGTTGCTTTTTTTAATTTGAAATATTATAATTTTCCTATGAAAAAATATATAAACCCAAAAGATTTTAAAACCAAAATAGCAACAGATGGCTATGTTCATCTTGCATTTCATGCCAGTGGATTAAATGACATTATTCATTCTTATTCTGTACCGGGATATGAATATTTAACCGGATCATTTGTGGAATTTCTGGATCGCTTTCGCCCCGTTATTCCACACAAGGCTCCTATTGTACTGGAGATAACCGGTACTGAGTTTAGTGATGCACAAAAAGATACGATAGATAAGGCAGTTTGGATGCATTATGGACTTTATCTTTCAGAAGCTGACCTGAATCTGAAAAAAAAGAAAACAAGATTGGCATTATTTCTTATTTTAATGCTTCTTTCTTCCTGTTTTCTTTTCCTTGTTGCTAATTTTTCTAACGAGGTCGTTATTAATTATGGATACATCCTGTTCTGGTTCTTCGCCTACAGGGTCTTTACCTATCTGATTCTCGATTGTCTTCCTATTTATAAAGAGTATCTATGGTACAGACATCTGGCATCTTTAAAACTGGTTTTTTCGGATGATGATCTTCAGTCATTTAACCCGAAACAGCTTTCTATAGAAAATGCCCGTTATGAACATGAAGCAAATTTTCAGACCAAAAAGCATCTTTTGCTTGATCAGGTCCTTATAGAAAATTCCTGTGTTTCTCTTGGATGCAGAATTGAACATCCGGAAGACGTTCTTTGCCCTTCCGGCGTGGCAGATATTGATATTATTTCTGATGAAATGGCCGATTACTTATTAAGTGCTCTTCCTTTCATAAAACAGAAATATATCACGAAACTCGAAATTACAGGTGCCTCTTTTACAGCGGCTACTCAAAAACGTATCTCCGATGCTGTCCGTAATTATTTTGCTTTTCTCATTTCCGGACAGGAAGTTGATCGTCAGGATAACCGAAATACCAGCATTATTTTTGCGATAGGTCTGCTCTTATCCACGATATTTCTGTATATCTGGGGAAAAAATGTCAATGTCGCTATACATGAATTTTTCATGGTAGCCTTCTGGTTCTTTGCAGATTATCTTCTGGAATTCGTACTTCTTTCCAGAACCGAAATCAATTCCATGAAAAAAACTCTGGAAAAACTTGCAAACATGGAGATTACATTTATTTAAACCATATATACAACTTTATCCTAAAATCAGCATGCCCGTTGTCATGATATAATCCAGTCTTTCTGCTCCAGCTTTATCCAGCATCTGAGCAAGAAGCTTTCCGGCGGCTTTATTATTATCAATACCAGTATTTAATACTCCTGTATTGATTACTTTTTGCAAGAAAAAAGTGTCTCTTTCGAGACACTCTGAACACCTTGCGGAACATTGGCTCCTGAACAGTTACAAAACGGGTACCGCAGATAGCCGGAAGGCATTTCTGCTCCAATCTGTTCCGTTGCAGTATCAGGAAGTTCAAGATGCTGATAACTGTGTTCTTAATCCCATGAAAAAGAGAAAATCGCTCTCCAAATCAGGAGAAATTAATCTGCAATAATGAGGGGATACCTATGTGCGATTCAACAATCCCAGCCACTAGGCTCATCTACCCATGTAAACGTAGTTCCGGCTTCATACACTCTGGTGGTCCCCCAGAAACCAATAGTGGATTCACCATTTTCTCCCGTATCTGTATCGATCCATTTTATGGTTCTATTGGTTCCGAAAAGTATTCCATCCTTTTCATACACATCGATAACAAAGACATTTCTTCCATAGTCCAGAGTATATTGCTGATGATCTTTTACATCGTACTGATCAATTTCCTCGCTAGAAGCTTGCCAGTATGCAGAAGCTGGGGCTGAAATAGCCATTGTGGACATTGTTGCTACGGTTGCTAAGATTACTGCTTTTTTCATCATTTTATTCATTGTTTTCTTCTCCTTTTTATATCTTCTTCATTTAAGAGGTGTCCCCCTTGATGATTGCACCATATCAATGGTACCTTTCTGTTGTTTCTAAGGTTTTGGATTTTTGTATTCCTCTTGATGATGTAAGGATAACAAAGGATTCTGAACCTTGAGATGAAAAAATCTTAACGTAACATAAACTCAAGTCTTTACCAGCGTTCCAATTCAGATGACTAAATGAGCTTATTTTTGGCTTCATTCATTAACAAGCTGCCAGACCATCTTCAGTGCGCTCTTCGTAGAAGCATAGATATGGTGATGATATGGAAGTTGCTTACAAGGACGTGATCAGTATCTGTGAACTTGTTTTGTGATTCTGTGTTATCTCACATAGAAAGAAGGTGTTTCTATATGGATATTACTAAACTATACATATCCGAATTATTATCCGAAGAAGAGTTGTCTTCTGTTATATCAACTTTCCATGTAGGACTCGAACTAATCAATTTCAGTGTCTCCGAAAACCTGGATAACTATGATCTGACTTTGCAACGCGAAAAAGACTTATTAATAACTCTTGGAAATCCATCTGTAACCATACATGGACCATTTTTAGATCTCAATCCTATGGCTTTTGATCGTCAGATCCGTAAAGTAACCATGCACCGGTTTTCCCAGGCCTGGGAAGCCGCCAGAGAACTAAATGCCAGTCGTATTGTATATCATAGTTGCATGATCCCATCTGTCTACTTCCTGCAAGGATGGGCTGAACGAATGGCTGATTTCTGGAACGAGTTTCTTGAAGCACACAGCGGTATACCTGTCTGCATGGAGAATGTATTAGACCCAGAGATATATCCTTTCCTTGATGTGGCAAAGCGAGTTGACAGCACCGACTTCGGAATCTGTCTGGATATTGGACATGCCAACTGCTATTCCAAACATCCAGCAGAAAAGTGGGCAACAGAACTTGCCCCATATATCAGACATGTCCATCTTCATGATAATGATAAATCCTATGATCAGCACCTTGCTTTAGGCGATGGAAATATCCCTTGGAAAAAGATACTGGAACTTTATCAATCAAATCAGAATATTACTTATACGATTGAATGTTCCCGTAGGGAAGCCGTTATGAAAAGTCTTGAACAATTAAAAGCATGATACATATTTCACATTATGAGAATACCGCATCATAAAAGCCTTGCTCAATCGCAAGGCTTTTTCATACTTTATCGTCTCTCACTTTAAAATGGTAGAGAATCACCAAACTGTATAATAGTGCTAGCAAACTCTTATCATGTTGTCAACTGTTATTCTATGTCAAGAAAAAAGGCATTTCCTTCCAACATAGAATAATCGTTAAGAATAGAGTTTTCCATCCACAATGTGTACTATTCTGTTGGCATTCTGGGCAACATTCAAATCATGGGTAATCATGATAATGGTATTCCCGGCATCATTTAATCTATGAAAGAGTTTTAATACTTCCTTTCCACTTGTCTGATCCAGCGCACCTGTTGGCTCATCTGCCAGAAGAATTGCCGGCTGTCCTACAAGAGCCCTTGCAATGGCAACTCTCTGTTGTTGGCCTCCTGACAATTCCCGTGGTTTATGACGGATTCGATCTTCCAGTCCGAGCAGATGTATGGTATCCTCACTTACACTCATCGCTTCTTTCATCGACATTCCACGCATGATCAAAGGCATTACTATATTCTGCAATACATTATAAGTTGGAATCAGATGATATTTTTGAAAAATAAATCCAATCTTTTCATTTCTTATTCTTGTAAGTTCTGCTTCTGTTGAATTCTCTATTGCTACATTATCCAGAATATAGGATCCCTCATCCGGTCTGTCCATACACCCGATTACATTCATCAGGGTGCTCTTACCAGAGCCGGACGGACCAAGAATTGCAACAAATTCTCCTTTTTCAACTTCCAGACAAACGTTTCTTAATGCATGAACCTTTGCAGAACCCATAGAATAATATTTATGGATGCCATCCATTACTATGATTTTACTCATCTTCCATTCTTGTTCCTTCCATCCAGATTTCGACGATGCATTCTTCTCCTGTTGCATTCTTCATGATTTTCACCTCCAACACATCATTCGCCTGAAGAATGGTAAAAGTACGCTCTCTCTCTTCACCAGTATGTACAGGGACTGCCACTGGAAGATATACTGTCTTACTGGTCCTTGATCCACCTTTACCCTTTCCTGATCTTTTCTCACTACTATTATTACTATCCGTGCTCCTGGTATTCTCGGTCTTCTCGCCTCTGTCCGGATTCTCCGCCGTCCTCTCTGGTTTATTCTCTGGTTTATCCTCCGTCCTCTGATCACTTATTCCATTTTCACTTACTGAAGATGAGAAATATGTTAATTCATTTCCAATAATCGAAACTACCTGTATGGTTTCTATTCTAGAATCTTCCTGCTTCTCTTCTGCCTTTCCAATACATACCGTTACAATCAGAAGAAACCCAAGAAGAATCATTCCAATTCCTATCGATCTACTCTGCATTTAATGCCTCCACTGGTTCTAATTTAGACGCTTTCCATGCCGGATAAATTCCAAACACAGTTCCCGTTAACACTGCAAATCCCAAAGCAATCAAAACAAACTTGCCAGTAATCTCTACCCGTACTTGAAAATACTGAACCAACGGTACCAGTAGAAAACTGATTCCTACTCCCAGAGCCCCGCCAATCATACTGATTGCGGCTGACTCCATTAAAAATTCCAGCAAAATATCACTGCGTGCTGTTCCGATCGCTTTTAAAATACCAATCTCATTGGTACGTTCTTTCACTGATACAAAGAGAACATTCATGATTCCGATTCCTCCTATGAGAAATACGATTCCTGCCATAGCTGTAAGAAGCATCGTTAATATATGATTCGAGGATTGTGCACTTTTCATCTTGCTTCCGGAATCTTCAAAAGTAAAATCAGCATTATCATATCTGGCATCCAGCTCTCTTTTTACACCTGCAATCACTTCCTGAAGACTGTCCACATCTTCTGCAATCACTGTCAGTTTTGGAGATATCGTATTTCCGGTAATATATTTCACCCCAGTCTCATATGGTACAAAAACAGAACTGTCAAGCGTGATTCCTCCGGATATCATACCAGAAGATTCCAATACTCCGGTAACCGTATAAGCACGATCATTGATAAAGATTTTCTGACCAACAGCTTTCTCTGGATCATCAAACAGATCTTCCGCTATTTCAGATCCAAGGGCACAGATCCTGGCTCTCTGGGCATTCTGCTCCTCAGTAACAAAATATCCTGCCTTCATCTGTAATTTACTGACATCTTCATATGTATCTTCTACTCCTGCCACTATCATGGACTGCCCAGATATAAGATTCCCTCCTTCAACGGTAGTTTTCACTGTATAGGATAGTGTAATTCCGGTAATTCCAGTAACATCTTCTTCAATCGCAGTAACATCTTCTTTAGACAAAATGATCTCAGACTGATTCAGTCTTCCGTCAATCGGACTTTTTATTTCATCTGAAGAGCTTTTTGTCTCTTTTTCTTCTGGAAGATCTGGTCTTTCTTTCGGTTCTCTCCCTTCCCCGGAAGGAATCTCTGAACGCTCTCTCATCTGTTTCCCCGCACTTCCCTGTTCTCCGCCTCCAAAATTCATCTCTCCTCTTTCGGATTTCTTTCCATTATTTTTCCCACCACTTCTGCCGGAGACATTGCCTGATGCACCAACAATTCCTGTTCCTCCAGACGTATTGATTTCCTCACCGGCATATTTGTAGGTAATATTGATTTCTCCCGCATTTAACTGAGCAAACTGCTCTGCGATATCCATTTTACCGCCTCGTCCAATACCCAGCACAAGCATGACGGTCGCTGCACCCACAACAATTCCGATGGAAGTCATAACAGACTTGAATTTGTTCTGATTAATATTCAGACAGACAAGTCTTAGTAATTCCGTTACTCTCATATGCTCTCCTGTCTTTTGTGTTTATTTCTCTACTAACACGATCTGTCCTTCTGTCAGTCCGGATTCTACCGCAACGACAATCCCATCTGAGAAACCAGTCTGAATTTCCTGTTCCGTTATGCTGCCATCTGCTTCCAGAACAGATACAACAGATGCTGCACCTTCCAGTCTGACAGCCCTGTTTGAAACATATAAAGTATCTGTAACTGTTTTCCCGGCAAACGTGATATCCCCTGTCATTCCGGAATATATTTTATCCGGACAATGAGCAAAGAATACATTGACTTCATAATTCACTGTTGAAGAACCGGTTCTTGCTAATGCAGAGATGCTTCCAACAGTTCCTGCAAATTCCTGTTCCGGATATGCGTCCAGACAGATGACTGCCTGGTCACCGGTATTGATTCTGGTGATATCTTCCTGTGAAACATATACCTGCATGAATACAGCGGTCTGATCCAGGAAAGTTGCAATTGCAGTATTATTTGCAAGACCTGAACCTGCCGCAATGTTGATATTGGTAACAGTACCAGAATGCACGCTATATACAACACCATCTTTGATCTGTTCCTCAAATTTTGCTAAAGCTTCCTGAGCGTCTTCTAAAAGTTCCTTCGCAGCAAGATAATCTGTATCTAATCCGTCTATATCTATCTCATGCAGCATATCTGCATACTGATAATTTGTAGTTGCCTGCTCATATTCCTGTTTTGCCTGAATGCTGCCGGTTGTCTTGTTATTCTGGGCAATTAAAAGATTGGCCTGCAATGTTTCCAGCGTTTCCTGCGCTTCCTCAAGTGCATCTCCATAATCGTATCCCCAGTCTACATATTCCTGATAAGCTGCCACTTCACTTTGCTGTTCCACAATCTGTTCTTCTATCTTTGCCACAGAACTATCCAGGTTTGTTAATGTTGCCTGATAATTATCCTCTGCAATTTCTCCTTTTGCCAGATACATCTGATAATTATAATCTGCTGATGTCTTTTTCAGTTCCAGATTGATTTCTTCCTTTTGTAAAGCTAACCCGGCAGATTCTGCTGCTTTTTCTAATTTATAACGATAATCTGAGATACTATCTTCTGTCAGCTTCAGTATGGGATCTCCCTGTTTCATAATCTGTCCGGTAGTCACATAGACATCCTCTATCATCAGAGAACCTGTTCCATTTCCCATGCTTTGTCCCTGACCCGATCCGGTATTACCTGATCCTTTTCCGTTTTCACCAGATGCACCAGAAGATGCATCCTGTGATACTTCAGAAATTTCTGCAATCTGAAATATCTGATCCACAGATTCAAAAGATACCGTACCGTTTTCTATAATACCGGTAGAGATAGAACCTCTTTTCACCGTTTCCTGTTTATATTGTTCCAGATTGTTCTTTTCATTATTCTTTTTCTGCAGATACAGGTATCCTACTGCTACGCCGCTTATCACAACGATCAGGACAAGCAGAATAAACCAAATGCTTCTTCTCGTTTTATTATTCATCTTCTCCTCCACTTGTATCTGTATTGATCACCACATTAGCTGATGAACCCGCACGGATTCTTCCCTCTGCATTATCTACCAGGACTGTGACCGTATAATAAATCTTTGTCCTGGATGTATTCTCAGAGGGTTCCATTGCTTTGCTCCGGATGATTCCTTCATAAGTTCTCCTGCCTCCGGCAGACACCTGCACATGATCTCCTACTGCAAACTCTGTGATTTCTTCCTGTGGAACTTCCAGGGAAATCAGGATCTTATCTGATCCTGTCCATGTAAACAGCGGATTATCATTACTTAGTGTTTCTCCTGCCCCATAGTAAACCTCCAGGATCATCCCACTTTCTTCTGCACATATAACGCCATCTCCCATCTGAAGGAGGTATTCCTGCTGATCTTTTAATCCGGAAATGACATCTTTTGCAGCCTGAAGCTTTTCTTCCCATGTACGAACCGTTTCCTGATAAGTACATAAGGCCAACCTCTCTGACAAACACATAGACTCATACGTATATTGTATCTGGAGATCATATACTTTTTTGTTTCTTAAAAGCTTTTGATATTGATCCTGTACCACCTGTTTTTCTTCTTCCAGATTGCTGATCAAAATCATGGCAGCTTCGCTATCTGCTGCCTCTTTTGCAAGAAGAGTCTCTGCAGAAGACAGATTGTATTCATTCTTCAGGATAGAGAGACTTGTGCCATCCAGAGCAGCAACTGAAGATCCATTCTGCCCTGTTTTTCCACCTTGTACTCCTCCCTGCTCTTTCTCCCCACTGCTGTTATCATTTGAGCCACTGTTTCCTCCATTACTTCCGGAACCGGAAGATTTCGATCTTTCCTGTTCCGAAGACTGAGTTTGTTCGTTTTTCGATGGATTTCCATTTCCCGCATCTTTCGCTTTTTCTGTTTCTTTTGTTTTTTCTGTCTCTTTTATTCTCTCTGTTTCTTTTGTCTTTTCTGTTTCTTTTACGTTCTCTGTTTCTTTATTCTTCTCGGATTCCCTTGCATTTTCTAATTCATCAATTCTCGCTTTTGACTCCTCAAGCTTTGTGTCATACCATTCCAAAGCACTGCTATATAACACATTCAGTTCATTTTCCAAAGTCATATATTCTGTAATACTCTGAATGGTGTCTGAATCCAGGAGCACTCTCGTTGTTTCCATATCTATTTGGAAAAACTGCAAAATAAAACTCACAGTTTCCTGATGTTTTTCCAATCTGGTTCTGATATCTGTCAAACTGTCTTTTACTGCTTCATCTCCAAGGATAGAATTTTCAAGCACTGTCGCTGTGGTGCTTTCAAAATCCATTCCTTCCTGTGCAGCCTTTTGATATTCAATATCTGCCTCCAGTTGTGTGATCAGATTGTCCAATTGCATACTATATGTCGTATAATTCTCTGGAACATCTTCCTCCTGAGTTGATATGTGAGAAAGTGCTTCTGCCAGTGCTGTTTTAACCGTTTCTTCTAATTCTGAAATAGATGCTTCCTTTTCCAGTATCTCGCTTCTGATCGCTTCTAATTCCAGATTTGTTTCCTGCTCTGTTTCTGATTCCATTCCCCCATCATTGCCCTCTGTTTCCGGCTCTGTAACAACTTCGGTTGTGCCTTCTGTTTCAGGTTCACACTCTCTATCAGTTACAGTCTCAGCTTCTGTTTCTCTTTCTGTCTCAGTTTCCCTTTTTGCAGGTTCTTTTTCTGACTCCTTTTTTACTTCAGGTTCTGTTTCTGATGTCTGACTCCTTGCGGAAGATCCATTGGAGGAATTGCCACCAGAAATGCCGCTTGTGGAACTCCTGTAATTTCCTGCTTTCAGATCTTCGATTTTCTTTTCTAATTCAGTCAGCATTTTTTCATGATTTTCCAATGCAGTACTTACTTCTTTGGTCTGATATTCTTGTACGAACTCCGCATTTTCCGCATTAGCCAAGGCAATATCATAGGTATTCTGTGCAATCATGATACCATTATCATAATTCAATTGGATATCTGTCAGACTGTTTTCTGCCTGTATCATCATAGCTGAATAATAAGCCAGAGCCTGTGCGTAACTTTCATCCGTAAGAATAAACACCGGATCTCCTGCTTCCACATAATCTCCTGCTGCTACTTTTACTTCACCAACAACCAGATCGATCTTTTCCATATCTATCAATACTTGCTGCTCACTCGGAACTGCCTGTGCAATGCCTGAATAATTCAACTCTGCTGCAGATACAAGGATCGAACTCAGCTGGGAAAGAACAACTGCTGCGGCAAGTAATATTGGAAATCTACTCTTTTTCATATCTAAATATCGTATCCTTTCTTTTACTGTTTTCTGACAGTATAGATTCTTTCATTAAAAGGAACCTAAAAAACTTTTTTAATTGGGATTTAGGTTTGCATTTTAAGTTCCTTTTAAGTACTAATTTCAGCACGCAAAAAACGTCTCATGATCATAATGATCACAAGACGTTTTTTACTTTTATAAGATTAAAACAGCCTATTATTTCATATCTTCAACTGCCTTTTCAACTTTCATTCTGAATAATACGAATGTGATTAAGAGGTTAAAGATCATAGGGAGCCACAGATACATTACATGAAGCATACGGATACATGACTCTGACTGTACAGCAGCATTATTTACAAATCCACTTGCTGCTAATAACCAACCAGCGATTGCAGTACCAATACCTCCACCAACTTTGGTTCCAAAAGAAGTACATGAATACATTGTTCCATCAACTTTCTTTCCGGTTGTTAATCTTGTATATTCTGAGGTAGTAGCAATTAATGCATTCATATCGCCCTGAAGAGGACTCATTCCAAGTGCAGCAACAGCAGTAAATGCTAACATTAATGGAATATTACCCATATAAGCTGCTACAAGCACTGCAGCACGTCCGGCAGTTCCAATCAGGTATCCTACAATATTTAACTTATACATTCCTTTAAAGTAACCTACCAAAGACGGAGTTACAAGAAGACCAATAATCATAGGGATATTTACTGCCCATGCAAAAGTACCAAACATTGTCTCGTCTCCGATAACGTATTTCATGTAATAGGTACCCATACCAAGTGTTGCTGAATAAAGCTGCATTAACAGATATGATCCACAGATCATAAGGAAGTATTTGTTATGTACAAGAATCTTAAATGCATCAATAAGAGTATATTTTTCTTCTGGCTGTCCGGCATTCTTCTCCTCGCCTTCAGCAAGTTCTTCCTCAGAAAGCTCTTTTACAGAAAGAACAGAAAGTGTATTAGAAATCACACCGATAATTGAGTAAACAATTGCTACTGTTCTCCATGCTGCCGCACCACCACCAAGTTTAGCAACAATACCTACAGTTACTGCCTGAATCAGCATACTTGTTCCAAATGCGAACATGAAACGGATAGAACCCATCTGCACACGTTCCTGATTGTTCTTTGTAATAAGAGCTGTAAGTGCTGAATATGCGATATTGTTTGCAGTATAGAAACCTGCATTTAATACTGTATATGCAACAAAGAACCAAGCATATTTTGCGAAATCACCAAGTTCTGCCGGAATACTAAAAATTGCTATCAGGCAAAGTGCACATCCAAAATATCCATATAACATCCATGGACGGGCTTTACCCATTTTACTATGTGTCTTGTCAATCATAGCTCCGAAGAAAATATCACTAACACCATCAAAAAGTTTTGATACCGCAATCAGAGTACCTACAATACCTGCATTTAATCCTACCGTATCGGTGAGGAAGATCATTACAAATGCAGCTAAAAGAGCATATACTACGTTACCGGCAATATCACCGGAACCATAACCCACCTTGTTATACCATTTCAAGTATCTTTTTTCTTCCATAAAACATTTCCTCTCATTCTAATGTTATTTATGTTTTATTGCTTTATACAATGCTAATCAAATATGAAAAATCAATATGCTTTTCACTCAGCCTGTGTGCTTCTCCAAGTGCAGGTCCACAGGAGGCCGAACCAATTCCTGAATCCTTATAATCAATTCGGAGATGAGTAAGTCCATCCTTCTTTAATTCATCTGTATGATTTGCCTGACATAACTGTTTTGCCGTATATTCGGAAACATTAATCTCCATTCCCTGCTCACGAACACACTCGAAAACAAGATCTCCAATCTGAAGCATTTTTACATCATTGTGATTTCCATGTTCCTGAGGAACTACATAGCCTACATATTCCTTTTCCGCAGTACTTTCGTACATACCAACCGGTGCAAAATGCTTCATATCATGATAGCTCTCGATAGGACCTCTTCCGTAATACTTAAACTCACTCATACCTGCCGGCATAGCAAATTCATATCCCATTCTAGGCAGCCACATTGCATCCTCACGAATATCTCCTACAAGACCAATTTCAACTGTTCCATCAGCAAAAATGGTACATGTTTGCGTGTATTTAAAGAGTGGACATCTGGAAATACCTGCCAGAGAACCTGTCACGATAATCTGATTACCCGCTACTTTGCAATCGTAAATCTTTGAGAATGTATAATCCAGATTTTCTCCCTGCCATACATCCATACGATTCCAAAACTGTTTAATACCTCTTTCATTATCTGTTGGAGCTCTGAACGCTGAAATAACTGGTCTGGTTGCCAGCTGCTCCCTTCCATTCACAACAAGGCTTGTAAACATACCGTAATGCTTTGAAAATACATAAGCAAAACTATCGCCTTTTGAATAAACAAACAGATCATCTTCAGAAAGCACTGCTGCATCTTTCAGTACCTTATTCTCTATACGTGCAGGTAACTGATGCTGTTCCATTGCAAGACAGTGTTCATGATCCATAAGCATAACTTTCAGATATACACCATACTTACATGTGCGTTCACAATATGGAATTTCAATTTCAAGATGCTCATGAGGTTTCACATCGATCTTTCTTTCGTGAGAATCAATTTCCACACCATCTGCTTCAATTACATATCTGAATGTATACTCATTGAAATTAGTGAAATCGAATCGGTTACGAATGCGCAGAGTGTTATTCTCATATGTCGTACGCATTGGTTGGAACGCAGCCTTTGTCTCATAGGTTCCTGCTTTAAATGAACGATCCGCAAATACAAGACCATCACAGCAAAAATTTTCATCGTGAGTCATTTCTCCTTCGAAATCCCCGCCATATTTCTGCACACCATTCTCGCAAACCACATGATCAGCCCATTCCCAGATACATCCACCAATCAATTTTGGATATTTTTCAAACAGCTCATCATATTCGAAGATATCTCCGGGTCCATTTCCCATAGAATGTGCATACTCACACAGGAAGACTGGCATATCAATATCATCCGTAAGGGCAAAGTTTTTTGTTTCCTCAAGGGAAGGGTACATTCTTGAATATACATCTGCGTTAAAGTACTGTCCTTTTCTGGAAGCATCCTCACAGTGTACGAGCCTTGTATTATCTCGCTTCTTTGTCCACTTTATCATTTCCACATGGTTGCAGCCGTGACCACTCTCATTGCCGGTCGACCACATGATAACAGATGGATAATTTTTAAATAACTCGACCATCCTTTCCATACGTTCGAGAAATTCTTTTCTCCATTCTTTCAATGTTCCTGGCCAGGCATTCGAATCCATATCAAAATGGTATGGTACATTAGGGAGTCTTCGCAGGAAACCATGTGTCTCAATATCGGTTTCCATTACTACGTAAAAGCCTATTTCATCACACATATTCATAAATTCAGGTGTAGGCGGATAGTGAGCAGTACGAACACAATTGATGTTCAGTGATTTCATCAGCTCCAAGTCATGGCGGAGTTCTTCATTTGTCTGACACCATCCTCTGTATTTACTTGTATCATGATGGTTTATTCCGCGTAATTTTACAGAAGTCCCATTAACCAAAAGTTCCTTTTGTTTGCCAATTTCAATTTTTCTCAAACCAGCTTTTAACGTTATAATTTCATCGTTTCTTTCAAGATTAACGGTATAGAGAAAAGGTTTTTCAGCATTCCATAAAACCGGATTCTCTGGTTCGAATGAAACAAATCCATCCACCTCTTTTTGCAGAAGCACTTCTTCACCGGCAAGAATGGAAAGATTTGCTTTTCCGTCTATTGTAATATCAATCGAACGGTCATTTGGAATCATCTCAACATCTGTAATATGTCCCTCTGGTCTTTGCAGCATATACACATCACGGAAAATCCCATTAAATCTGAAAAAGTCCTGATCCTCAAGATAACTTCCACAACACCACTTCAATACCTTAATCTGAATTGTATTTGTACCTTCTATTGCGGCTTCTGTAATATCGAATTCAGCCTGCAGGTGACTTCCCTGCGTAAAACCAATATAGGTATTATTGATCCACACATATGCACAGGATGCTACACCCTCCAGTACAATATAAATTCGCCCCCACTTATTTTTCACATCAAATGTTCTTCTATAAATACCACATGGATTATCATCGGGAACATATGGTGGATCTACCGGATATGGATAGTTAATATTTGTATAATTCGGGTTCTCGTATCCCTCTAGCTGCCAACAGGATGGAACCGTTATCTCATCCCATTTTTCAATTTCATTTGGTACATCAATATCTCGCTGAAAATATGCAAAATCCCACTTGCCGTTTAATAATTCATATTCCGATTTTCCTTTTGGAATATAGTAGCATCTTGGTTTTACACGATTCTCGCTTGTTATGTTTGGATTTTCATAACATCGCATTTGTAAGCCCTCCAAAATCTTTTCTTTTAAATTAATAGTGCCACTTACTCTGGCATAGAATAAACTATTCCTCCTCCCCCTCTCTTATCCCATTTACATCTTGTTGTAACCATTAGGATGCGTATTTAAAGCAAAAAAACATCACTGCAATCTTACTGGAGCAAATCAAGAATGTTCCAATACGATCGAAGTGATGCTTCTCAAAATATGATAATATCTGATTTTTGTCAGATTGTATAATTTTTTTGTTAATTCTTTCTTTGGCTAATGCAATTTTACCATACGCCTGCTTTTTATTGTTTTCAATTTCTGTATGGAAAAATAGCATATTCGCTCTTTTTTATTCCAACCATCCTCTCAATGCTGTAACATTATAGTTAAGCATTTTATTCTTTTCCAACTCTTCATCCATTTTCCACTGATGCGGTGTAGAACCAATTATCTTTCTGAAATTTCTGATAAATGATGAAACGCTTTCATATCCCACTTGTTCCGCAATATCAGATATAACCATTTTAGTATCTCTAAGTAATGCACAGCTTTTTTGGATTCGTACAAAATTTATATAATCCAATGGTTTCATATTCATGTATCTTTCAAAAACTTTCCTAAAGTAACTTTCACTCATGCCACAGCAACGAGCTAATTCTTCAATCTTTATTGCAGTCCGATAATTTTCCTTTATGAAAGATATTGCAGGGAAAATATCAGTCTTCCTGACCGGAACCCGCTCTGGCATATCTTTATTCTGTAATTTTCGAACAATTTCTACAACTAATACGAGCAGAAGATGCCTTATCATATCTCGATACATATACTCTTTATGTTTTTCTTCATCAAAAATCCCACGGACAAGGAATTGTATCTTTTGAATATCTGTATCCGGTGTTAACAATTTCCCCTGTTTCTCAATAAGACGCCTTGTATTCTCTTTTAACATTTCATCATCAGGATACAGTTCATTCAATAATTCGTTGATATCAAAATACATCCATTCCCAACTGGCCTTTTCCCCAAATGTATTCGTAGTATGAAGTTCTGTCTGTGGAATAATAGAAATGCACCCCGGATAAAAAGGTACTTCCGTTTCACCAAGTATCATTTCCCCTTCCCCTTCATGGCATATACCAACTTCATAATAATTATGAAAATGTAACTTATCTTTTCCCTCTCCGTATTCTTTATTCCAGGTCGATCCCATCAAAAAAAGTACAATATCATCTTTAGGAATCACGTAATACCGGAACTCAACATTTTTCTTATTATTCATAACATCATTTCCCCACAATTACTTGCTATATACTTATCTTTCACCAATTTGCGTCTACTCCCCCTACTTTAAAAATTATAACATCAAGACAACTGTTACTAAATAGCGGAAAACAATTCAAAAAGTTGTAAATTCGATTTTGTTTAAAGGAAAAGACATTAAAAATCCCCCATAATTCTCTCATGAGAGATTTTACAGGGATACTTTCACTCTTGCTGTTTATCCCACTAAACTTTAGATACCCGATTAACAATAAAAAAGAGACTTCCAAACTTCGAATGTCTTTTGGTGAATCATGTTATATACGATTTTCTGTTGAATGGATTCCAATTCTTTGGGATCAAGTCTGGACAGAAATTAGTTTTCTGTCACTCCATGAGGAAGATACTCTTTCGCTTTTTCACCAAGAAAATGATACAGATTACGGCATACCTTCTCATCATTAAACTTCCGAGTCATTTCCTGCATCAGATATGTTTTTACCATACATGAAAGTAATACTGCCATCACAAAAACAATCCAAGTCTCTGCCCAATGCTCTTTCTTCCAAAGAAGGAATGACCAGATTCCTGCTATCTCGGCTGCAATCACAACCTGGACAATGATCAAACTGGCAATCAGCATTTCTCTGCTTTACCAGAGTAAGAACAATTGTCGAGAAGGATTCCACTAAGACGGAAGCAAGTCATAGATATTATCCGATTCCGGATAAGATTCGTGACAAACTGTAGGAAATTCGTGACAAAATTCGTGACAGCCAATCACGAATGTATTCAGGCAAAAAAGAAGAACACTTGAAAATCCTTTATTTTCAAGTGTTCTTGCCCCTGCAAAGGAGTCGATGCGACGGGATTCGAACCCACGACCTCTGCGTCGAGCGTAGAAAAACGAACAGATGCCGAGATTTCCTTTAAAATCAAGGAAAAACCGGCATCCGCGGATGTTTAATAATTTAACGTGTACTCAGAAATGTACTCAATATAGAAGGAAGGAGAGATTTGTTGTAGCCGTTAAAACTATCTATCTGCAATGTCTGATGGGTCTATCCACCAAAGGCGCATACCTTCAGTTAATCTCAGCATAGATATCCACTCCTTTACTTTTTAGAAGCGTTTGAATCTCATAAAACACTGCCCGGTCGCCTTCCATACGGAAAACATCAAAACACTCTTCTATGAATCGTAAAAGATTATACTTATTAAAAATATCATTCGCCTTCTGTATCGTTACTTTCCACTCTTCTGAAGCCATTCGTAAAAGCCTTGCCTGCATAAATACAATCTGATACTTCTCACTCATTTTGCGTTCCCCCTCTCTTAACAGTGTATGCTTGGTTATTATTCAGTATAGCACATTTTTTAATCCAGAAAATGTGCACTCGACTATTTATCTCTCTTTCAATGTAGCAGATACTGTATCCCAAAAAAGAAACGTCCCTATCTCAAAGGAATGGGCCTTCTTCAACTTCTTCTAATGCCTGTCCGGCGCTTTCGAATAGGCGGACCAGGCCCATATATGCAGCTGCTTTTTTAGCTTTTACTTTAGAGGTTCCACTTCCATAGGTATGGAAGTTGTCAAAATAGCAGTCGCAATGCCAGGAATCGTCAAAGATCTCCTGTGTAAAGTTGTAGGTTGGGAGTTCTTGTATATACTTTTTCTGATACAGTTCCTGTAACTGTCCGATGGCATTGTCCGAGTCTGGCAGGATTTTGCAGTCTTTTAGGTTGATCCAAAGATGATGATTACAGATAAAGAAGTATGCATTACGTGCTGCATCTTCTCTGGCTTTGCTGCGGGATTTTCCTGTACCAGTAGGATAATAAATTAGATAGCGAAAGAACCTCGGTTTCATGACCCCATCGGTGTCTTTCGCAGAAAGACGGTATATAAAAATGAAACTCCCCGGGGCAAGCCCTCAAGCATTTTCGTTGTCCAAGGAATTCTCAGGAATTCCTCGAACACTCAAATACTTGCCTCGCTCATGCTTTACAGCATGCTTGGCGAGCGGGGTATCTATCTTCTTGTCGCAAGC